>CAJWUK010000237.1 GCA_913047365.1 uncultured Alphaproteobacteria bacterium | reverse complement strand
CTTCCATTCCGCGAGACCGCAACCAATGAGTGTTTCCGGCATTGGCGTGTAATCGATTAGGTCGAAACCTTTCCCGCCTGCTGCGGCATGGGCGATTGACCATGACCTCAGTTCAGCCCCGCCGTTTCCAGTTTTTGCCAGCATGCGATCCAGTTCTGATGCCAGTTCCTGGTCCGACGCGGATTTGAATAATTCAATACAGGCGTGGTCGAAGGGCTCGTCAATCCAGCCCATTGTCGTTTCTCCGATTGAGTGACTGAGCCCGCCGGTACCAAACACAACCACGCGCAAATCTTCAGGATACGCCTCAATCGCGTTCCGGATCATGTGGCCCCAGGCAAGACAGCGTTTCGGTGTCGGAAAAGGTTTTTCCACCAAGTTGACGAATACCGGTACGATGGGGGGGAGAGGGTTAAGCCCCATGCGCCATAGCGGTATGCCGATCCCGTGGTCGATCTTGATGCGGTGAGAATACGACGGGTCGAAATCCGATTCCATAGCGAAGTCGAGCAGATGTCGCCCCAGCGTGGCATGACCGGGCATTTCCTTGCCTTCGAAAATGGGTTTCATAAACGGTTCCGGCGGGCCGTCATGGGTGTCGCCGATTCCGATAAGGAATGCCGGCATGTTTTCCAGAAAAAAGTTGATCCAGTGATCGTTGGAATGGATGACCAACACATCGGGCTTGAGGTCGCGAACCCGTTTCCCGAGATCTGCGTAACGGGTGGTAAGCCAGTCACGCGTTTCGTCTTTCAGACTGTCCCAGGCCCGCGCAATATTGGGTGCATGAGAGGCAGCAAAGCTGCCGACGACTTTAGCCATTCATTCTCTCCCGGTCTTCGACGCTTTGCAGAGCGGACAGCACTTCAATAGATTTGGCATCGTCATATCCAAGCATCAGCAAAAAAAATCTCATCAGATAGGGGTTAACCAGAGGCAACAAGACGGCAATATCGTCTTCCTTCAGTGCAGTCCGAATTTCCGGTGCCAGCTCATAGTTATCCATGACCTCTTCACGGCTGCTGTTCCAGCGCTCTTTGCCATCCGGTCCTTGAAGGTCGAAGATTAGCTTGTTCAGCCAGTAGTCGGTCATGACGTCCGCTCCAAAAATTGTTTACTAAAACGCTATTTCAATTAGTGCAATGTTGTTTGAACCGGCATAATTTCCGAATTATGGTTTCACGAAATAAGAATGGTGGTTCGTCTACCGGACCGCCGTCCTAGTGTGTTTGGGACCCTTATCCAAAACCGCAAGGCCAACCCTTTACGAAATCTGTGTGACCCGAATCGCAGCGGAAAAGAACACCGTATAAAACGTTAGAAATAGTATATCAGCAAGAACCCGCCAAGCAGGACCGCCACCCAGAGCGCCATGGAACCGGTGGGCCAGGTTCTGGCAAGCACGCCTTCCGGCCCGTGGTGCTGAAACATGTGTTTGACAAACCGTGTGACCCCGATCCGGAGGTCTTGCAGAATGCTATGCCATCCGTCGGCGGTCAGGGCCAGGAACCAGCGATAGGCGGCAGGTAGCCATTTGCGATAGGTGATATCGAAGTCGAGGTTCGTGGAGTTGATTGGCGGCGGATAAATTTTGTATCGGATGAGTATTGCGAATGCGAGTGCAGAGAACATCAGCAACTGGCTCTGATTGATAACGTGGCTGACGGTATAGGGCTCATACTTCACTGGATAGGGCAGCAGGCTGTATAGCCAGGGTGAATACACCGCAATCGCAATGCAGAGAAATGCCGTGATCCCCATTGCCGCCAGCATGTTAAGTGGGGCCTCTTTACACCGCTTCCCGCTGTCACTGGAGAAGAAAGCGAAATAGGGCACCTTGATCCCGCAATAATGAAACGCACAAGCTGAAGCGAACATCATCATTAACCAGACAAGCAGGTACCCGTCCTTGCCAACGGCGGAGAGCGTCAGAGATTTAGCGATGAAACCCGCGAATAGAGGTGCAGCAGATATCGAGAGCGCGCCGACGATACAGAATACCGCTGTGAATGGCATCGACTTATACAAACCGCCCAGGTCGGACCCTTTCGCCGAGCCGACGCGGTAAAGAACAGCGCCCATCGACATGAAAAGCAACGATTTATAAAGGATGTGGACAAAGGCGTGCGCGGCGGCACCATTAATTGCCAGCGATGTTCCAATGCCCACACCGACAACCATGAAACCAAGCTGGTTGATCAGGGAGTAGGCCAGAACCCGCCGAAGGTCGTTCTCGATAACTGCGTAGAAAATGGGGAATACCGTCATGGCCGCCCCCACGTAGATCAGCAACTCCGTCCCCGGGAAGCCCCGGGCCAGCGCATAGACCGCGCATTTGGTCGAAAAAGCCGACAGGAACACGGTGCCGGTGATCGTCGCCGCCGGATAGGCGTCGTGAAGCCAGTTGTGCATAAAGGGGAAGGCGCATTTGATGCCGAAAGCGATCAGGATCAACCAAGTCGCGAGGCCGTCCAGAGTCATTTGTTCGAAGGCAATCGATCCCGTTTTTTGGGCCAACATGATTGCGCCTGACAGCAGCAATACGCCGGAGCCGACCTGGATGAGCAAATACCGCATGCCGGCCCGGAAGGATTCGTCTGTCCGCCGCGCCCATATCAGGAAGACCGACGTAATCGCCATTGCTTCCCAATAAATGAATAACGTAATCAGGTCGCCGGCGAACAGGGCGCCGATACCCGCGCCGGCATAGGCCAGTCCAGCCATCTGTTCGATTGTGTCGTCGTTATGCCAAGCGTATATAACGCCGAGGATTGCCGCGATATGGAAAATGTAGCCGAAGATCAGGCTGAGGGAATCGAAACGGACCGGTACGATTTCGTATGCAAAAAAAGTGAACTCGTAATAGATCCCGTGTTCGATCCCCGCCAGCGCCCAAAGACCGGCGAGTGGCAGGATCGTCATATAGGCTTTTCGCCAATGCCCAGACATTAGAGGGATCAGGACCGCGCCGCCGATAAGCAGCAATCCGGGTGGGATGCCCAAAAGCATCAGCTATCCCCTCCGAGGTTCCGGTTTTCGTCGTAATAATTTTCATTGCGCTTGAACAGTTTGCGTATTTGACGGGCGACGAATACCAGCCCGACACAGGCAATAAACCCGAACCAGCCGTAGAAGCCGAAGCCGCCCTCAACCTCGAAATAGGGATGCTTGTGATAAAACAGGTCGGCGACGAAAAGTACTGCACAGATCGCGATGAGCAGCCAGTAGATCTTGTCCGCATTATTGGGGTCGTCTAGCCGGTATTTTTTCGGTCCAGAGGAGGGCGCATCGCGGTTCTGGGGCGTGTCCGTCATCGGATAATCCTCATTTCACGATCGGTGCGAGCATGGCGTAAAGCCGGTCCGCATAGAGAAACAGGGCTAAACAGCCAATGGCCGTGATCCAGAGGGGCACAACGCAGAACACGGGGGCCTCGGCGATGCGTTTGGGCGAGGCGTGTGCCGGCCTGGCCGTTCCGTGATCGTGATGGCCATTATGTTTGTCAGTCATCTGCGCCTGTTCCTCTTCCCTCGGCCCAAAGAATCCGCGGGCAAATACGGGAACCAAGTAGGCGATATTCAGCAGTGACGAAATCATCAGAACCGCGATAAAGATTATCTGCTCGGCATCCGCGGCCCCCAACGCGATGTACCATTTGCTCCAGGCACCTCCCAGTGGTGGCAGTCCGATCACACTCAGTGCACCTAAAAGAAATGCGCTGAAAGTGAAAGGCATTCTCCAACCCAGTCCGCGCATCTGGCTAATTTCGGTTTTATGGGTCGCGACCATGATGGCGCCGGCACAGAAAAA
>CAJWUK010000236.1 GCA_913047365.1 uncultured Alphaproteobacteria bacterium | reverse complement strand
AATGACATGCTGAAAGACATGGCGGGACTGTCCAAGAAGCTCGGTGGCAGCAACAGCTCCGAGAACGATTAATTATAACTTGGTGGCGGGCACCCCCTCGCCCGTCACCGACCCTTTCAACTTCTCGAACGGCGGCAATGGAAGTATTCGTCGAAAGCTACTTCGACCAACTGATCGGTCCCTTGCTGGATCCGCGCAAGCGGGTCTTTTTTGGCTATTTGGGGGCCGCGGTTTTGATCGCGTTCGCTGTCCGTCACTTGGCAATTCGAAGCGGAAAGCCCGATCCTGGAAAAGCGATGTGGTCGCCGCGCGTTTGGTGGTCCCAATCGGCTCGCTTGGACTATCTGATCGTCACGATAAATCAGGCGGTGTCGATGGGCCTCGCCGGCAGATTGCTGACCAAGCTCGCCGTCGGCACCGCCCTTTTCGAGGCAATGCATCTTTGGTTCGACGGCAGACTGATGATAGGCGCAGCCGCGCCCGCTTGGCTAATTGCCGCTAGTTTCACTCTAGCGCTTTTTCTGATGGACGATTTCGCCAAATATGCCGTGCACCGCGCCCTGCACGCGGTGCCCTTGCTGTGGAGCTTCCATAAGGTTCACCACACCGCCGAAACGCTCACGCCATTCACCGTTTACCGGACTCACCCGGTCGAAGGTGTAATCTTTGCCTTTCGCGCCTCGGTCGTTCAGGGCGTTGCCATCGCCGGGTTCGTCTTCTTTTTCGGGGACCGGGCCGAGTTACTGACCGTTCTCGGCGCGAATGTGATTCTGTTCGCCTTCAACGCCACCGGCTCGAATTTGCGCCATTCGCACGTTTGGATTTCCTACGGAAAGACCATCGAGCGCTATCTAATTTCGCCAGCCCAGCACCAGATTCACCATTCGATTGCCGGTCGCCATCGCGATCGAAACTTCGGCGCCGTGTTGGCCGTCTGGGACCGTATCTTCGGATCGCTCGAACTAGCCGGCACGTGGCAGCGCCTAACGTTCGGCGTGCGACAAGAGACCGCAGCCGCACACGACCTGAAATCCGCTTATCTGACACCCTTCCATGAGGCGTTATCGTGCCTGCGCCGACTGGTTCAATTGAGTCTCGAAAAAATGTTCAACCGTTCCCGTCTAAAATCTCTAAGCCGCATCAACCTTTTCGTCGGTGCTCTCGTCTTTTCCGCGATTGTCGCGCAACCCGGTGCCGCGAATTCTGGCGAATTGAACATCTACTCGCACCGGCAGCCCTTCCTGATTGAACCGTTCATCAAAGCGTATCGCGAGAAAATCGGCACCGACATCAATATCGTCTATGCCTCAAAGGGGCTGGCCCAACGGCTGCAGGCGGAAGGCGCACGCAGCCCGGCAGACGTCATCCTTACGGTCGATATCGCGCGTCTAAATGTATATGCGGACAAGAAACTGCTGGCCCAGATAGACTCTAAAACGCTCCATGAAAATATCCCGCCTCACCTTCGCGACCCCGATAACCGCTGGTTCGCATTCTCCAAACGGGCACGCATCGTCGTCGTCTCGAAGCAGGCTGCCGATGCGCGGAAAATCAAAACATACGAAGATTTAGCCGATCCGAAATGGAAGGGTAGAATCTGCGCGCGCCCTGGCAGCCACGTCTACAATCGTGCCCTGATCGCCTCTCTAATCAATGCATCCGGAGAGAAAGGCGCAGAACAGTGGGCTCAAGGTGTCCATGAAAATCTGGCGCGCCGGCCGCAGGGCAACGATCGCGCACAGGTCAAGGCAATCTACGAAGGCGTGTGCGATATCGCCATCATCAACAATTACTACTTTGGCAAACTGAAGCAGTCCGACAAGCCCGCACACCGTAAATGGGCTGAAGCTGTGACGCTAATTTTTCCAAACCAGTCTGACCGGGGCACGCATGTGAACATATCCGGCGGCGGTGTCGCGAAGCACTCGAAGAACAAGGAAGAAGCTGTCCGGTTTCTTGAATTTCTGACGTCCAAGGCGGCACAGGATTTGTACGGATCGGTAAATTACGAGTATCCGGTCAATCCGAAAGTTCCTGTATCGGCCGAGCTTAGTTCCTGGGGGACTTTCCAGGAAGACAAGATGCCTATCGCCCGAATTGCCGAACTTGCCCCGAAAGCTCAGCGAATTATCGATCGGGTCGGTTGGTGACATCAACGACGGTCCAGCAGCTCACCGTACCCAAAAGCGGTTTCAACCCGTGGACGCTTTCGACTCTGCTGCTGTGCCTCGTTTTTCTCGGTCCAATTTTGGCGGTCTTCGTCGCTGCGACTGGCGACAGCGGCGACCTGTGGGCGCATCTCTTCGAGACCGTACTGCCTCGATATGTCGCCAACACGCTGATCCTAATGGTCGGCGTCGCCGTATCCAGCCTGCTCTTCGGGGTTCCGACGGCTTGGATCGTAACCCGTTACGATTTCCCGATGCGACGCGTCATCGAATGGATGCTGCTGTTACCTGCTGCCATTCCAGCCTACCTCATCGCATACACCTATACGGATTTCCTCGAATTTGCCGGGCCCGTCCAGGGCGCCTTGCGTGAACTGTTTGGCTGGTCCAGCGCTCGCGACTACTGGTTTCCGGAAATTCGCTCCATGGGCGGCGCAATGCTGGTGATGGGCGCGGTGCTTTACCCTTACGTCTACATGATGGCGCGGTCCGCATTTCTTTTAACGCCGTCTTCCCTGTTCGAAGCCGGTCAACTCTACAAACGTGACATGTTTCGGGATATTGCGCTGCCCCTGGCGCGGCCAGCGATCGTTGCAGGATTGTCCCTTGCGATGATGGAGACAATCTCGGATTTTGGCACAGTTGAATACTTCGCCGTTGAGACCCTGACATTGGGCATTTTCAATGTCTGGCTCGGTCAAAACAGCCTTCCTGCCGCCGCCCAAATATCCTGCATCGCGTTTATTTTCATCGTCGTTCTGATCGTTCTCGAAAAATTGGCCCGGCAGCGCCGGCGCTACACGGACACCAGTCGAAGAGCGGTTTCGCTCCGGCCGGAAAAGGGAACGACGGCGCAAGGCGTTACGTGCATGGTGATCTGCGCTGCTCCCATCTTCATCGGCTTCGTAATCCCCGTCGGGGTTCTGATCAATTTCGTAATTCAGGGGCATTCCTTGGAACTCAGTGATGCCGTCGTATCGGCCGCCCTGAATACGGTCTTCCTCGCCGCCGCTGTCGCCATTCTGGTACTTTCCGCCGCAGCGTTCATGGTCCTAACCTACACTTATCAGGGTGGGATTTTTCTTCGGCAGCTTGTCGGCCTTGCATCGATAGGCTACGCGTTTCCTGGGACGATCTTGGCCATTGGCGTCGTGACCGCCGGCGGGGCGATCGATAACCGGATCGCCACCATGCTGGAATTGGTATTCGGCCTGTCCTATGAGGGCTGGCTGACCAGCGGCGTTGGGCTCATCATCATCGCCTGTGCCATCCGCTTTCAGGCTGTCGGATACGGTGCGATGACGTCAGGCATGGAGCGGTTGCCGCCCAACATGATGAACGCCAGCCGTGTACTCGGCCGTTCCTTCGGGGAAAGCCTGAAAGCCGTGGTACTTCCGCTCGTGCGGGTGCCGTTTTTGGCCGGTGGGCTGCTCGTGTTCATCGATGTGATGAAAGAGCTGCCGATGACCCTGCTATTGCGGCCGTTCAACTACGAAACCCTGGCGACCTACGTCTATCAATTTGCCAAGGACGAACTGCTTGAGGAAGCCGCGCTCCCGGCATTGATCATCGTTGTCGTGGGCGTTCTACCTGTGATCGTGATGAACGCGGCCCTCCGCAGTGTCGCGCGAGACTAATTCGCCTCATCCTGCAACGACAGCGAGGACGCGTTGCCGTCCGCCGCGGTCGTGTCGGTGCTGACAGACCGCGCCGTCGCGAACCGGTGCAGGTAGTGCGGCCCGCC
>CAJWUK010000235.1 GCA_913047365.1 uncultured Alphaproteobacteria bacterium | reverse complement strand
TGCCGGCGATGGTGGCGAGCCAGATGCCCGCCGCGATCAGCACGATGCCCGCCGCGTGAAATCCACGGAACGGCTCTCCCAGAAAACCCACGGCCATCAGCACGCCGAAGACGGGAGTCAGGTAGATCATGTAACCCGCTTTCGCCGGGCCGACCCGCTTGACGCCGATTACGAAGAACGTCTGTGCCAGCGCGGAGGGGAACAGCGCGATGAACCCGACCGTCAGGATTGCGGTTTCGGTCATCGGCAGGGTGCGGAAAAAGAAATGTTCGACGGCGAAAAACGGCAGGATATGGAAGGTCGAAAACAGCATCGACAGGAAAATAAACGAGATCACATCCAGTTCTGCTGGGCGGGTATAAAGAAACACTGCATAGGTGGCAGAAACGAACACGCCCAGGAACACCACCGGATCGCCCGGATTGATGCGCAACTGCAACAACAGGTTCAGATCCCCCTTCACCACGATGACCATCAGACCGATCATCCCCAATGCGACCCCGATGCCCTGTTTCAGGGTGATGCCGCGCCGCGCGAAGATCAGCCCAGACAACAGTATGCAGATCGGCAATGCCCCCTGCAGCAGATTGCCGTTGATCGCCACGGTGGATTGCATACCCAGATAGACCAGCGCGTTGAATGCCGCCATGGACATGAAGGCGAGCAGGTTGAGCAGCCAGAAATGTCGCATCACCACATGGCGCTTCCGCCATGTATTTTTGAGCGCGAAGGGGGCGAGGACAAGGGCCGAAAGGAAAAGCCGCCAGAACGTCAGCGCCATCGGCGGTACTTCTTCCGCCGTCGCCCGGGCAACATTGGTGTTCGCCGCCCACATCAGCGCAACCGAGGCGAGCATTAAATAGGCGACGAGCTGGCTGTAATCTTTATTTTTTGCGCCCGCGGTGTCCACTGGGTGGTCACCCCTTTCCGGCCTGGCGGGCATGCTGTGCAGTCGCCAGCCAGATACCGGCCAGCACCGACGCAGCACCGGCCACATGGTACCAGCGCAGTTCCTCGCCCAGGATTAGGATAGCCAGCGCGCCCGCGAATACTGGAAACAGATTGCCGAAATATCCTGCTTGCGCTCCGCCTGCGCGAAATGTTCCTTCGTTCCAGCAGGTGGTTCCGATGAAACTTGCCATCACCGCGACATACAGCACGTATAGGATGCTGGTTCGGGTGACTGGCATGGGTGCGACCGTCGCGGTTTCCCAGAGATAAAAAGGCGTTATTGCAACGACGCCGATAAAGCTAATCACGGTCATGAAGGCCATAATGTCGATGTTCTGGGGTTTCCAGCGCATCAGGAACGCCTGCCAGGCCCACAAGAAGACGGCGACAAGCGCCCAGATATCGCCTTCGCCAAGGGCCAGGGTACGCAGGATATCCAGATCGCCACGAACGACGATTAGCGCTGCGCCTGCGATGGAAAACACCACGCCCCACCACTGACGGCCGGAGATGCGCTGCCGCAGGATGGTCAGACCCAGCAACAGGACCAGGACCGGCAGGATCGACTGGATAAGACTGACCTGCAGCGCCGTCGATTTCTGAAGGGCAACGTAAAATACCGCGTTAAATCCGGCGATAGACAGGACGGCGAATGGAATTATGAACCTCCACCCCGCGAGAATTTCCTGCCGCTGGCGCCAGGCCCGTGGACCGAACAGAACCGCAAAAATTGCAAACGCCGTGGCCCAGCGCCAGAACGTGAACGCCATCGGCGGAATGTTTGCATCGGCAGTGGAACGGCCCACCACCGCATTACCCGCCCACATCAGCAACGCGAGCGTCAGCAGCAGGTATCCAGTCAATATTCGTTTGCGCGCGGCGGCATCGGCGCCGGCGGCGGTTGGGTCGGAAGTGGACAAGTGGCTTTCCGGAAACGGTTGGAGAAGGGACAGAATTTACTCCACCGCTTGCGTCTGCGCCAGAAGCGCCGGTTCACTCCCCGTAACGTATTTCGATAACCTCTATCTCTACCTGGCCTTCGGGTGTGTGAAGGGGCACGACATCACCCTCGGATGCCTTCATCAGCGCCCGGGCGACCGGCGATTTCCAGCTTATATCGCCGCGGTCGGTCTCGGTTTCGTCAACGCCGACGATCCGGATGGTGCGTTCATCGCCATGCTGGTCTTCATAGGTGACGGTCGCACCGAAGAAAATTCGCTCCGTATTCGTCTGCCGGGCCGGATCGACCACCTCCGCGATTTCCAGCCGCTTGGTCAGATAGCGAATACGGCTGTCGATCTCCCGCAGGCGTTTTTTTCCATAGATATAATCGCCGTTTTCCGAGCGGTCGCCATTGCCGGCAGCCCAGGACACGACATCCACCACTTCTGGCCGCTCCGCCCGGCGCAAATGGCGCAGTTCTTCCCGCAGGCGTTCGAAGCCCGGCGGCGTGATGTAGTTTTTCTCGTCCTGCTGCAATCTTCGTGTCCGCGACGTATGGTATCTAAATGATCCGGATCAACGATACGCTATCCATCGCCGAGGATGAAATCGATGAAAATTTCATTCGCGCCGGCGGGCCGGGCGGTCAGAACGTCAACAAGGTGGCGACCGCAGTACAGTTGCGTTTCGATGCACGCTGTTCTCCGTCACTACCTGAGCACGTGCGCCTGCGGCTGGAAAAGTCCGCCGGGTCAAAGCTGACCCGGGACGGCGTTATCGTCATCACCGCGAACCGGTACCGCACCCAGGAGGCGAACCGCCGGGACGCGCTGGACCGCCTGATCGCGATGATCGATCAGGCGGCGCAGGTACCCAAGCACCGGGTACCGACGCGGCCGGCCAAGGCAGCGCGCAAGCGGCGTACCGATCAGAAAACAAAGCGCGGGCAGATCAAATCTCTGCGCCGCACTCCGACGGAGCGGGATTGATGGCAGACAATAAGACCCGACTGGACGTGGAATTCGCGGGGTTACTCGCCGCCTCGGGCGTGCCTGTGTCCGAAGAGGAACGGGCAGAACTGCGAAAGGCCTATGACACGCTGTGCGACCTCGCCAAACGTGTACGGACACCGGGGCGGGATTGGACTGCGAAGCCGATGCCTTCCTTTGCCGCGACCCCTGTGGCGGAGCCTAAGGAATGACGCTGCCGTTTCCACCTACAATCGCAGAGGCGTCGGCCAGGCTAGCCGCGGGGGATGTAACTGCCGCCGATCTGACCGATCTGTGCTTGTCCCGGATCGACGCCTTTGACGGCACTATCAATGCCTATCACATCGTTCTGGCGGATGAAGCCCGGGCGGCAGCGGTTGACTCGGACCGACGAAAGACGGCGGGCCAGGCACTTGGCCCTCTCGATGGTATTCCGGTTGCCGTAAAAGATGTTATGCAGGTCGGAAATCACCCGTGTACCGCGAATTCCCGGGTATTACGGGATCATGTCGGGCCCGAAGAGGCGACCGTGATTGCCCGTTTGCGGGCTTCCGGGGCGGTCATTCTGGGGATCGTCGATACCTATGAATTCGCCTTTGGTGGGCGGCCGACCTACGATGCACTCTATCCGCCGGCCTGCAATCCTTGGGATCCCACCCGGTCCACCGGCGGCTCGTCTTCCGGCTGCGGAGCGGCGGTGGCGGCGGGGCTTTGCTTGGGCGCTGTGGGCTCCGACGCGGGGGGATCGATCAGAACGCCAGCCGCCCTGTGCGGAACGGCCGGGGTCAAACCCACCATCGGGCGGATTTCGACCGCCGGGGTGCTGCCGTTGACCTTTTCGCTGGATACGGTGGGCCCGCTGGCGCAGACCGTGGAAGATTGTGCCCTCTTGATGCAGGCGATGTCCGGATATGATCCCGGCGACCAGCTTTCGGCTAACCGGCCCGTGCCCGATTACGCGGCGGCGTTGCCCAAACGGCTGGACGGGCTCAAAATCGGGATCGCGCGGCGCTTTTACAAGGAAGACTACGATACACCGGAAGATATCTCTGACGCCTATGATGCCACGGCAGACACGCTGAGAAATCTGGGCGCGGACGTCATCGA
>CAJWUK010000234.1 GCA_913047365.1 uncultured Alphaproteobacteria bacterium | reverse complement strand
GGGATAGTCTCGTACATACCGCTCTGTAACCCAGCCTTCGGCCCATACTCTACTGCGCCGATAGACCAGCTTCATACGGTTCGCGTTTCCGCCCATGATGTGGTGCGATCGCGGGTTCGGCAAGGTCCGGAAGCGGAAAATTGCCGTGGCGGTTATATTGTAGTCGTCTAAAGTGCTGCCGTTTCACGGGCCCTTCAACGAGAACCACGCCGCGCCTCGGGTGATTGTCGGAGGCCGCCCTGGGTGTTGCGATCCGTGTTACCGCCAACGAAAGCTTGCACGGTTGGCGTTACGCCGCCGGACACGGAAGGAAACCGGTAACCGGATGCGTCTTCCGCGGGGACGAATGTGGCGAGCTGCATGCCCAACCGGGTTTCCGTATCCACAAGCATGCAAGACGCCTTTTAACGTTTCGGAGGCTGAACAATGTCGCAAGTCGCGCGAAGCATAGGACGAAAGCGTTTCCATGCGAACACAGCGATCTCATGACGGCACCGTAGCGATCACCTTGCCGGAGGCGCGTATCGACGGAGGGCTCAGCCTTCTTCGCCGACATCGCGTGCGCTAGGATCGGCTATGCCCAACGCAATCCCCGACATCGTTATCATTGGCGCCGGAATCGGCGGCTTGGCCGCATCGGCCTGCCTGCGAAAGTTCGGAATCGAGTCCGTCATCTACGAGCAGGCGCACGCCTTCGCCCGGATCGGGTCCGGCATTCAGATGAGCCCCAATGCGGTGCGCGTCCTGGATGGGATCGGGATCGGCGATCGCCTGCGCGGAACCGCATTCGAGCCGCCGCACTGGCGAAACCGGGATTGGGATACCGGGGACATGTCGAACGAGCACCCGTTGGGCCCGGACGCCATGAAGCGTTACGGCGTTCCCTACCTGCTCATGCACCGCGGGGATCTTCATGCCGCGTTGCACCAGGCCGTGCCGGATGAAACCATCCTCTACGATCACAAGCTTTCGAATATTCACCAAACCGATGACGGAGTATCTCTGACTTTCGAAAACGGAAACATCGCTTTGGCGGACGCCGTCATCGCTTCCGACGGGGTGCATTCCCCGGTGCGCGATAACCTGTTCGTCGCGGCACCGCCGAAATTCAGCGGCCGTCTTGCTTACCGCACCACGTTTCCGACATCGCTGTTGAACGGATATGAAATCGCCGACGACAGCGTGAAATGGTGGGGGCCGGACCGCCATATCGTGATCTACTACGTGACCCGAGCCCGGGACGAAATCTATTTCACGACGAGCCAACCCGAGCCGGATTTCCAGGTTGAGTCCTGGTCCGAAACCGGCGACGTCGGCGAATTGCGCAAGGCTTTCGCCGGGTTTCATCCCGACGTCCGTGCGGTGCTTGAAGCCTGTCCCGCCGTCAACAAATGGGCGATCTTCGAACGGGAACCGCTTCCCCGTTGGGTCGATGGCAATATCGTTTTGATGGGCGATGCCTGCCATCCGATGACACCCTACATGGCGCAGGGCGCCGCCAACGCGCTGGAGGATGCAGCCGTTCTGACGCGTTGCCTGGTGGATGGCGGGACAGAAGATATCGCGTCGGCGTTCCGGCGTTTCGAGGCCGCACGCAAGCCGCGAACCAGCGATATTCAGGCGACGTCGCATCGCAACGAGTTCATGCGAAAAAAAACCGATCCGGATTGGGTGTACGGCTACGATGCCTGGACGACGCCGCTGCCATGATGTTGCCCAAGACATTGGCGACGACGCGTGCCGACTATAGGGAGAGCCCTTGAAGTGAAATTTTGTCTGCATTTCGGAAACGCCGCCTACCCGGACCCGGAGGACGCTAAGCGTTTGGCGCTCGCCGCCGAGGCAGCGGGGTTCGAGTCGGTCATCGCGGTCGAGCATGTGGTCATCCCCACGCATTACACCTCCCGGTATCCGTATTCAGAATCCGGACGGATGGCAGGAGGGATCGATGCGCCGCGCCCCGACCCGCTCGCCTGGTTGACTTTTGTCGGTGCACTAACGTCGCGGCTCCGGCTCATCACCGGCGTGTTGGTATTACCCCAGCGCAATCCGCTCGTTTTGGCGAAGCACCTCGCCACGATCGACCACCTGACGGGTGGTCGTCTGGAACTCGGTATCGGTATCGGCTGGTTGCGCGAGGAATTCCAGGCGCTCGGCATACCCTGGGCGCGGCGCGGCTCGCGAACCGACGAATATGTTCACGCAATGCGCGCGCTGTGGGACCGCGACGATACCAGCTTCGAGGGCGAGTTCGTGTCCTTCGAGGGCGTAAGCTGCAACCCAAAGCCGGCGCAAGGAAGCGTTCCGATTGTCGTGGGCGGCAATTCCGAACCCGCAATCCGCCGTGCCGCCCGTTTGGCCGACGGCTATTTTCCGGCCACGGGCGATACCTCCTTCGATGTAGCGGGCGCGGTCCAGGCTTTGCGCAAGGAAACGCACGCCGCAGGACGCGATCCGGATGCGATCGAAGTCATGGCCGGCTGCCCGGACTGCCTGCCCGGCTCCGGCAAGGACCCGCTGAAAGCGGTTGCGGACAGGGCAGCCGCCGGCGTGGCGCGTGTCGTGCTGCCGGTAAACGCCTTTGAAGCGGATCTGGAGGGGATGCTCGCGGAATTCGGCGCAAAAGTGATTGCGCCGTCGAATGTCTAAAATGCATCGCGGCATTCTGGCTGTCTGGCCCGACATAACGCCGGAAGTGGCCGCCTGGCCGCCAGCGAATCCGTCTTCCTGTTTTCGGAAGGGAGCAGCAGCGCTGGGGTCGGCGTCCTGCCTTTCCGCCCCCGGCCCGCTGGCCGCCGCCTGCGCACCGGACAGCGCCCCGGTGACGGTGCAGCCGGTCAGCATCGTCTACGGTCCGCAGACCGCAGATCGCCCCGGCCTTACCCGCGCCGAGAGCGACCGCTACGCTTGGTACGGCCATATGAAAATGCTGCCGCATCTCTGGCGCCTGTTCGGTTCGCCGGAGAAGCTCACCGTCGCCGTGCAATATCACGCGCTACGCCGGTCCGACGAATTCGAAAGCTCCCGCGCGCTGGCGCAATGGGCCGTACTTAGGGCTAGACATACGCAGGTCACAGCCTGTTAGCCGGACAATCTGCACAGCGTGCTGTGTTAGCGATATTCAGTAAAGACCTGCACACCCTCATCACCAAATAGCACCACATCATAAGGCTCTTTTTGATTTCCTTGCTCCATACCTGGCGATCCAATTGGCATGCCTGGAACAGCAAGACCACGCGCGACTGGGCGCTCAAGAATTAGGCGTTGGATATCGGCTGCAGGCACATGACCTTCAATTACATAACCATCTATTACGGCTGTGTGGCAGGACTGCAGGCTCGGACCCACGCGATAATGCGCTTTGACCGGCGCAACATCCTCCATCTCGAAAACTTCAACTTCAAAGCCATTAGCTTCGATATGCTTTACCCACGCGCCACAGCAGCCACACGATGGCGATTTGTAGACTTTAAGCGTAGGAACTGGGTTAGCTTGCAGCCGACGCGATATAGGCAAGCTCGACATGACCAAAGTTGCGCCTACAAGGGCGAGAATATGTCGTCTATGGAAAGCAGCCATCAAGTTCCTCTTATTCATTCGCAGCGTGTCTGGTCGGGTTGCATTGGCGGAAATAGCACAAAGCGACCCGTACCTTCCAGGTCATCCTTATGGGAGGTTGGCGGTACAACGCTTCGGATCGAAGATTGAAGATATCATGGTGTCAAAGCGTTTATATGTAGCTCCATAGTCACCGATTAATTTGTTGGAGCAACCACTTAGCATTGGCCTTAGGTGCCAACTGGCCTAAAAATGCCGTGTCCAAGACCACAATAGTTTCTGACTCGCCATTTTTTAAAGCGATGGCTGCAACGGCCCCTTCAGTACCAATTAAAATTTTCGCCGCCCCTGTAAGTCGACAAGCCTGCGGATCAACCTATGACGAAGATATTGGAACGGCGGATCGTTTAGTGTCTTTGTTAATTCCCATATCTGATCGTGAGGGTCAGGGGCTTGGCCGACGTTTGTGTCGGTGGCCCCCGACTTC
>CAJWUK010000233.1 GCA_913047365.1 uncultured Alphaproteobacteria bacterium | reverse complement strand
TCGAAGAAGCTGTAGACGGCGGACAGCGAATCTTCCATCCGGTCCATCAGCATCACGCCTACCAGTGCCCCTTCATCGTTACGAAATTCCACCGTCCGCGACGCAACCGGCGTATCCTCGACCATGGCGCGGTAATCAGCAAACGTCATGTCGGACATTTCGCCGCCATTGTGCCGGGCACGCTGGTAGGTGGAGAATAGACGGTACTGTTCGACTGTCGCGATCGCTTCTACATTGTCCACTGTCAGGTCCGCATTTGTTTTCATCACCCGGCGAAACGATCTTGTGAAATCGAAATCCTTCGCCGCGACGCGGACCGGCACACAGGCGTTGCAACCGGGGCAAGCTGGCCGGTAGGCTAGGCCGTGGCTGCGCCGGAACCCGGCTTTCGAAAGGCGTTCGTATAGTTCCGCTGCATTGGGACCGGAAAGATCGGTCACCACTTTTCGCTCCGTATTGCCCTCAATATAGGGGCAGGGCAGACAACGAGTGCCGAAGAAAAATCGATCCGGTCTTATTAACTGCTGATTCATATGCGGTAAGGATTTTCAGGTTTCCTATCGCGCGGAATATAGGCGTTTGAGGCTTTCAGGAAAAGAAGTGCGTCAGGTTTGGTAAACGCGTTTATTTCAGGCGCGGGCCGCTCCAGTCGCGTTTTAAGTCGGGACCGACGGCGGAATCCTTGTCTTTACTGCCGACGGCGCCATTTTTCGAGTTCTTGCGCGCTTTCCGAAGCAGCACGATCGAAATCCGCCGGTTCCGGATGAGTTCAGACCCTCCTTGATCATGGGCCCGGTGGCGGCTTTCTCCGTCACATGGGAAATGCGGGCCATTTTCAACCCATCGCCAACCAACACCCGCCGGCTCGCGAGCGCACGGTTTTTTTTGGACAGTTCTCAGTTGCCAAAGCCCTTTCCGATACTACACATATTGGAATTCGTGTTGCCGACGATGCCCGCCCCAATGACGGTGCCGAAAGTTATGACCACTTCAAACGGCTGCCATAGCACGCCGGGCTTGCCGCCCATCGCAACGTAACCGCCGAGTACGCAGGCAAACACCACCGCGATGCCGATTATGACGAATATTTATTGTCTCTGGTGTCAGGTTTGGAAGCATGTTCGGCGGGCTTAGTTAAAATCCGGTAAAACAGGCCTGCCCGCCGGGGGCGACGGAATGAGTCAAATCCGCTATTCATGACCTTCAGGAAGAATAAACAAAGGGACAACAATGCGGGAAAACGTGGTTACCGTGGAAGCGCTCCAAGAGCGGATGAGCGCCAATGCGTTCAACAACTGGATGGGGATGGAAATCCAGGAACTGACCGAAGACGAACTGACCGTCGCCATCAAATGGCGTGAAGAAATGATGTCGAACCCCAAGGCAAAGGTGACGCACGGGGGAATCCTGGGCGCGGCGATTGATGCCGTGGCGGATTTCATGATCGCGGCAAAGGTGGGGATGCCGGTGCCAACCGTTGATCTTCGGGTAGATTATCACCGCGCTGCGATGCCAGGTGACCTGAAATGCGTCGGTAAAATTGTGCGTCTCGGAGGCACGAACTCCGTTGCAGAAGCCTATTTATACGATGGTGATGACAAACTGATCGCCAGTGGGCGCGGCACCTATTTCACAGCGGCGGCCAAGCCCAAGGAGTAGGGCGATGGCAAAGCTGCCGCTGACAGTGTGCACGGGGGATTACGATCGCATTCGCGCTCTGGCGGATGGGAGGATCGGCATTGAAGGGTGTGAGGTCAACTACCTGACCATGAACCCCGAACAGGTTTTTTATCGCGCGTGGAACAATCTTGAATTTGATGTCACCGAACTTTCAGGGTCCAGCTACATCCTGGCCCGGTCGACCGATTGGGACGAATACATCGCCGTGCCGGTATTTCCGTCCCGCATGTTCCGGCATTCCGGAATATATATTCGTGCCGATGCAGGCATTGAAAAACCAGAAGACCTGAAAGGCCGGGAAGTTGGTGTGCCGGTCTATGCAATGACAGCATCGTTATGGCTTCGTGGCATGCTGCAGGACGATTTCGGCGTCGCGCCTGCCGATATTCACTGGCGGACCGGCGGCCTGGAGGAAGGCGGCCGCAAACCCAAATTCCCGCCCAATTTGCCGCCCGAAATCAAGGTGACGCCCATCTCCGACGAGCAGACCCTGTCGGCGATGCTCGAGGATAGGGAGATTACGGCCCTATTGTCCGCGCGAGAACCTTCATGCTTTGGTCCCGATAATTCGGACATAGTGCGTCTGTTCCCCGATTTTCGGGCCGCAGAAAAGGACTGGTACGCACGGACCGGCCTGTTTCCCATCATGCATGTTTTGGCAATCCGCAAATCGCTGGCCGAAAGAGAGCCCTGGCTCGCTACCAGCGTAGTGAAGGGTTTCACCGAGGCAAAGGATATCTGCCTAAATGAAATGTCCGATGTGACTGCACTCGCGGTATCGATGCCATGGATTGCGGCAGAACTATCCGAAACCCGGGCGTTGATGGGGCATGATATATGGCCCTATGGCTTTCAGGAAAATCTGAACGAGATCGAAACCATGTGCCGTTGGTCGAAGGCGCAGGGACTGGCTGCGCGGGAAATGAAACCGGAAGAGTTGTTTCATCCGGCAACGCTGGACCATGCCCGAATTTAGGAAATTCCGATGAGCAAAGACCTGATGCTGGTGGGCAGCGTTCCCTATGAAACCGCTGAACAGGTATTCGAGAATTTCGGAAAACCGCTGGCCAATAACCTAATATCTTTACCCGATGGAGAAATCGGTCCCCGGCTGCACTGGATCAGCAAGGTGCACTACCAGGTGTTTGCAGGGCACCCGGAATTCGAGGCACTGCGCCATCCCGCATATGAAGACGGCGCCGAGAGGCTCAACCCGCGCGGACCTGGCGATAGCTGGCTGTTCAAGGTGAAGGAAGGTGTCGATCGGGTGCGGTTCGGTCATTCCGGCTGGCGGCTGGGTTATGCGCGCGATGCGATTTCTTCCTACTTTGTGTTCAAAACCATGAGAGATAGAGGTGACCTGCCGGCTGATCTCCGTTTTCAGGTCTCCATTCCATCGGTCAACAGCGTCGTGGCGCCCCGCGTCTTTATCAAGCCCGGCGATCTGAAAAAGATCCGTCCAGGTTACGAAGACGCCGTCAGCACAGAACTGAATACCATCGTCGACCGCATTCCCGCAGAAGATCTTGCCATTCAGTGGGACTGTGCGACGGAACTTCAGGATGCTTATGGCGGTCTCGAAGGCCACGATCCCGAAACGGTGATCGAGCGAAATGTCGCCCAGTTTCGCCGGCTGTGCCCGGAAATTCCCGAACAAGCGGCACTCGGTTTTCATTTATGTTTTGGCACCCTGGGCGGCTGGCCCAGGTTTGCGCCCGACGATCTTGGCGGTGTGGTGCGGATGGCGAACGCGTTCGCGGAACATTCTGGCCGAAGGGTGGACTGGCTGCACATTCCGGTTCTCGACCGGAGTGATGATGCCTATTTCGAAGCGCTAGCAGATTTGGAACCCCGGGGTGCCAAGATCTATCTCGGGATGATTCACAACATGGACAGATTCGCCAAGCGTCATGCGGCGGCAAAAAAATATCTTTCGGAATTTGGTCTCGCAGCCTATTGCGGGTTGGGACGGGAAAGCCCCTCCGAGCTACCTGTCAGGTTGGAAGAACACCTGAAAGCTGCTGAAATCGCCGGATTTTGATGCCAACCCGTCGATTGTCCGGTGGGCCGTTTCACACCGCAAGCTGTTCCACTAGTATTCAGTTCATAAACGACCGCCACGAAGAAGCAGGATAGCCAGAAATTCATGGAAATTGATCAGAGAGAGTACAGAAACGCCGTTGGGTGTTTTGCGACGGGCGTCACGATTGTTACGACACTGGATCAGGACGGAGAAAAAGTCGGGATCACCGCTAATTCTTTCTCTTCCCTGTCCCTGGACCCGCCGCTGATCCTGTTCTGCATCGATGCGAAGATAAACAGCTTTCAGGCATTCGAAGCGAGTAGTCATTTCAACATCAATGTGCTGCGCGAAGACCAGAT
>CAJWUK010000232.1 GCA_913047365.1 uncultured Alphaproteobacteria bacterium | reverse complement strand
CCCCCCGCGCGGTGGATCGCGCCGTCGACTCCGCCGCCACCCAGCAGCCTGTTGTTGGCGGCGTTGACGATAGCATCGACATCGAGGGGGGTGATATCGCCTTCGACGACACGAAGATCGGCGGGCATGTAGGTTCTCCCTGATTCGCAGGTTCGGGTTTCAACCCGTTATCATAGAGAGCCAATGACGATAGTTCCGCCCCCCAAAACCATTGCCATCCATGTCCATGGCGACCTGCTCGGCGATGCACTTATGAAACTGCCCTTCCTGCGCGCGGTGCGGGGAGCGTGGCCGAACGCGCGCATCACATGGATCGCGGGCAAGGACCGGACCTATTTCGCGCTCGACCTTGCGCCGCTGGTAACTGGGCTGATCGACGAAACCATCCAGCAGGCAGGGTTTGGAAAATCTTGGTGGAAGATCAGGGGGCCGCTGGCGGACCGGCATTTCGACCTGATCATCGATACCCAGCGCGGCGTGTTCCCCAGTATCGGGCTCCGCCGGGTCCGTCAACGGGTATTCGTATCCGCGTCGTTCGGCTTTTTGCTATCGGACCGGAAACCGGGGCGGGGCCGGACACGACCGGCGCGACTGATCGACCAAATGATGGAGCTGCTGGAACTGGCCTACGGCGGAACGCCACCGGAAGGCCCCGATATTTATATAGACCCCGCCAGGGAAGAGGTGGCTGCGGCGCTGCTGCCCGAGGGAAAGGCCTATATCGGGTTTGCGCCAGGGTCCGGTTATGACCGCAAATGCTGGCCGCTGGACCGCTTTATCGCCGTCGCCCGGGCGCAGCAGGCTGCGGGACGCGCACCGGTGTTTCTGATGGGCCCGAACGAGACATCGATGGTCGAACCTATCCGGACGGCCATACCGGAGGCGATCTTGCCGGAAGACGAGCGCGGCGCCGGGGTCTCGAAAGACCCGGTGTTATCCATCGCGGTCGCGAAAAAACTAACCGCGGCGGTGGCGAACGATGCCGGTGCCGGACACATCCTTGCTGCCGCGGGCACGCCTCTGGTGTCGTTGTTTGGGCCGACGCCGTCCGAAAAATTTGCCCCCGGCGCCCCGATCCTGCGGATTGTCCGCGCCCAGGATTTCGGCGGAGAGGAAATGGACGCAATTCCCGAAGAGGCGGTCGGGGCAGCGCTGAAAGACTTGCTGAAAGAAACCGCTCCAGCCCCCTCCCGGCCGGCCAAAGGATGATCCAATCGGGTCGCCGGGAGGGGGCCAGCACCGGCACTTAACCTAACGCCGGGCCTCGATGTCCGGCATCACGCGGACCAGCCACCATAACAAAGCAATGGCCGGTATCGACATCGCGCCGACACCGATAAAGAACAGTGTCCAGTCGCCACCCAGCGCATCCACCGCAAAACCAGACAGCGAACCCAGCTGTATCCGCGCGAAATTGCCCAGCGAGGCCAGCAGCGCGTATTGCGTGGCGGTGAAGGCGACGCTGCAAAGGCTAGAGAGATAAGCGACGAAGGCCGTGGTCGCCATGCCGCCAGTCAGATTGTCGAAGAACACCACGCCTGCCAGCAGTCCAAAATCCTTACCGCCCGCTGCGAGCAGCGCGAAAGCAAGGTTGGTGATCATCATCAGGAACGCGCCCAGAAACATCGCCCGCATAGTGCCAAGACGGATGCAGACCCAGCCGCCGGCCCCCACACCCAGCAAGGTGGCAAGCAGGCCGACCGACTTGGTGTAATTCGCAATTTCGATCTTGGTGAAGCCCAGATCAACATAGAACACACCGGCCATCCGCCCCAGCATGGCATCGCCAAACTTGTAGAAAACGATCACCCCAAGCACCAGCACGGCAAACCAGCCCAGGCGACGGAAAAAATCCGCCAGCGGTTCGACCGCCGCCTTTCGCAGCCAGTCGACACCACCCGCCGCCTTTTCCGTTAGCGCCGGGGGATGATCGGGTTCCCGAGCTACCAATGTCGCGATCCCAACGAGCAGAATCACAGAGGCCGCAGCAATATAGGCCGCGGACCAACCGCCAAACGCCGCCACGTACAGCGCACCGGCGCCGGTGAGAAATGCCCCGGTGTGCCAACCGTATATAGCCAGCGCCGCGCCGACGCCGTATTCTTCCGGCTTCAGGATTTCCACCCGGTAGGCATCGATAGCGACATCCTGTGTCGCCGACAGAAACGATACCAGTAGCGCGCAAAACCCAAATGTAAGCAGCGATGTCTGGGGTGACTGAAGACCCATTACGATAACCGCCGGCGCCAGCATCAGCTGACAGGCCATTATCCACGACCGCCGCTGCCCCAGCCGCCCGGTTAGCGGGCCCAACCGCAACCGGTCGACAAACGGAGCCCAAAGAAAATTGATGGCATAGGGCGTAGCCGCTGCCCCGATCAGACCGATGGAGGTGCGCGACAGACCTTCTTCCCGCAACCAGATCGACAGCGTTGCAAAGACCAGCGACGACGGCAAGCCGCTAGCCAGGCCAAAAAAGAAAATCGCCCTAAATCGCGGATCCCGCAGAAGTGTTGCCCATGGCACCTTGGATACGTAAGCCATCTCCGGATTCTAGACGTGGCTGCGGTCCATTGGCTAGAATCAACGTCAGGGAGACGCACATGTCCGAACATCTCAAAAAGAAATCCGCCGCCGAACTACCCGAGACAACGCTCGCGAAACACTCATTGATGCTGGATGACGACAAGACCCGTATTACCCAGTGGGTGTTTGCCCCCGGAGATCAGACCGGCTGGCACCGCCACGAATGGGACTATGTCACCGTGCAGCAATCCGGCGGCGCCCTGTTACTGCAGGGTGCGGATGGCACCGAAAAACAGGTCGATTACGAAGACGGGCGCACCCTCTCCTGGACTGCGCCCGTTGAACACAACGCAATCAATATCTCGGACGTGGAGGTTCGGGTTCTAGAAATCGAGTACAAGAAATCAGAACGTCTCCGTAACGTTAAAAGCCTTTGATATTCAGTTGTGTGAAAATAATGGTGGTCTGTTTATACAGGGCAAAGGTTTGCCGAAGGCCGGCATACCATGTTAGCTTCTCGGTGGTTTAAAGGCGGGCGCCATTTTATGTCGTGTGTCATAAAGAACTTCATCAACTGGGAGAAAAGACAATGAAGAGTATCACAGCAGCTGCAATTGCAGCGGCGGTTTGTTTTGGGGCCACGGGGCTTGAAGCCAAAACCTACAAAATGAAAATCGGGATGGTTACAATCAACGACTCAAACCATCTTTTGGCAAAGTGGTTCAAAAAAGAATTAGGGGCCAAATCTAACGGCCGGATAAAAGTCGAGGTATACCCGGCAGCTCAGCTGGGGAAAATTCCACGTCAGATCGAGGGCTTGCAGTTTGGAACGCAAGAAGCATTCCATATTCCGCCGGGGTTTTTCTTAGGAATTAACAAAGCCTTTATGGTTTCGGATGCGCCGGGTCTATTTGACAGTATTCACCATCAAACCCTAGCGATGAACCACCCGACTATTCGTGAAAAGTTTTTTGGTCTTGCCGCAAAGAAAGGCATCAAAGGAAATATTCTTTGGGGTGCTGGCGATACATCAGTTGTTACCCGCGAGCCATTTAAATCCTTGGCAGACATGAAGGGTCGTAAGATCAGGGTTTTGGCTACCCCGCTTGAGCGGGCCGTAATGGCAAAGATGGGCGCGACGGGCGTTCCAATGCCATATTCTGAAGTGCTTCCCGCCCTTCAACAAAAGGTTATCGATGGCGTTCGTAGTGCTGTCTTGGTGATGTATCCATCTAAATTTTACACCGCTGCGAAACACATCACCCTTACAAATATGGCGGTCATCTCATGTTGGCAGGCCCTCAGCCAGGCTTGGTTGAAAAAACTACCGGCCGATCTTCGGGCGATGGTGGTCCAAGCAGGGAAAGATAGTACTGAACAAGCGTCAAAATGGGCGACTGAGCTTACAGAAAGCAGTGAGAAAGCATGGGCCAAGGTGGGAACTATCCATCGGCTACCTGCCGCTGAGCAGAAATCCCTTCGGGCATCTCTCGCACCAATCGGCGACCAAATTTTAGCAAATGACCCTAAAACTAAGGAAATGTGGGGTCTGATCAAAAATGCTGCAGCTGCAACAAAAGGCATGAAAATCAGCCAAGTCAGCTCTCTGAT
>CAJWUK010000231.1 GCA_913047365.1 uncultured Alphaproteobacteria bacterium | reverse complement strand
GGTTCCATCTGAAGGAAGATCACCCGGCGAATGTTGGTCAGTGGCTCGTGCAGGAACACCCGCTTAATATTCTTGACGCCCAGGTGATCTCGGATATGGGCCAGAAACATAGGTTCATAGGCCACACGCTTGATGACCGACGACTCAGACGGCGTCACCTGGCTGATGATGGAGGTCAGCACCGCATCGGTTTTCCGGGTGATTGCCGACACCTCGAAGATCATGTTGAAATCTTCCAGCGAAATGTGGCCGTGGGATTCGCCGAACGGCGCTTCGGGCTCCAGATATTCGGTATCGACGAACCCTTCGATGATGATCTCGGCTTCTGCCGGCACCATCAGGTCGATGGTTCGACACTTAACGATATTGATCGGCCCGCCCGCCAGCGCACCTGCGACTGTGAGTTCATCCACATCTCGACGGAGTTTCTGTGGGCCCGTATAGGCAACCGCCGGCGGACAGCCGAGCACGATCGCGCAGGGCATCTTTTCACCGCGGTTCTTGTATTTCTCCCAGTGTAGGTACCCGCCGGCGCCACCTTCCCGTGCCGACATGCGCACGGCCATGCGATTGGACGCCTTCAGCCCGCCGCGATAGGTCCCCATGTTCTGCGTATCGGAGTCGGGATCGCGGGTGACGAACAGCCCAGCCGTCAGATAAGGAGCGCTGTCGAAACCAGGCGTCGAAATCGGTACCGGCAGCGCATCCAGGCCCTTTCCCTCGCCGATCAGATCTTCGCCGGTCAGCACCAACTGCTGACAGGGGGCATCTGAGATCGTTACGGGTTCGACGGGCCTGTTAACTGCATTCGCCCAGTGGCCACCGATATCCTCCAGCGGAACGTTCATCCCGATACGATAGACATCCCGGTTCGCCGCCAGCGCACCGACCAGTACCGGCATATCATATTTCCGGCCTCGGCTGTCGCGCACATCGGTGAAGAGAAATGCCCGGCGTTCGGTTTCCGGCAGACCGCCGCGAAACTGCCACCGGACTAATGGATGTAGTTCCGTATCCTTGTTTACGGGCTTCTCGATCCGCAGCAGCAACCCGGCGTCATCCAGCGCCCCCATGTGTTCCTGCAGATCCCGATAGGCGCGAACGCCTTTAACATCCGTCGTTTCACGGGTCATCATCCAATGCCGCCAGCCAATTCTGATATTTTTTCCGACAGCCTTATACCGCCGGAGATGCCAGTCTATGCGCGCCCGCGCGCAGTTTCAATACGGTGCCGTATGGAGGCCTGGCTAATTTTTTAGTGCGCTATTTTATGGAGGAAAGCAGCAGGTGATATTCCCTCGCCCGCTCAATCCGTTCCTCCAGAGGCTGACCGCCGCTGCGTAAATATTCGCCTGTCATGAGAACCTGATAGACCTGCCCCCTTACCCGGGCTTCTTCTTCGGAAAGCCCGATTTCCTTCAGGCGATCGGTCAGGAACAGAAGACGCTGGCTATCGCGTTCCTCAATCCGCCGCGCCACGTCAGCGTCGGTATGGGACAGCATACGAAGGGATACCGTCTGACCACGCGTACCCCGCCCGATCACGCTCTCAAACAGTGCCCAGATGCGTTCCGCCGGATCCGCCGCCGCGTCGAAATTCGGTGAAAGTTGGTTGTCCCAGGCCGTAAACCACCGACCGAGCAACGCATCGATCAGTTCCTGACGTTCCTTGAAATGCCAGTAGAAACTACCTTTGGTTACTCCAAGCCGGCGGGCAAGAGGTTCGATCCGAACTCCGTCAACGCCGTTCTCCCCCAGCATCTCCCACGCGCCGTCAATCCAGTCTTCGCGGGTGAGACTGTCTGTACTGCGGCCCTTTCGGGCAGTGGTTACGGGCACATCTGCCATGACATCCTCCCGCTCGATCAATGCCGGTAATCTGTTGGGAGGGCAAGAGGGAATAATAGGTCGCAAACGAATTCGCGTGGGCCTCTTTTCAAAATTTTCTGGGATGCGTAATCTTTTGACACTTCAAACCAAAACACAGAACGGGAGGAAACATGTCTAAACGCTTACACCTCGCCATTGCTGCCCTGCCCGCAGCGGCGATCATCGGCTTTACCGCACCGGCAAGTGCCGATGCGGTGGCCAATTTTTACAAGGGTAAAACCGTCACCGTCATGGTCCCTTCGGGCCTCGGCGCAACGCTGGGCCTGTATGGCCGCCTGACCACCGAACATCTCGGAAAGCATATTCCGGGTAATCCGTCGGTGATCATTCAGTCACGTCCTGGCGGCGGCGGCACCAAGGGTGCGGCCTACGCCTATAACGCGGCGCCCAAGGACGGCACCTACATTGCCGAAGCGCTGGCACCGTCTGTGCTCGCGCCGATCCTGCGGAAGATGAAGTTCGACGCCTCGAAGTTCCAGTGGCTCGGCTCCATCACTCCCCGCCCGGCGGTAATTTCGGTATGGCATAAATCTCCGGCAAAGAACCTAGCCGAAGCCAAAAAGACGCAAATCATCATGGGCTCCACCGGTCTCGGGTCGGAAACATACCTGGCGCCGACTTTGCTGAACCACATTGCCGGCACGAAATTTAAAATCGTTAAGGGCTATAAGGGTGGCGCCAAGATCAACAAGGCTATGGAAGGTGGCGAAGTGCACGGCCGCATGAACTACTGGTCCGGCTGGACCGCGGGCAAGCCCGCCTGGGTCAGCGGTAACAAGCTACACCACCTCGCTAGTTATGGGGGGCAAATCCCGGCGCTTCCCAACGTACCAAAAATGGGTGACATCGCCAAAACTGCCGACCAGAAGGCAATGGTGAAGTTCCTTGAAGTCGCGCCGCGCATCGGCATGGGCTTCTGGGTCCACCCCGAGGTGCCGAAGGATCGTCTGGCCGCACTGCGTAAAGCGTTCATGGCAATGCTGAACGATCCAGCCTTCCGAGCAGACGCCAAGAAGCGCAAGGCCCCGGTCAATCCGGTTCCGGGCGCTGCGCTCGACAAGATCGTCGCGGAGGCATATGCAACCAATCCGGCGACCATTGCCAAGATGAAAAAGGTGCTCGGTTTTAAATAGCCTAACCGAGACCCAAAACGAAAAACCCCGGAGCCGCGGCTCCGGGGTTCTTTTTTGCTCTCGATCGATCGGCTCAGAACATGTTCGCCCAGGGGATCGACCTAAGCGCGGGAAATACATCGCCCAGCAGAGACTGTGGCCACGGTATCACCAGCACGTAATGGAAAAGCAGGTAAGACATCGCCCAGATGGGAACGGACACCGACAACGTGGTAAACCAGCTTTCCTTGCCCTCAAACCTGATATACCCGACCAGGAACAGGAACATCGCCGGTAACAACCCGACCACGGCGGCCGCCCCGAAGAAAAACAGCAGCCAGGCGAAATAGACAACGACCCGTTTTGTCACCTCTGTCCCAGGCAAATCGCCGTAATCGGCGCTAATGTCGAAATGCACATCACTTTGCGCGGGCGCACCGCCTTCACCCCTGCCGGGAATGCCTTCTTCAGCAACTTCCGCTTTTTCACCTGGCGCAATGAACAACGCCGACAAAACCAACCAGCCGATGAAGATCATCGCCGCAACGGAAACCACATGCGGGATCAACCTTGCCCCGAATTCCCATTCCGCCGCGATCAGGAAGGCCGTCAGGAAAGCACCAAACAGAATGAGTGCGAAGAAAAAGTCGGGATTAAGGGCGTCCCGCTGGAAACCGAACCTGCTAGTCGCCTTGGTCGTTTTCGCCCGCGCGCGATACCCTTTGATGATCGGGGCCAGCACCCCGTATAGCGTGACCGCGAAAATGATCGGCACATAGGGTGCGAACACCACATTACCGTCGCCGAAGTCACGCCAGATCCAAAGCCAGTCAGCGCCGTAGCGTTCGGTCGAAATGAACATGTAGCGTTCAACCAGGCCACCGAGCACGAACCCGAGAATCAGGGGCGGTCGCGGCCACCGTAGGCGCTTCATAATCCAGCCCAGCAGTCCGAAAAGCAGCAGGGCATAAATATCGCCCCACTGGCGCGATCCCTGGAATGCGCCGACATACGTCACCGCCAGAACCACCGGCGCGAGAATACCAATGCGGATCAGTGCAACTTTTGCCAACTGATTGGCGAAGGTGAAGCATATTCCAGCGCCGATAATATTGGCGATGGCGACCGACCACACCAGCGTGTAGGTCACGT
>CAJWUK010000230.1 GCA_913047365.1 uncultured Alphaproteobacteria bacterium | reverse complement strand
GCGATATCTGAACTGATTGTCTGCCCGCGGGCGCCCAGCCAAGGCCTGACCACTTGCCCACCTGCCGCGGCACCACCAATGACGGTCGCAACCATATTTGAAGGGATGGCAAATCCGATGCCGTTAGACCCTCCGCCCCGGGAATAGATCGCCGTATTTATGCCGATCAGCCTTCCATCCAACGACACCAGAGCACCACCGGAATTACCCGGATTGATTGCAGCGTCGGTCTGGATAAAGAAACCGAAATCCGAAACCCCCTGCGCGGTTCTGGCTAGCGCGGACACAATCCCGCTCGTCACCGTCTGTCCGACACCGAACGGATTGCCAATGGCCAGCACGATATCGCCGACCTCAAGCGAGTCTGAGTCCCTGAGAGACAGGAAGGGAAGTTTTTCATTTTTCGCCTGGATACGCAGCACCGCGAGATCTGTGCGTTCGTCCCGGATGACCACTTCGGCGTCGAATTCCCGGCGGTCGGTCAAAACGACGGTTATTTCATCCGCCTTGTCGATAACGTGATGGTTGGTAACAATCAGTCCGTCAGCGCTGACGATGACGCCGGATCCCAGAGAATTCTGCACCCGCCGTTCGGGAGCATTCCCCTGGAAGAATTGATCGCCGAAGAAGCGCCGGAAAAACGGATCATTGAATAGCGGTGATACCCTACGCGCCCTTACCAACCGGCGGGTATAGATATTCACAACCGCGGGCGCAGCAGATTTCACCAGCGGTGCGAACGAAAGCGCAATTTCGCTTCGGGCCTGGGGAACTCTCTTTTCCTGGGCAATCACGCCGTTGTCGACGAAGATAAACATTGCGCCCGCTGCCAGGCAGAGACCAAGGGTTTTTATTCTGATCATGATGTGAGTTTACCAGTTTCGTGGCATGTCTTCCCGGATCAAAAAAGGCGGCACAAGGCCGCCTTTTGGTATCCCGGGAACGGTGCCTTACGCGACCGCTTCTTCCTCGACGTCTTCATCAACCAGTACCGGGCCGGAATCAAGGCCCTTGGCGTCGGGGTCGCGATCGACCAACTCAATAATGGCCATCGGCGCAGAATCTCCATACCGGAAACCGGCCTTGACGACCCGGGTGTATCCGCCGGGACGGTCGCGATAACGATCTGCCAGATCGCCAAACAGCTTTTCGGCGAGTTTCTTGTCACCGTGCAGGCGTGAGATTGCAATCCGACGTGCATGCAGGTCACCCCGCTTGCCGAGTGTGATTAACCTGTCGACAACTGCGCGAAGTTCCTTCGCCTTCTGCAGCGTCGTCTTTATCTGTTCGTGCTTGATCAGCGCAGCGGCCATATTGCCGAACATCGCTTTCCGGTGCGAACTGGTCCGGTTTAGTTTCCGCCCACTCATACGATGGCGCATTGTAATGTCCTCTTCTTCTATCGAGCCCGGCTTAGTAGGGCTCTTCCAGGCGCTTGGCCATGTCTTCAATGTTTTCGGGCGGCCATTCGGTGAGTTCCATCCCCAGGTGCAGCCCCATGGTGGACAGAACTTCCTTGATTTCGTTAAGGGATTTCCGGCCAAAATTAGGCGTCCGCAGCATTTCCTGTTCGGTTTTCTGAACCAGATCGCCGATATAGATAATGTTGTCGTTCTTCAGACAATTCGCCGATCGCACAGACAGTTCCAGTTCGTCTACCTTTCGCAGCATATTGCGGTTGAAAGCGGGTTCCGCTGCTTCGACCGTTTCCTGAATGGCGCGGGGTTCTTCGAAATTGACGAACATCTGTAACTGATCCTGCAGAATACGTGCGGCCAGAGCCAGTGCATCTTCCGGGGTAATTGTGCCGTCGGTTTCAACTTCCATGATCAGCCTGTCATAGTCCGTCCGCTGTCCGACGCGAGCATTTTCAACGCGATAGGCCACGCGGCGCACCGGGCTGAATACGGCATCCACCGGGACCAGGCCGATCGGCGCATCTTCTGCGCGGTTGTCGGAGGCTGGAACATAGCCCTTGCCCGTATCGACGGTCATTTCCATTGAGATCTTGGCGCCATCATCCAGTGTGCAGATAACGATATCCGGATCTATGATTTCGATGTCGTGAGTCGCTTCAATCATGCCGGCTGTGATTTCACCGGGACCGGAGGAGGTAAGCGTGATGCGCTTGGGGCCTTCGCCATGCATACGCAACGCCAGTGATTTTATATTCAGCACAACATCAGTGACATCTTCGCGTACGCCCGGGATGGACGAGAATTCGTGAAGAACACCATCGATCTGCACCGCCGTGACCGCCGCACCCTGCAGCGAAGACAGCAGAATTCGGCGCAGGGAATTCCCCAGCGTCGTCGCAAAACCGCGCTCCAGCGGTTCGGCCGTGATCGTCGCATACCGAGACGCTTCTTCACCTTCATCGATATCCAGCTTCGAAGGCTTGATCAGTTCCTGCCAGTTCTTATGAATAACCGTCATACCATTATCCTCTGGCGGCCAGCCGCCGCTCTGCTTGAATTCCGTTACCGTTGTCGTCCGATATGGTGCCGACGCGAATAAAGTGGCCTATACGCGCCGCCGCTTTCTTGGCCGGCAACCGTTATGCGGTATCGGCGTTACATCACGAATGGCTGTAATCGTGAAACCGACAGTCTGAAGGGCCCGCAGCGCGGATTCGCGTCCTGACCCTGGTCCCTTGACCTCGACTTCCAGAGTTTTGACCCCGTGTTCCTGAGCCTTGCGGCCGGCATCTTCTGCCGCCATCTGGGCAGCATAGGGTGTGGATTTACGCGACCCCTTGAAACCTTGAGATCCCGCCGACGACCAGGCGATGGAATTGCCTTGCGCGTCGGTGATTGTAATCATCGTATTATTGAACGTGGCATTTACATGCGCCACACCCGACGTAATGTTCTTTCGTTCGCTACGGCGAACCCGTCCTGTTGCTGGTCTTGCCATTTCTGCTTCCCGTTACGCGCTATTTTCTGCCGGCTATCGGCCGCGCCTTGCCCTTACGGGTCCGCGCATTGGTGTGAGTCCGTTGGCCCCGGACCGGAAGCCCTCGGCGATGCCGCAGTCCTCGGTAACAACCGAGATCCATCAGACGCTTGATATTCATGGCTGTTTCGCGCCGAAGATCGCCTTCGATCATGTAATCACGATCAATTACGTCACGAATGCGGGCCAGTTCGTCATCGCCAAGATCGTTAGCGCGGATCTCGCCAGCGACATTCGCCGCTTCACAGATCTTCACCGCGGACGTACGGCCTATGCCAAATATGTAGGTGAGCGCGATTGCCACCGGTTTGTTGGGGAGGTTTACACCCGAAATGCGTGCCACGACGCCATCTCCTCAGCGTTCAAGTCTTTGAAAAAGAGTAAAAAGTTTTCGGTCCGCGCCTTCGACCAAAGCGCGCGGATTATAGGGGCTAAAAGGGTCAAGTCAACCATCAGGCAGCCTCCAGAACGAGTTCAATCTGGCTGGTTACTTCGTCGATATCAGCCATGCCATCGACCGCTTTCAAGACCCCTTTGGCTTTGTAATACGGCAGCAACGGCGCCGTTTGAGCGTGATATGCCTGAAGCCGCGACGTTACCGTCTCCGCTTTATCATCTTTGCGCCGGGAAAACTCGGTCGATCCGCACTTGTCGCAAACCCCGTCAGTTTCCGGCTGCTGGTATTTATCATGGTAGCCTGCGCCGCACTTTGCACAGCTATACCTTCCGGTAATACGCTCAACCAGCGCCGCATCATCGACAGTCATTTCGATGACGTGGTCAATTTTGACATCCATATTGGCGAGCATCGCGTCCAGAACTTCTGCCTGGACGGTGGTCCGGGGAAAACCATCGAGGATAAACCCGTGCACACAATCAGGCTGCTGGATTCTGTCGCGTATCATGGCGATCATGATTTCGTCGGAAACCAGTTCACCGCGTTCCATGATTTCCTTGGCCTTCTGACCAATTTCGCTGCCGGACGCCACCGCCGCCCGCAACATATCGCCGGTCGAAAGCTGAATTAGCCCATAAGCATCTTCCAGCCGTTTGGCCTGAGTGCCCTTTCCTGCGCCTGGCGGTCCTAAGAGGATCAGGTTCATCCGCGGCGGCCTTTGAGACGAGACTTCTTGACCAGGCCTTCATACTGATGGGCGATCAGATGAGATTGCACCTGCGACACGGTATCCATCGTGACCGTTACAACGATCAGCAGGCTAGTACCGCCAAAATAGAACGGCACGCCGTATTGTGAATTCAGCAGTTCCGGCAGAATAC
>CAJWUK010000229.1 GCA_913047365.1 uncultured Alphaproteobacteria bacterium | reverse complement strand
TCAAGGCACGTCAGCTATGGGGACCTATGTGGCCTAAACAATTGTTTTTAAGGGGTGTGTCTGAAGCAGAATATTCAAAGAGTGAAGGGGGACAACGACCTTGAGCCGGGAGATATGCTTCATATCTCTGCGGAATTTCTGACGGGAGCTAGTGATACATTTTGATGATGTGACAGAGTGCCGGGGTCTGATTACGCGGAGCTTTGCTCCCCCATAGAAAGGAGAATCGAATGCCCCTCGAGAAGGTCTACTACATCACGGAAATATGCGTCGGAATAGCGTTTGTGATCTCTATCCTGTTTTTGGCAATGCAAATTCGCCAGAACACCACGCTGCTTAAGCATTCTATGTCAACGAGGCGCCGTTCTACCTCGGCCTGGTTGATGAGGGCGATAGCTACGGATGCCGATTTTCGTGAATTTCACCGCCGAATAGAAAGGGATTACGAAAATTTCAGTGCAGATGAAAAATATCGCGCTGACGCCGTCGCGTTTCACAATATGACGTCTAATCTCGACGAGCTGGTGGCATACAAGCGTGGGTTAATTACAAACGATGAATGGACCAGTTTGAAACACATTTTAGAGATGACAGCGGCGCGGCCTAATATTCAAACGGTATACGAAAGAGTAAAACACCAATATCCGCAGGACGTTCGGGACTTTTGGGAGGCGCTTCCCAAAAACACGGATCGGGTGCAGCCAATGCTCGACACGAAACCCGACGATTAATTGGCGCGATCACTAGGGGAACGAGCGGCTTCGCGAAGCGCTGGATGATGTGGCAGGATGCCGGGGTCTGATTGCGCGGAGGCTAAACCCATGAAATCAGTTATTACAGAAAATGCGGCAGAGACCTCTCATGAAGCTCAGCACTGACCGCATTCTGACCACGCATGTGGGTAGTCTGCCGCGCAGTGCTATGCTGAACGATCTGCTGCTAAAACAGGAACAGGGCGAGGACATCGACGAAAACGCCCTTGCGCAGACGGCGGCCCGGGACGTCGCCCGTGTGGTGCGCGGTCAGGTCGATGCCGGGTGCGACGTTATCAATGACGGCGAACAGCCACGGGTCGGATTTCAGACCTACGTGCCTCGCCGCATGACTGGTTTCGGCGGTGAATCCAGTCGCCCGCCGGTACCCGATTTCATCAAATTCCCGTTATACGCTGAGCTGGTCCGCGCACGCGGCGTAAGAAAAGCGAAGATCGATTCGGCTCCCGAGGCCGTTGCCGAGGTGAAATACGGCGACCTTTCGGAAGCGCGGCAAGAAGCGGCGATGTTCGCGACCGCGCTGGAAGATGCATCAGCGAATGTTACAGAAACGTTCATGACGGCGGCATCCCCGGGCATCATCGCGGTAACAATGCTGAACCGGCATTACGACCGGCACGAGGACTACGTTTACGCCCTCGCCCGCGAAATGAAGATGGAGTACGACTTCGTCATCGGCGAGGGACACGTGCTGCAGCTGGATTGTCCCGATCTCGCGATGGAACGTGGCCGTTTGTTTGCCGATTGGTCCCTTGCGGCGTTTCGCGATGCCGTTGCCCTGCATATCGATGCAATCAACATGGCTATCGCGGATATTCCATCCGACCGCGTCCGTCTGCATTGCTGTTGGGGAAACTGGGACGGGCCACACGTCGACGATGTGGATCTAGCCGAAATCCTGCCCCTGCTTTACGAGGCAAAGGTCGGCGCGCTCAGCCTGCCGCTTGCCAACCCGCGCCACCAGCACGAATACGCGGTGCTTAAGCAGTTCCCGCCGCCGGATCACATGATGCTGATTCCAGGGGTGATAGACCCGACAACAAATTTCGTCGAACACCCGGAAGTCGTCGCCAACCGCATCGCCGAGGCGATAAACGCCGTCGGCGACCGGGAGCGCGTTCTGGCCGGCGCCGATTGCGGGTTTGGCACCTTCGCGGGCAGCGATATGGTGGCCGGCGACGTTGTGTGGGCAAAACTGGGAACGCTGACTGAAGGCGCGCGCCTGGCGTCAGAGCGCGCGTGGTAGGCTACAGTCAAACGCTATGGAAAAAGGCCACACGCAAGTCCGGGAACGTAGCAGGTCGGCGAGATTGCTAATGTATCAAGTAGCTTCGCGAGGGCGCTAGATGATGTGGCAGAATATCGGGGTCTGATTACGCGGAGGTTGTTTCCTTAATCTCCAAATTTTTAATGGTTGGAGGTCAAATTGGCTATTCTGGTAAAAAGTGAAATTACAATAACGAAGGGTTTCGATACCTGGAAAAAGATGTTGGAAGCTCAAACGCCCAAGTTAGAAGAAATGGGTATTTCAGTTCTGTTTGCTGGAACAGAACAAGATGATCCCACAAAGCTGCACGCGGCAATGCGTTTTGATAGTTTAGATGTTCTAAAAAGGTTTGGAGCTGATGAAAAAATCACCAATGAGCGGCGCGAGGCCGGGGTGGTTATAGAGAGTGGTAGTTTCACTCTTCTCTCAGACGACTTTATGACGAACTACCCAGAGCCATTCATTCGGCGCTGATGATATGGCAGAGTGTCGGGGCCTAATTAGGTAGAGGATAAAGTCGTGACCTATTTTCCCAGCTACGAAGGCATCATCTCGATGTCGCAGCTTCAGCTTTCCAAATGGGACCTGTTCGAGCCCTATATGGAGTTCATCCATCGGCTGATGAATTACGAGGCCGGTCCCAGCCAGGAAGAGAAGGAAATCATCGCCGCCTATTGTTCCCTCCTAAACGCCTGCGATTTCTGCTTCGGCGCACACAAGAATGTCTGCATGGCGCTGGGCGTGGACGAGGATCTGTTCGGCAGGCTGGTCGATGATATCGATACGGCGCCCGTTGACGACAAGCTGAAGCCGATCCTCAAATACGTGCGGAAACTGACCGAGACGCCCGACCGGATGACCGAGGAAGACGCCAAGGACTGCTATCGCGCCGGCTGGTCGGAAGAGGATTTGACCATTGCGATCACCGTCTGCTCCAGCTGGAACTGGTTCAACCGGATGATCCTAGGTCATGGGATCGACAAGAAATGGGATGAGGAAGTGTTCCGCGACCGGGGAGCACCCGAAAAAATGAAGGCCGGATATAATAAGTACTATGACGAAATGGTCGCCGCTGGCATGGCCGATACGTCCGGGCCAAAACACGCTGCACCGCCCCAAGTCTGAATTTTTGGAAGCAGGTGCAGTAACTACCTGATCACATACCGATATGCTGAGCCGACTTTACGCTTCCGGCTTATCTGTCGAGTGTGCTTCGACAAACATCTTCAAAAACGCCTTCTTTTCAATATAGCCTTCAGCGTTCGGTTTCAGTGCTCCGAAATTTTTCACAAATTTTGTCATAGCCGACGCTTTAAATTCGCCCTCTGAAACAAGTTCGTCACCATTCGCATCCATCTGGGAAAAGTACTTCTCCGCCATCTCCTGTGCCGAGTGAGTGTGCCCCGTTCCGCCACAGCTCATAGCGTAGGCCGAACCGGAAATTAAGGCGGTTACAAATACAATTACCGTGAGTGTCGCTGCTTGGGTAGATTTCATCTGAATGCTCCTTGGCTCTTTAATTCATCTACGCAGTCAAACAATCACCGGATCAAAGGCCACGGGGCTTCGTAAGGGCGCTGATGATATGGCAGAATGTCGGGGTCTGATTACGCGGAGGCTCGCGCCTTAGGCGGCAAGTTCACAGGATGATGCAGATTATTTGAGGGATATCATTGTGCGGAAGTTGATAAGCCTAACTTTATCCGCAGTGTTAATATTTCTGATAGCGTCGCAGAATACTGCATCCGCTAATGGAAATTAGAACTATGCGCAAAGCCTAGTAAAGAATTTCAAATGGCGAGAAGCGATCTGCGCATACGAAGAAATAATTTATGCAGAGCCTGTTTACTATGGGAATGTGCAAGACATCGCCGAGGTCGGGGGTGCGAGTTGGACCATTATAGAACGAAAAACAAGATGGGCTGCCATTAATGATTTTGTTTTGCTTATACACACGGCCATGTCGTCTCGTACCGGGCACCCGATTGAGTCTTTGCGCAAAGACGCAAAATTGTTTCCCCAATTTGGGGAGGCGGCGTATCACCTAAATGTGGCACGCAGGGTTCATCCGCATGCTTCAGTACTGGATTTCATATTAAAAAGAGCGATTTTTATCGAATACCCCTCCCATATTCCCCGTCTGTGTGAAATTCCGAAAAAAGATGAACCAGAAGAATTTACAGATTGAATAAGCTTGAATACCGAAACGTCGGGAATTGACGAC
>CAJWUK010000228.1 GCA_913047365.1 uncultured Alphaproteobacteria bacterium | reverse complement strand
TCCTGGCACTGGGTGTGATGGTGGTTGCCATTATCTGGGGCAACGACTGGTTTCTGCGCTATCTCCATGTGGCCAGCGGCATCCTGCTTACCGGCGCAGATATCCTGTTCGGGTTTGTCGTTGGCCCCGTCGTCCGCGCCATGCCGTTCGAGGCGCGACGGTCGTTTTCGCTCAACATGCTGCCGAAGACGCTGTTCATCATGCAGACGCTCGGCATCATGGCGCCGACGTCCGGCTGGTTTCTCGCTGTTCGGATGGGCTACATCGACCTGGGCTACCCGGAATTCTGGTGGGTGATCGCCGCCCTGATCATTTCCACCATACTAGCGGTTCAGGGGTTGGGCATTCTTTTGCCGTCCAGCCTGCGTGCCTATCGGGAGATGCGGAAAGAAAATCCCGATCCGGAAAAGGCGCGCCGGATCATGCGGATTTATTTCGTCACACTGGCATCACAGGGCATTTTCCAGGTGCTGATTGTGATGATCATGGTCAAGTTCGCGACGGGCCTCTAACGGATTAGTCCAGACGAATTACCAGCTTTCCGGTGTTTTCACCGCGATAAAGCATCCGGATCGCGCCGGGCGCAGAATCGATACCTTCCAGGATATGTTCGCGGGCCTTTATCGACCCCGTTCCTACCCATTGGGACAAGTCTTCGATCGCTTCGGGGATGCGGTCCTTGTAGTCGTGTATCAGAAACCCGCCCATTCGAGCACGGGCCACCAGCAACTGCCGATGAACCCGAGGACCTACCGGCAACGGGTCCCATTCCTGAATACTTGCCGTACCGCAGACGACGATGCGGGCATGCAGCGCAAGATTTTCGAAAACGGCATCGCTGATCGGCCCGCAGGTGTTGTCGAAATACATATCAATCCCGTCAGGGCACAATTTCGCCAGTTCTACCGCGATATCCGCGCAGTGCTTGTAGTCGATCGCGTCGTCGTAACCGAATTCCTCTAGGCAATGGCGGACCTTCACCGGTCCCCCGGCAATGCCCACCGTCCGGCAGCCTTTAATCTTGCCAATCTGGCCGACGCAGGAGCCCACTGCACCTGCCGCGGTCGACACAACCAGTGTCTCGCCGTATTTCGGACTGCAGACATCCAGCAGGCCGAAATAAGCAGTAAGGCCGTTCAATCCGAGAACGCCGAGCGCCAGCGACATGCTCTCTTCCTCGGGTAGCAGTTTCCGCATCACGTTGGAGCCATCACTAATCGCAAAATGTTGCCAGCCAAAGGTTCCGCACACCCGCTCGCCTGCGGCGTAGTCGGGGTGGCGGGATTGGACGATATCTCCCACAGCGATGGCGCGCATCACGTCCCCCACCGGCACGGGCGGCGAATAGTTCGGTGCATCGTTGACCCATCCCCGCATCGCCGGATCGACGGAGAGAAAGGCGTTCCGAACCAGAAACTCACCTTCGCCGACCGTGGGTACCGGCGCGGTTTCGATATTGAAGAATTCGGGCCCCGGCACCCCGACGGGCCGCGCATTCAGGATGACGCGGCGATTTTCCACGTCAGTCATGCGCCATGATAGAGCGGGTCAGCTTGCGGTTTTCGATCATCGGCGCGGTTTCCTCGCGATAGGCGGTCATATAGGGTGTCTGCATGTGGTGTTCGACCGCTCCATTATCATCATAAACTTCATAGAGACGGACGAGATTCGGATTGTCCTCTTCCACCGATATTTCGAAATTCCGACAAGCGGGTTCGTTATTGCGCACATTGTCGCGATGCCGGCGGGCACGGACCAGATAGGCCTCCCGCCGCTCGGGTTTCAGGGTCAACTCGACGTGGAGAACGATGGCGCTCATGAGATATTCCTTTCGTGATTGGCGGTTCACCGGCACCCGCCCTAACTAGTCAATGAAATGCAGCGTTAGTGCGAGAAGATAGAATAGGCAAAACCATCCGGCGGAGAAATCGGACCATGTTATCCAGAAGCTTGATTGGGTCCTTAGCCTTGGCAATTTTTTTCGGGTTTTCAACGCCGGTCCTTTCGGCGGGAGTGTTCAAGACCGAGAAGGTCACGATTTTGGTGGAGTTACTGACCGATAAACTTCAGCAACCCTGGGGAATAGATTTTCTGCCCGATGGCCGGATGATCGTCACCGAAAAGCCCGGCCGAATTCGGATTGTCACCCGGGACGGGAAACTGTCCCCACCGATCAAAAACCCGCCGCACCAGGCCTATTACGGACAGGGCGGATTGCTGGACGTCACCATTCACCCCGACTTTGCCAAAAACCGGCTTCTCTATTTCTCATACGCTGAACAGGGGTCGGACGGATACTACACTGCCCTGATGCGCGGCCGGCTGAGTGCCGATGAGACCGCGCTGGAAGGCGGCAAGGTCCTGTTTCGCCAAACCCCGGCCGCCGGCGACCCGAGGCATTTCGGCTCCCGCGTGGTGTTCGCGCCCGATGGAAGCGTGTTTCTCACCACGGGCGACCGTGGCAATCGACAACAGGCACAGCAACTGCACAGTCATATAGGCAAGGTTATCCGTCTGACGGCAGAAGGCGGCATCCCGCCTGACAATCCCTTTATCGGCCGGAAGACCGCAAAACCGGAAATCTGGTCCTATGGACATCGCAATATTCAGGGTGCCGCTATCCATCCTGCGACCGAGAAGCTCTGGACCATCGAACACGGACCCCGGGGCGGTGACGAGATCAATATCCCCGCCCCTGGCGCCAATCATGGCTGGCCCGTGGTTTCCCACGGAGTCGAATATTCGGGCGGTCAGATCGGCGACGGTCTGAAATCCACCCCCGGCATGACAGATCCCATCGTCACATGGACCCCCGTTATTGCGCCGGGCGGCATCACGTTTTACACCGGCGACCTCTTTCCGGAGTGGCAGGGAAATCTTTTGATCAGCGGGCTTCGCGCCAGAGCGGTAGTGCGTCTGGAACTGAATGGCGACAAGGTGGTTCGCGAAGAAAGATTGCTCCGCCAAATCGGCAGCCGCATCCGTGATGTTGCCGTGGGTCCGGACGGTGCTGTTTATGCCATCACCGATGAAAACGACGGCAAGATTTTGCGGATTACACCTGTCCGCTAATTGGAATTTCCGAGCAGAATATCGGCCATCCAGTCAGCGGATTGCAGGCGGTAGCGATAGGTACGGTTGTTGGCGACATGTCCGGCATCGTCTAGCGGCAGGAATTCCACCGGACCGGACGCGCCTTCGGCAATGCGACGGGCATGGTCCCAGGGAATAACGCGGTCCTGTTTGCCCGCGACGACAAACATCGGACATCTAATATTCTGAACAATCCCATCCAAAGAAAGAGCTGCGGCTTTATCCTTGGCTTCTTTTTGTGACGCGCTGTGACTGCGCGCAACAAATGCCGCCCGCGTCAGATCCGGCAGGGATTCCCAGGCCTCGGCCCAGTTGAACGGACCGGTCAGGGAAATGCAGGCCTTCAGACGGTCGTGATGAGCCGCGGCTCTTGGGGCATAGTATCCGCCCAGGCTGACGCCCCAGATTCCGGTTTTTGAACTGTCGAGATCGTCCCGGGTGTCGATCCAGTCGAGAACGGCGCCAACGGGAACTTCGTAGTCACCGCGGATGGGCAGATCGTATTCGGCCTCCCCCTGCCCCGGTCCATCGAAAGCCAAGGTTGCGATACCTCGGTCCAGGAACGGTTCCGCATAGGCATCCATTTCCTCTTTCGTGGAATCCAGCCCAACACACATGATCAGCACACGCGGCATCTCGACACCGCAAGGTTTTCGAAGATTGGCCTTCAGCGTGGTGCCTTCGTACGGGATTTCAATTCGTTCCCCTGGCGGGCGCATATGGGGAAGCGCGGTGCGGTGGCAGTCTAAAGCCTTTCCATGGGCGGCCCGCATCCGCGCGGCATCGTGCATGAACAAAAACTTAGCGAAATGATAACAAACCGCCGCCGTTTTCAGATGTTCCGCCGCGGAAAGTGTGTACCCTTGGCCAAGCGCTACGCGGCCCATTTCTTCATGAACCGCAGCACGCGCGGACCAAGCGTCGCACCAATCGTCCCACGAAGCGATAGACGCCGTCACTTCCTGGAAATCCGTCAGCGGCACGCCATTGGCGACCAGGCGCGGCGCCCAGTGCTGAAGTGCCGCGGCGACAGTTGTGTCAGCCGACATTGGGCATTTATTTCATCGTCGGCATAGTGAATTCGGCGCCGGACCGGATACCGGTCGGCCAGCGCGAGGTGATCGCCTTCTGGCGGGTATAGAACCGGACGCCCTCGGGACCATGCATGTGAA
>CAJWUK010000227.1 GCA_913047365.1 uncultured Alphaproteobacteria bacterium | reverse complement strand
CAAGCGCCGCATCCCAGTATTCAGATTCGGATTTAGTTGGCTCACCCGAAACCTCCACGAAAGACTTGCAGAACGCGAGGAACATTTGGTCTTCAAGTGTTGCTGTTCTCCATGCCATGTCACCTAGGTTGCTCCAGACTGACATGTCCATATCTTTATATATCTCAGGTACACGTTCAAAAAACAGCCGGTGCAGACCATTTTCATTGAGTGTGCTGTCCAGCTTTTGTTCCTTGTAAATATCTACGGCTGCATAGCTACCGCAAACAGGACAAGTGTCGTCTACGTAAGCGCCTTTTCTATAAATGTGTGAGCACCGGGTTCCATTGGGCAATTCATTCTTACACAAGAGATAGATATCGCCGCTATCTTCGCCATCTTGCTGTTGCCCGATCCAGTTAAACCGGTTCATAAACTGCATGTAGGATTTACGATGACTCCAAAGGCTCCACTCGAGCTTCTCAACCGGCCCGAACGTACTCCAGTTAGAGCTTACATCTATGACCACACACCTATCCTTGCCTGGTGCGGAACGCAAACCTCGTCCAACCGATTGTCCCCATAAAACCTTGGAAAGCGTCGGCCGGAGGTGGACAATGATGTTGCAGTTGGGATTGTCCCATCCCTCCGCCAGGACCCCGACTGACACAATCGCCTCAATCTCACCGGCCTCATGAAGCCTGAGCAATTTCATTCGTTCCTTGATTGGTGTCTTGGCCGTCACGATCGCCGCATCAACCCCACATTGCTCAATCGCGCTTAATGTGGCTTCTGCAACACTTATATCTGCGCAGAACCAGGCAGATATCGGATCGGCTGCGAGTTTTGAACGCTCTTCTTTATAGCTCCAGATAGCGTAATCAATCATCGAAGACCTGATGATCGCATTCGATAATTTTTCAATCGGGAAATCGCCTGAGCTTATATCAATGCTCGCCAAGTTTAGGTCGTGAACGAAATGAGGACGATATATCGGCTTTACAAGAACACCCTCATCAATCAAATCCTCGATATTTGCGCAGTCGATTATCGCGTCGAAGGCAAGATTAAGCTGGTCCCGTTGGTCGCCCGTTCGACGCTCGGGAGAAGCAGTCAGACCAATCAATGGAGCATTGGTTTTACCCCGTTCCTCAAAGGTATCGAGGATACGTTTATATCCCTTTCCATTCGGTGAAACCCGATGTGCCTCATCGATAATGATAACGTCGGCCTTAGCAATCGCGTCGCTCAATACCTCCTTGGCTCGAAGACTTGTCGATAGCAGGATGTCATAGTCTTCGAAGGCTGGGCCCGCATCGGACACCTCAAGCTTCCGCACAACATGTTTGTGGCTTAGGGCGGTGTGCAACTGCTCCAGGAGAACGAGCCTGTGGCAAAGAACGATAATTTTTTTACCCTTATAAAATCGGTCAATTATCTCACTCGCAAGGACCGTCTTGCCCGCTCCGGTCGGAGCTTTGACAATAAATCTTCGGTATTTCTTAACGACCGAAGGAAACTCGTCGATAAAATTTTGTTGCCAGTTTCTAAGATGCATTCGACTCTAAACCAGTGTGAATAGGGATAAAAAGAGGTGGAAAAAAGTGGCCTGGATCTAGCGCGCCTCGCCTAACTGAATACGGGATAAGCAGCGAGACCGAACATCGGGCCCAATGGGCTCGGATACCCCTGCTTCCACAACATTCTCCGGCGGGCGTTCCGCCGCCGGATATCTGCGCAGGTCGCCGGTATGTATTACGTGCGAACTCGTATGCTTGTCACTATTCATATTGTAATGGAGTATAACGGTGTGGCCTTCGTCCTTTGCCGTAAGTTGGGCGGCGGGGGAAATTGTGAGTATGGATCGGTCGACCGCCCCGGCGGTCGCAGGGAGTTTTAGCATTGGTTTCGACCACACACGAGACGCTTGAGCGTCATGAGGTAGTCAAAGGTTCATCCAACCGCTCGTTCGGGTTGGTTTTCGTATTTGTTTTTGCGTTGGTGGCTGTCTGGCCCTGGATTTTCGGCACGGGGTCGGTGCGGGTTTGGTCCGCAAGCATTGCCGGACTGCTAATGGTCATCGCATTATTCGTTCCTTCCGTGCTAGCCCGGTTCAATCGTCTGTGGATGAAGTTCGGCCTGCTTCTCCATCGCGTGGTTAACCCCTTGACGATGGGGATGATCTTCTTCTTGACGGTCACGCCCACGGCCCTCATTTTCCGGGTCCTGGGCAAGGATCCGCTAAGGTTAAAGCTCGACCCCAAAGCGGCGTCGTATTGGATTTACCGCGACCCTCCCGGGCCCAAGCCAGATTCCATGACCCAACAGTTTTGAAGTGTGATGTCCTTTCTCTCAGAAATATGGCTCTTCCTCAGGGTTCGCAAGAAGATGTGGCTGCTACCAATTCTAATCATGATGGTGATCTTTGGCGGCCTGATTGTTTTGACCAAGGGGACGGCAGTCGCGCCCTTTATCTACACAATTTTTTGACGCAGCGGTCGCAGGTCCAACCCGATGGTAATTCTTGGTCTTTCGGCGTTCTATCACGATAGTGCTGCGGCTATCGTGCGCGACGGCGATATCGTTGCCGCGGCGCAAGAGGAGCGGTTCACAAGAATAAAACACGATTCCAATTTTCCCGATAAAGCGATCGAATACTGTTTGCGCGAGGCGGGAATCTCTGCAGAAGAGGTGGATCACGTCGCTTTCTACGACAAGCCTTTCCTGAAGTTCGAACGACTAATGGAAACCTATGTCGCCTTTGCCCCCCGGGGCTTCAAGTCGTTCTCCATGGCCATTCCCGTCTGGCTCCGCGAGAAGCTCTTTCAGCGATCTCTGCTCATAAAGCGACTCAAACAGTTCTCGGAAGAGTTCGACTGGGACAATAAGCTGTTGTTCTCCGAACATCACCAGAGCCATGCCGCGAGTGCGTTTTATCCCTCTCCCTTTGAACGCGCCGCAATCCTTACAATGGACGGGGTCGGCGAATGGGCGACAACGTCGCTTGGACTGGGGACGGGGAACCAACTGGAGATGCAGCGGGAAATCCATTTCCCTCACTCGCTTGGCCTGTTGTACTCGGCATTCACCTATTATACGGGTTTTCGGGTCAACTCCGGCGAGTACAAAGTCATGGGGCTTGCGCCCTACGGGGAACCGCGTTTCCGTGACCTGATCCTTGACAATCTGATCGACCTGAAAGCCGACGGGACATTTCGTCTGAACCTGGATTACTTTGACTATTGCACCGGCCTAACGATGACGAATGCGAAGTTTGACGCGCTCTTCGGTGCCCCGGCCCGAACGTCGGAGACATTGCTGACGCAGCGAGAAATGGACCTCGCGGCTTCGATCCAGGATGTAACCGAGGAGGTCGTACTCCGTCTGGGGCGGTCGATCGCATCTGAGACGGGTGAACGGAATTTGTGCCTCGCTGGCGGGGTGGCGCTGAATTGTGTCGCAAACGGGAAACTATTGGGCGACAACGCCTTTGAGAATATTTGGATTCAGCCGGCGGCGGGCGATGCAGGGGGCGCGCTAGGTGCGGCGCTCACCGTTTATTATCATCACCTCGGCGCCGAGCGACGCGTCTCTGAGGGTACCGATCAGATGAAGGGGGCGTATCTCGGGCCGGAGTTCTCTAACAAGGATATCGAAGACCGGTTGACCACAGCCGGGGCAAAGTTTTCGGTCTGTAGTGATCGCGATGTCACCACGGAGACTGCTAAGGCACTTGCCAACGGCATGGCGGTCGGATGGTTTCAGGGCCGCATGGAGTTCGGGCCCAGAGCGCTGGGCGGGAGGTCGATCCTCGGAGACCCGCGGTCGCCATCCATGCAGAAAACCCTGAATCTCCGTGTAAAATACCGAGAGTCATTTCGTCCCTTTGCCCCATCGATCCTGCGTGAAGATCTCGGCGAATGGTTCGATCTAGAATACGATAGTCCCTATATGCTGATCGTCGCTGATGTGCTCACGAAACGGCGTCGATTGATGACCGATGAAGAGAACGCGCTTTTTGGTATCGAAAAGCTCAACGTACCGCGATCAGAGATTCCGGCTGTCACGCATATCGACTATTCGGCCCGGGTTCAGACCGTCCACCGCGAGACAAACCCCCGCTACCATGACTTACTAACGGCTTTTAAAGAACTAACGGACTGTCCTGTGCTCGTTAACACGAGTTTCAACGTCCGCGGCGAGCCGATTGTGTGTACACCCGAGGATGCCTATCGTTGTTTCATGGGATCCGATATCGAGGTGCTGGTCGTCGGCAATTGCATCATGCGGAAGCAAGATCAGCCGGAGGGTTT
>CAJWUK010000226.1 GCA_913047365.1 uncultured Alphaproteobacteria bacterium | reverse complement strand
TGCCCGATCCGTGGCATCTGATTTTCCAGGGAAGGGTTCGGGGGTAGACGCCCGATATGCCTGTTAGCGGCACACAACTGCGCTGGAACGCAAGGGTCATCGAACAACTCGACGCTATGGACGGCGTGACAACGGATTTCAAAGATGGTCGGAACCATGTAATCAAGATGGAGAATGAAGGTCAGGCGGCCGAAGCCGTTCTTGCCGCGACCCAAGCCGATTATCGCGAGCTGAAGGATCAGTATGCCCGTCTAAGGGAGGCACTTTCTGGTCTCGGCATCGAAGAAGGTGCACACTATGTTCCGCCGCCGCCCCCTGCATCGGGCCGTCCGGCGACGCCGCAGATGCGGGCCGCGCGGCAAAAGCAGAAACAGGAATTCGAGGCCTGGCAGGATGTCTGGCGCATGCTGCGGAAGGCAGAAGAAGCGCTGGAAGTGGACTACGAAATCATCCAGATGAAGGATTATTACTGAAGACGGGGTCGGCGCTCCAATTGACGAGGGACGGCCCGCCCGACACTAATTAGTTAGAATAACTGGGAAAACCGCTATGGCTGTCGCTGCAATCGAGAAAGACGTCTCCATTCGGGATCAGGTTTCCGCGGAGGAATGGAAAACCCGCGTTGATCTTGCCTGTGCTTACCGCCTGATCGCGCACTACTATGTCAGCGATCTGACCTACAACCACCTGTCCGCGCGGGTGCCGGGCGAAGACGGCACGATCCTGATCAAGCCCTACGATATCATGTTCGAGGAAGTCACAGCCTCGAACTTGCTGAAATACGATTGCGACGGTAACCCGATCACGGCGGGTGCGCCTAAGCTGAAGGGCGGCGGGCTAATCATCCACGCCGGACTGTTGAAGGAACGCACCGATATCAACGTGGTTTTCCATACCCATACCGAGGCGAATATGGGCGTGTCATCCCAGAAATGGGGTCTGCTCACTGTCAATCAGCACGCTATGCGGTTCCACAACCGGATTGCCTATCACGAATTCAAGGGATTCGAATTCAACCTGTTTATGCGCGCCCCGCTACTGAGGGATATTGAGGGCTACAAGGTGGCGCTGCTGCGCAATCATGGCTCGCTGGTGCTCGGCGATACTATTCCCGAAGCCTTCGTGATGCATCACTTCCTCGAATTCGCCTGCCGGGGCCAGATCGCCGCGCTGTCGGCGGGGTACGAGAATCTTAATTTCCCGGACGAGGAGGCGTGCGAATTCGCGGCCAACCAGGTTGCCAAGGAAGGCGAGGGCCTCGTCGGCGGCAAGGACTGGCCCGCATGTCTCCGCATGGCCGAGCGCCTATTCCCCGAGTTCCGGGAATAAGTTTTTTTCCCGGTTCAAACAGAAACTATCAATTTGCTGCCGAAAACCTAATCTGCCCCCATCAGCCGCCCGTAACCAGTCGGGCGGTCGTCGATCCCCAGTTTTCTGAGTGCGTGCCACACCATCGCCTGGTTGGACGTCACGACCGGTTTGTCGATATCGGTCTCGATCGCATCGATGGCTTCCACTGCGCGGATGGCGGTGCAGCTCAGGAAGGCGGCGTCGGATGCGGGCTCGTCCTGTTCGGTAACACGCCGTCGCCATTCTTCGGGCTCTATCGCCAGCATCGCGCCCCCGTCACCGGTGATGCCCATGCCGGTCTCTGACAGAACTTCTACCCCGTGGGATTTCAGGAAATCCACCTCGCGGTCGTTAGTCTCCTGGATATATGGCGTGGTCAGGGTGATTTTTTTTGCTTCGAAGGTCTTGAATGCCTCGACGCAGCCTTTTGACGTAGACGTCGCCGGTTTACTAGTGGCCGTTCCGATACGCTCGATAATGCCATCATCGAACCCTGGCGCGAACATGGATGCCGCGGTGCAGTGAAAGACAATCAGGTCAACATCAGCGTCGGCCAGCATGGTGGCGCCCCGTTCCACATCGGAGACCATCTCGTCGATATGTTCCTTCTTACTGGACAGCAGGCGCAGCCGCGTGGTGTGCAGCGATACGCCGTCGGGTAGCATTTCGGTGATCTGGGGTTCGGCCGCGCGATTGACCGATGGCAACAGCATGCCGATCCGTGCACGGTCTCCGTAATTCGCCACGGGATCAGACCTTGCCGATATAGTCGGCCATGTTCGGCTGGCCGCTAACGCGTTCGATGCCGTCATCCGGAATCGCCCAGGGGAGGGCGCTGTCGGACCAGATATGAAGCTTCACCGGCACCCAGCTTGGGTCGTCCAGTGTGCCGCAATAGATCACCCGTATCTGTGGACGGGCGCCAGGAATTGAAAACAGCGGTGTCCCGCAATCGCCGCAGAAATTCAGGCCAAGCTCGTTTCCGCTATCCGCTCTACGCTTGCGCTCAGCCGGGGTGCCCTTTTCGATGACCAGGTTTTCCGCGGGTATCTGCGTATTCAGCCCGAACGCGCTAGATGTGCGCCTCTGGCATTCGGTGCAGTGGCAGAGATAGGAAATCAGAGGCTCGGTCGTCATGCTGTAACGGATCGCGCCGCAGCCGCAGCCGCCGGTATATGGTGCAGGCATGGATATCCTCCGGTAAGATTTGCGGAATTGTAGCCGTAAACCAGTAACCCCCGAAAGATCGAAAACGGAGGGCGCAGACAATCCTCGATACACCGGTAACCCCACTGACCAGGTGCATGCGATACGGCCTTATTCTCGTTAGTCTGTCGGTTCCCTTTCTTTGCGCTGCTACGCTGGCTCTGGGCACTATCGTGGTTGCCATACCCGGCCGGTCCGAATTTGGGACAATCCAAGCACTCGTGGTGTCCGGTTTCCTGTTCTGGACCTTTCTTGTCCCCCTGGTTGTCGGGATCCAGCTGATGCGTGCAGGGCAATCCGCTGAGACGGAAAACATCAACCTCTTGCATGCCTATCGGTTGATGCGGCTGGGCAGCATTTTTTCGCTGATGCCGTTCTTCGCGGTGGTGGCCGGCCCAGTGTCGGTGTGGCTGGCCGTTCTTTCGCTTGCCGGGAAAGGATACGGGAACGCGGCGGATTACGTTATAGCGACCGGCCTCGTGCTTGCTGCCCTATCCATCGGTTATTACGTTCTATTACTCAAATTGCGGCGACTGAGACGGCATCTAAACTCGAATATTGTTCCCGATTGACGAACCGGACTGTCCGGGTAAAATTTTTCCATGTTTCTGAAAAACTGCTGGTATGTCGCGGCCTATGACCGCGAACTTGAAGACGGCGGGCCGCTGGGTCGCACCCTGCTGAACGAACCGGTCGTGATGTTTCGCGGCAGTGCGGGCAAGGCGATCGCGCTGGAGGACAGGTGCTGCCACCGGCAGTTGCCGCTCTCGCTTGGCCAGGTTCTGGGCGACCGGCTGCAATGCGGTTATCACGGGCTGGAATTCGATGCCACCGGCGCCTGCGTGTCGGTGCCCGGTCAGTCGAAAGTACCACCCGGGGCGACCATTCGGTCTTATCCGCTGGTGGAGAAATATGGCTTCCTGTGGATCTGGATGGGCGATGCTGCAGAGGCAGATGAAGCGCTGATTCCCAACTGGTGGTGGGTAGATGATTCCGGTTGGGGCCATAACCCGGGTGCGTTCCTTCACATCCAATGCAACTACGAACTGATCACCGACAACTTGCTCGATCTGTCTCACCTGGGATATGTCCACACCAAAACGCTCGGCAACGATGCAATCGTCGATTTTCCGATCAAAACTGAGCGGACCGACAACCAAGTGCGGATGTCGCGCTGGATTGAGGATAAGCTGCCACCCCCACTGTTCAAGACCGGTGGCGGGTTCGACGGCAATGTGGACCGTTGGCAGATCGTGGAGACGGAGCCTCCTGCCCATACCGTAGTCTATGCCGGGTGCGGGCCGGTCGGTGCAGGCAAATTCGGCGGGTGCGCGGAATATGACGAAGGCATCCATATCCGCGCACTGAACGCGCCTACGCCCGAAACCGATAATTCCAGCTTCTATTTCTATGCCCATGTATGGGATTTTCGGCTCGACGATGCCGACTGGACGAAGCAGATGTATGACGGGTTTCTGATGACGTTTCTGGAAGACGTGGACATTCTGGAAGCCCAGCAGGCATCGATGCTGCGGGATCCTCAAAGACCTCTGATCGATCTGAACGTCGATGCACCCGGCATTGCGGCGCGGAAAATGCTGGCGGAGTGGATCGCCGCTGAAAAGGCAGGCGAGACAATCGCGGCGCGATAGGGTAAAACGCCGCGATAGATTGGTATCTAACCATTCGGGAGGTTTCGATGTTCCTGAAAAATGCCTGGTATGTCGGCGCTTGGGGCACCGAGGTCGGCCGTCAGA
>CAJWUK010000225.1 GCA_913047365.1 uncultured Alphaproteobacteria bacterium | reverse complement strand
TGAAACCGCATTGGGAGGCAGTATTTACAACAAGCACAACCTTTCCCTGAAATTTAGACAAAGGCATTGGGTCACCGTCAATGGACTTAAAATGGAAATCATGTGCATTCATTTCGCGACCAACAGCCCCTTCAGAGTGAATTTGGACACAATAGACAGCCAAAAATGCGAGAAGGGCAGGCATCGTTCCTAATTTCATTTGCATCCTTCACTATTTGGAGATGTCCTTGGCAGGATCTTTCTTAACTATTTGTCGTCCTGAATTTACGCGCAGAGGTATCTAAAGGATCATTGGTGACTGCGAAAATTATTAAAGTCCAACAATAGGTAAAGTGAACGTTCCAAAAATAATCGTTGTAATAAGATGAATTGAAAGGGGAGGGTGATATCTCCCGCCATCCATTTTTGTGGGAGATGTTGACGGTCCTCTGACTTCGCGATTGCGCAAAACCGGGACCTCGTTTATCCCCGGCGAATGACTACTGCAGATACTGTAAAAAAGGATGTAGAGCCTGGGCCGGTCGTCGAGAAATTTCTCGAGGATATCGAAGTGGGCCGATACCGCTCGGCCGGGCCGATTACCGTAACAGCGGAAGAGATAGTCTCCTTCGCAGAACGCTATGACCCGCTGCCGATGCATATCAGCGACGAGGGCGGCCAGGAAACTGTACATGACAGTCTGATCGCGTCTGGCGTGTTGACCATTGCTCTGAAACAGCGCCTGATCATGAGCGTGGAGCGCAACAAGGCGATCATAGGTGCCGCCAGGATAGAGGATCAGAATTTCCTGAAACCTGTCCGTGCCGGCGACGAGTTGACCATGCACCAGACCTGCACCGGAAAACGGAAATCCAAAACCCGGCAGGATCGGGGCCTGATCTTCTGGGAATTCGAGATCAGGAACCAGCATGGCGACGCCGTGTTTTCGTCCCGTGATGCCATCATGCTCCGGCGGCGGCCTTAAGGCTGAACCGTGAAAATCAAGCGATTATTGTTGCTGATCATCGTCGGCGTGATCATCGCCGTGATTGTCAGACTTCAGGCAGGGGCCCTGTAGGACGATGGCGGCCTTTCTGTTAGACGGCCCGAAAAACGCCTCTGTAACTTTGGTGCTGGCTCACGGCGCTGGGGCGCCGATGGACTCCGACTTCATGAACGTCTTCGCCGCCGGCATTGCCGCTGCTGGGTTGCGTGCTGCCCGGTTCGAATTTCCTTATATGACCAAACGCCGGGAAGACGGCAAACGGCGGCCGCCGGAACGGGCGCAGGTCCTCTTGGAATTCTATTTGGATGTTGTTCGCGAACTGGGGGCTGAAAATCTTGTGATTGGCGGCAAATCCATGGGCGGGCGGATCGCCAGCATGATCGCGGACGAGGCGGGCGACGACGGGCTCGTGTGTCTGGGCTATCCGTTCCACCCGCAAGGCAAACCGGAAAAACTGCGGACAGACCATCTGATGGGACTAAAAACCCCGACGCTGATCCTGCACGGCGAGCGTGATCCTTTCGGGCGGCGTGAGGAAGTTTCGGCTTATAATTTGTCGACATCGATCCAGGTCCAATATCTTCCCGATGGTGATCACGATCTGAAGCCGCGCAAGGTATCCGGGCGGACCCGGGAGCAGAACTGGGAAGCAGCGATCGCGGCTCTAGTGTCTTTCGCCAAGGGGCTTTGAATGTTTACACGGCCAAGACCGCCCGATACCCTTAGATAACTAACTATTTCAAAAGAGATCGGTAAATGACGGGCAGAGTGGAAGGCCGCGTATGTGTTGTCACCGGCGCGGCACAGGGGATCGGGGCGACCTACGCAAAGGCGCTAGCCACAGAGGGGGCAAAACTCGTTATCTCCGATATTGACGATGGCACGGCTGTTGCTGACGAGATCAAGGCCAGCGGCGGCGAAGCCATCGCACTGCAGAACGATGTCTCCCACTGGCAATCCTGCCAGGAGATGGCAGCCGGCGCACTGAAGGCGTTCGGGCGCATCGACGTACTTATCAACAATGCCGCCATTTTTGGCAAACTGGAGCGGGCGTCGATTGAGGAAATCTCGCCGGAGCTTTTCGATCGTGTGCTGAAAGTGAATGTAGGCGGCACGTTTTTGTGTACCAAGGCTGTTCTGCCCGCGATGAAAAAGCAGGGCTACGGTAAGATCATCAATATTTCGACCAGCCGCATTTTTGCCGGGTTACCGTTCTACACCCATTACGATGCCTCGAAAGGGGCCGTTTTTGGCATGACGCGCGCGATGGCGAAGGAGCTGGGCGATCATGGCATCCGCGTGAATGCCATCGCCCCGGGGTCTACTATGTCGGAGAACGTGAAGGCGCGTACCGACTGGCGGGATGGCGGGCCGGCGGCTAAACTCGCAGGCCGGTCGCTGAAACGGCTACAGGATCCTGAAGACCTGATTGGCGCATGTCTCTATTTAGCCTCCGCGGAGAGCGATTTCACGACCGGCCAGACACTCGTCATCGACGGCGGCGGGGCGATGTGGTGACGCTTGCCGCGCATCGGCCCGGTTGATACAAGAATTCCAAGAGGAGGACGTTAAGAATGGCGCAATCCGCCGAAGAAATGCACGAACAGCCACTTTTAGCGGGCGATGCGGTTCGCGTAGAAACGGATGGCGGGGCGAAACTGGTCGGCATTGTCTGTGGCGATTGCGAGGCCAAGGTGTTCCCCCCTGTGCCGGTTTGCCCGGAATGCATGTCTGAAAATGTGTCGGAAATCGAATTATCGGATCAGGGATCGCTTTATACATGGTCCGTAGTTCATGTCGCGCCCAAGAACTGGAAGGTCCCGTATACGGCTGGATACGTCGATCTTCCGGAAGGCGTGCGGGTATTCGCCCATATCGTCGGTGCAGATTCCGATAAGTTGGAAATGGATATGCCGATGTTCCTGACCACGGCGGTGCTGGGCCAGGATGAGGCTGGGCCGGTGGAAAGCTATGCTTTCACCCCGGTGGCGAAGTAGGAGAGGGGTATGCGCGAAGTTTCGGTTATCGGCGTCGGTATGGTGCCTTTCGCCAAGTATCGGGAAAAAACACTGGCAGAAATAGGTTGGCCGGCAGTGAAGGCGGCGATTGAAGATGCGGGCGTTGAGAAGCGCGATATCGAAGCCGCCTATTGCGGGTCAGCGCTGGGCGGAATGATGTCGGGTCAGAGGGTACTAAAGCAGCTTGGCATTACCGGCCTTCCTATCACGAATGTCGAAAACGCCTGTTCGTCCTCGTCTTCCGCTTTCCGGCAGGCTTATATCGCGGTGGCCGCCGGCGTGTACGACATGGTGCTGGTGCTGGGTGTTGAGAAACTGACCAAGTTCGGTGGTGGCACCCTGCCGTTGGAGAAAGAGGATTTCGAGGTCACCCACGGTCTGGTGATGCCCGCGCTCTATGGCATGCGCGCGCGGCGGTATATGCATGACTACGGGCTGACCAAGGAACAATTGGCCCAGGTCGCCGTAAAGGCGCACAAGCACGGCGCTAAAAATGAAGATGCCCAGTACCGCAACGAAGTCACCGTTGAAGAGGTGATGGAAGCCCGCGAAATCGCGGAACCCTTCACCCTGTTACATTGCTGCCCGTCTGGTGACGGTGCGGCGGCGGTTGTCATCGCATCGGCTGAAAAGGCACGCCAATACACGACCAAACCCGTTCGCGTGGCCTGTTCCGAAGTGAATTCCGGTAAGTACGTGACCGGGTTCCGGGATATGACGACACCAGAAATTACCGTTCGTGGAGCCAAGCAGGCCTATGAGGAAGCCCATATAGGCCCAGAAGACGTTGATGTTGCGGAAGTGCACGATGCCTTCACCATTGCCGAACTTCTCTATTACGAAGCGCTCGGGTTTTGCAACAAGGGCGATGCGGCCAAGCTTTTAGAAGACGGGGAAACCTCTATCGGCGGGCGCATTCCGGTGAACCCGTCCGGTGGGTTGTTGTCCAAAGGCCATCCAATCGGCGCGACCGGTGCGGCGCAGATCGTCGAGGTTGTGCGTCAATTGCGGGGCCAGGCTGGCAACCGACAGGTTGATGGCGCAAAAGTCGCTCTTACCCATTGCACCGGGGGCGGAATTTCCGGTTTCGACCATGGTGCCTGTTCCATCCACATGTTTTCGGTGTGATATGAAACCGCCTCCCTTCACTTATCATGACCCCCGCAGCATCGACGATGCCGTGGCCCTCTTGGCCGAAAAGGACAACTCCAAAATTTTAGCCGGCGGACAGTCGCTGATGCCGATGCTAAATATGCGCTTTGTCCTTCCTGACGATATTATCGATATCAACCAAATCGACGGCCTTTCTTATATCCGTGAAGAGGGCGATGCCCT
>CAJWUK010000224.1 GCA_913047365.1 uncultured Alphaproteobacteria bacterium | reverse complement strand
CTGCACGGCGACTGCATGACTGTGACCGGGAAAACCCTGAAGCAGAACCATGCCAAGCTGAAATTCCCGGAAAAGCAGAAGGTGTTTTATCGTGTGAAAGACGCGCTTTCGCCAACCGGCGGTGTAGTTGGGCTGAAGGGCACGCTTGCCCCCGAAGGTGCAATAGTAAAGGTCGCCGGCATGGAAAAGTTGAAATTCGAAGGCCCAGCCCGGGTGTTTAATTGCGAAGAGGACGCTTTCGAAGCGGTGGTTCAGCGCAAGATCAAGGAAGGCGATGTCATCGTTATCCGCTACGAAGGGCCCAAGGGCGGTCCGGGCATGCGGGAAATGCTGTCCACGACCGCGGCGCTTTATGGTCTCGGTCTCGGCGAAAAGGTCGCCCTGATCACCGATGGGCGTTTTTCCGGTGGAACGCGCGGTTTCTGCATCGGCCATGTCGGGCCGGAAGCGGCTGTCGGCGGTCCCATCGGCCTACTAAAAAACGGCGACATCATTTCCATCGACGCCAAGAAGGGCAAGCTGGACGTGAAGCTGTCAAAAGCCGAACTCGCCCGCCGCCTGAAAAATTGGAAGCCCAGGGAGCACGATTATCAGGCGGGCGCGCTGTGGCGTTATGCGCAGACGGTAGGTAACGCGCGGGAAGGGGCGGTTGTCCATCCCGGCGGCAAGGCGGAAACGCACACCTACGCGGATATCTGACGGCTGAAGTTGTCTAACGATTCCGAAATCGGATAAGAGCGCGCCGGAGTCCCCACATCAGGAGGCCGGCGACGCCGAACACGATGACGGGGCCCGCCAGGGTCTTGAATTCCGTGATGTTGCCGTTGGTGTACTGGACCGTCGCCCAGACCAGTCCGAATGCCAGACCGATCGTGACATAACGGAACGCTTCGCGGATCAGCGGCGGATTCATTCCAGGTCGCACCAGACAGGGGTGTGATCCGATGCTTTTTCCTTGCCCCGGGGGCCGCGGTCGATATCGGCGTCCTTCAGCCGGTCGGTCGCCTGGGGTGAAAGCAGTAGGTGATCGATGCGCACGCCGAAATCCTTCTGCCAGGCGCCGCGCTGGTAATCCCAGAAGCTGTATTTGTGCGGCTCCTTGTGGATGACGCGATAGGCATCGGTAAGGCCGAGATAGATCATCCGTCGAAACCGGTTCCGGCTTTCGGGCAGACAGAGTGCATCGCCCAACCAACCTTCCGGGTCATGCACGTCTTCATCGGTGGGTACGATGTTGTAATCGCCACCGAAGACGGTTGCTTCGTCCAGGGTCAGACGCTTTTTCATGTGATCGGAGAGGCATTCCATCCAGCGCAGTTTGTAATCGTACTTTTCGCCCGGCGCTGGGTTGCCATTCGGGAGGTAAATCGAGGCCACGCGGAAACCAGCGGTGAAGCCTTCGATGTAGCGTGCCTGATCGTCGTCCTCGTTGTTGGGCAGGCCGCGCGTGATGTCCTCAATTGGCGATTTGGAAAGGATCGCGACGCCGTTGAAATTTTTCTGACCGTGGATCTCGACATTGTATCCGCGGTCTTCGATTTCCAGTCGGGGGAATGTATCTTCCGTTGCCTTGATTTCCTGCAACAGCGCAATGTCGGGCCCGAAGTCATCCAGCCATTCCAGCACCCTGGGCAGCCGGGCACGGATCGAATTGACGTTCCAAGTTGCGATGACAGTCAAGGCAGGGCCCAATCGATAGAGAAGCGTGTTGCTAATTTCTAGCGACTAAAACCCGGCAATGAAACTCTGGCGTGATAATCTCGCAGTCGGGCCTTGACGTGAGGTGACTTGGCAACCAAATCTCCGAGGACAATTTTACAGGGGAACATAATGACGAAAGTTGGTTACAGGGACCGGGAAGAATTCGAAATGGAGAACTGGCCGGAACTTCGCGAATCCATGAATAACATTTTCAAGCTTGTATTTCCGGGGCGCGAAGTGTCTGGCGAGTTGAAGCAGTTCGTCTTTACTGCGGCGAGCCTGGCCAGCGGTTGTCTGCACTGTCAATCCCATGGCTCATATCATCTTCACCGGATCGGCGTATCCGACGCCAAGATTCAGGCTATGTGGCGGTATCAGGATTCCGATCTGTTCGATGACGCAGAACGCGCGGCCCTAGATTTGGCCTTCGCCGCCGGTGTCGCGCCTAACGCGGTGGAGCCGGAAAATTTCGAGGAACTCCGCAAACATTTCACTAATACTCAAATCATTGAAATTCTGGCTGTCATTGCGATCGGCGGGTTTCTGAATCGCTGGAACGACACCATTGCGACTGTTACGGACCAGGAAAGTGTCGATTGGGCCAGTGAAGTTCTGGCACAGGTTGGTTGGGACCCGGGCAAACACAAAGGTGAAAAGAAAGAACAACGCAAGGCGCACCCAATCACGCTGGGCTGGACGAACAAGTAGGCAGAATACGGGGCCATCGCTAGGAGCTTGGTGGCCCAACATTCTGTCACATGCGGGAGAAACGGAATGGTAACCGGTAAACCTAATTATTTATTCATTATGACCGACCAGCATCGGGCGGATCATCTCAGTTGTTATGGCAACAAAATACTCAAGACACCGAATATCGACAGCATCGCGTTGTCAGGCGTGACCTTCGATAAATTCTACGTTGCCAATTCCACCTGCATGCCCAACAGGGCTACACTGGCCACTGGTCGCATGCCATCCAACACCGGCGTTCTATCAAACGGCCAACCGCTTCCCGTCGATTCCAATACCTTCATACACGTCCTTCGCCAGGGCGGTTACCGGACAGCATTGTTCGGTAAAAGCCATCTTCAGAACGGCTACCCCCATGGTGTGGAGGACTGGAACTACCCACCTTACCCAAATGGGGAGGCACCCCCTGAAGGCTACCGTGATTCGAATCTGACGATACGCCAAGGCCAAGAATACGACTTCGAAAGAGGTGACCTGTGGCTGTCTGATCCCGGCCGGGATGTGGAAGCGCCGTATTACGGCTTTGAGGAAGTGAAATTCTGCAATGCCCATGGGGATGGTACCCATGGGCACTATACGGGCTGGGTGCGCAGCCAGTGCCCGGAGTTCGACACACTCATCGGCCCAAAAAACGCAGAGCCGGTCGACGGCATTGTGAATCCCATCGCCTGGCGAACGCGGGTACCGGAAGAATTGTATTCCACGACATTCGTCGAGCAGATGACGACGGATTTTCTGGAAAAGCAGGTAAACGCAGAAAAGCCGTTCTTTATCCAGTGTTCGTTCAATGACCCGCATCATCCGTTTACCCCTCCGGGGTCCTATTGGGGCCGGCACGGACCGGAAGATGTGGAACTGCCGGCGTCTTTTGGCGCGGAACATAATGCGCCGCCGCCACTTCAGAGCAATCTGAAAGACGCGTATGCACGGGGAGAGCGTGCGGAGGTACGTGTTGAACCACACGCGGTGTCAGAGCGGGAAACGCGGGAAGCGATCGCGCTCACCTACGACATGATCACCTTTGTCGACGATGCTATCGGCCGGTTACTGAAACGTTTGGACGACCTTGGGCTGGCGGAAAACACGGTGGTGGTGTTCACGTCTGATCACGGTGATCTGATGGGCGACCATGGGCTTATGCTGAAGCACTGCTTCCATACGGAAGGCACCATCCGCGTGCCCTTCATCTGGGCCGATCCAACAATGCCCGAAAGGCGGAACACCCGGACAGACCTGTTGGGCGGGACGCTTGATATTGCCGCAACGATATTGGGCCGTGCTGGTCTTCAGCCTTATCACGGCATGCAGGGCCTCGATGTCGTCGGGCACTTAAACGAAGGCACGGAGCCGGGTCGTCACGGCATGGTGTTGGAAGAAGACGAAATCCCGTTTAACGCTAATTGCGGCCAGTTCCTTCGAACCCGAAGTTTCGTGTCTGGTCCCTGGCGGCTGACGTATTGGCTGGAGGACAATTTCGGCGAACTCTATAACCGTGACGAAGATCCCCATGAAATTCAGAATCTTTGGGACGATCCCGGTTATTCAACGCAGAAGGCCGAACTGATGGAGAAATGGATGCTTGAACGCATCTCTTTAGAGGATATAGCTCCCCGGCCCATTTACTGCGCGTAGGAACGCAGTTCGCGGAAACTATATTGCGAAAGAAGTACCGCAGCCGCAGGTTGATGCCGCATTCGGATTGTCGATGGAGAAATATGCGCCAATCAGTTCTTCTCGGTAGCCGATTTCTGAGCCGGCAAGGTACTCCCAGGATATTTCGTCAATAACGACAGAAACACCATCTTTTTCAATAAGATGGTCATCATCGTTAATTTGATCATCAAAGGTAAAACTGTACTGGAATCCGGAACAACCGCCACCGCCGACGGCAACGCGGAGCATCAACCCTGCGCGCTGCTCTTCCTGCGC
>CAJWUK010000223.1 GCA_913047365.1 uncultured Alphaproteobacteria bacterium | reverse complement strand
CGAGAAAATTGAGGGCCGGACGCACCAGGGCAGGTGTGAGACCCTTGTGGAAGAACCAGGGGCGGCAGGCCTTTTCACCTTTCGCAAAAGTTTCCCGCAGGACTGTCCAAAGCAGTCTTGCAGACGCTTCCGTTGCGTCCGTATTCAGCGCGGCGCGGGTAAGGGGCTGCCAGAGAAGTCCGAAGAGAGGGCTGGCAGTTCCAACTGCATTCGCCACGGTATCGCTTTTGCCCGCCCGGCTAAGGCTGAACATCTGCCGGACATATTCTAGCGGCCGGGTGCCGGGGATACGGCGGTCGGCGGAGAAAATCCAGGTCGGCACCAGACCGCTGCCGGGGCGGACCCGCCAGCGCTCATCCGTCTTCAAATTTATAAACGGAAAGGCCGCGGGCGAGATCTCCCGGATCATATTCCCTCCGTCGATATTCGAAAGATAGGCGCGGGTAGCTTCATTTGCGCCCAGCAGAAGGTGGTTCCCATTGTCGATGGTGCAGCCAAGGCTTTCGTCATGAAATGAACGTGCACGGCCGCCGGCGTGGCCGGCTGCTTCATATAACGCCACATCTAGCCCAGACATGGCCGCGCGCGTGGCGCAGGCGAGGCCTGAAACGCCGGCGCCGATGATATGCAAAGTGGGCATTAGGAAGCGGTTTTCCTGAAAAAAGCTCTGGAACCTCTCATGTCTTCCCTATTCCGCGCAAGCGGATCCTTAGCCTGTCGAACCAGGTCAAACCTAGTTTTACGCCAGAAGGGTTTCGGCCCTGTAAGTAACGGATTTTCTTCTGGAGAAGGGCAATTTCGAGGGTCATCGCCTTTTTAAGGTCGTTATGTTGAATTTCCCCCAGCCCGAGCAACTGTCGATCAAGAACATCAGTAGCGCGTTGTTGCATCTCCTCGTGCAGTTGTTTTGTGGTCGGCCATTCAATGCTTTCCGTTGTCAAACTCAGACGCTTACATAAATCCCGCGGGAAAAGTTGAGGAGCGTCCTCCGCGGCGATGGATGTCGCGACTAGATACCTGGCAATACAGACGGCTTCGCAGAATTGAGCGCCTTCGGGCTCGTCGAGAATAAGGGCGATCGCGGCGCCAATCGATCCCGCGCCAAACTGGGCGATCGTAAACAAATCGCTCACGTTGGCTATCGGTCCACCACTATCAATTTTTTGCCGGGCCTGAACGATCCTTCCGGCCAGACCCCCCAGGGGTGCGGGTAGATCATCAATCGCGCCAGACAACACGGCAGCCTTGAAGGCTTCGATTGCAGGGTCGGCCGGTATGACCGGAAATTCTAGCAGTGTATCTGCAAGTGACATGGGGCCATTATGCCTTCCGGCTATACGACTCGGAACGTGCTCCCTAAACTCCTTGCGATGTCTTCGAATGACAATTCTGACTATTGCAGGGTTCAGTCCCGGACATACGATTACGACCGGTACTTCGCGGCAATGACTGCCCCGGCGGATATCCGCCGGGGATTGCTTGCGCTCTATGCCTTCAATTACGAGATCGCGTCTGTAAGGGAGCGGGTCAGCGAAACGCTGATCGGGGAGATGCGGCTGCAGTGGTGGCGGGATACGATCTCGGAGTTCACGGAGGGCCGTGTGCGTGATCACCCGGTCGCCGTTGAACTTTTCGACGCTATCACCCGGTTTGAATTACCGACGGCGCGGTTCGAAAGAATGCTGAATGCAAGAGCTTTTGACCTCTGCGACAATCCGCTGGAGGATGAAGACGCCTTCAGGAACTACACGGAAGGGACTGCAGGCGAACTAATGGCGCTAGCTGCAAGCGTTTGCGGCGCAGATGAGGCGTCGGCAGATCAGTTTGAGAAGATTGGCGGTTTTTGGGGCAGTGTGGGTATATTACGAAGCATCCGGCACAGTGCCATGACCGGGAAGGTTTTTTTGCCCAAGACCTTTCTGACCTCAGCCGGCGTCTCTGTCGTGGACATCATCGAAAATCGCGATTGCCCGGCCTTAAAGGATTTAGTGTGCAAAGTTGCTTCGGGCGCGAACGAAGGAATTTCTCGAATAGGCAGGACCGAAAGATCGCTGCGCCCGGCGATTGCTTTTATCGGCATTGCAAAAATTTATCTGAAGCGTCTGGAAAAAGTGCGGTTTGACATTTCGGAAAATGCCCGACTCGAGCCCAGCCGGGGGCGGTGCCAGTTAAGCGTTCTGTTCACTTCCAGGACTGGCCGCGTTTAGTCTTGCGGGCTCTGCCATGATTGGAGATCTGCGAAGGCCCGGTCAGTCTGAAACTTTTTTCTGTCCCGACCCTTGATCCGCATTTCCGGTGCCGGGAACAGTCCAAAGTTGATGTTCATGGGCTGGAACATCTCACTGTCCGCGCCCTGAGTGATATGTGCCAGAAGCGCCCCGAGAGCTGTCGTAACAGGCGGTGGGGAAAAATCGGTGTCTGTGGCGTCTGCGGCGGCATATCGCCCAGCCAACAGGCCAATTGCCGCGCTTTCGACATATCCTTCGACACCGGTGATCTGGCCTGCGAAACGAAGTCTTCGTTCCGCCTTCAGGCGTAGTTCCTCGTCTAGCAAGGCGGGGGAGTTGATAAACGTGTTCCGGTGAATGCCGCCCAGTCGCGCGAACGATGCGTTTTCAAGGCCCGGGATTGTTTTAAAGACGCGCGACTGTTCACCGTGCTTCAGCTTGGTCTGGAAGCCAACCATGTTGTAGAGCGTGCCAAGCGCATTGTCCTGGCGTAACTGAATAACCGCGTATGCTTTTTCGTTCTTGTGAGGGTTGGTCAGCCCGACGGGTTTCATGGGCCCATAGCGCAGTGTGTCTTCGCCGCGGGATGCCATGACTTCAATAGGAAGACAGCCTTCGAAATAGGGGGTGTTCTGTTCCCATTCCTTGAATTCAGATTTATCGGCGGCTTTCAGTTCTTCGAGGAATGAAAGATATTGCGTCTTGTCCATCGGGCAGTTGATATAGTCCTTTCCGGTTCCGCCAGGGCCGGGCTTGTCGTAGCGGGACTGAAACCACGCGACATCGAAATCGATGGAATCCGCATAAATTATTGGCGCGATTGCATCGAAAAAGGCCAGCGATTCCTTGCCGGTGAGGTTTTCGACAGCCTGCGCCAGTGCCGGGGACGTCAAGGGGCCGGTTGCGACAATAACGTTCGACCAATCCGATGGCGGGATTCCTCTCACTTCGGTGCGTTCAATAGAAATCTTAGGGTGCGACGCAAGGGCTTCAGTTACACCGGCAGAGAATGTGTCCCGGTCAACGGCAAGTGCCCCGCCGGCAGGAACCTTGGTTCTGTCGGCTACTTTGAGGATCACGGAGTTACAGCGTCGCATCTCCTCATGGAGCAGGCCCACGGCGTTGTATTCCGCGTCGTCTGACCGAAAGGAGTTCGAACACACCAGCTCTGCCAGCCCGTCTGTCTGATGGGCGTCTGTTCCCCGATTTGGGCGCATCTCATGAAGGATGACATGAACGTCTGTTTCCGCGATTTGCCAGGCGGCTTCCGATCCGGCCAGGCCGCCGCCAACAACGTGAACCGGCGTATTTGTCGGCGTCACGACAATTCCCGTTCAACCAGGTTGCAAAGATCTCTCAACATCGGATCTTTCAGACCAAGCTCTTCCAGGTGTTCGGTGGTATTGAAAAGATAATCCGTGCAGGGGCCCAGATGCCCGCAGCCGCGGGCAATGCGTTTTGCTACTTCTTTAACAGGTAAGCGGCCAACATAATTTTCGGCGTTTCGGTTGGCGACAAAAGAAATCGCCTCGACCGGACCTTGTTTGGTTCGAACTTTCCCCCATACCGCGTTATAGGTCTGACCTGTCATTTCGCGCATGAACACACTGGTCAGTTCATCTTCCGCCTGCTCTTTTCTGACACCCAGCACAACGCCGCTGCATGCGCCGCCCCTGTCCAGACCCAACATCATGCCCGGATTTTCAGGTGTCCCGCGGCCTACCTTGGACAGGAAGCAGAATTGGCGGTGATAACCGTAAAGGGTGCCCACACGCTGTTCGTGGTATTCAAACGCTGGGTTCCAAATCAGAGAACCGTAGCCGAAAACCCAGATCATCTCACCGGGCGGGGCATTCGCAATCATCTCGTCGCGTTTCGCGAGACGCACCTCGACTGGATTGCGCTTCATAATGTGTTCCAGCCCCGCTTTGACGATCAGATCGTCATGACGACCGTGAAGAAAATCTTCTTTGGAAAGCTGGGTGCCTTTGACTTTGGGCGACTTTTTCAAGTGTCTTCACTCAACAACAAACCGTTGGAAAATGCACTATTTGTCGGCCGCGGTCGAGGCGATAGCCGGAACTGAATATATAGAAACCGGTTTCCAAAATTCTGTTACGGGAAAGTCTCCCAAAAATACGGTATCCGTCTCGAGGGGATTTATGAAATCTTCCGAATTCACAATTT
>CAJWUK010000222.1 GCA_913047365.1 uncultured Alphaproteobacteria bacterium | reverse complement strand
AAAAATCCTTTTGTGGATGGACATGGCGCGGCGGGGAACGGACAGAACCTTCGGCCAGGTTTCCCGGTTCATCTCGGCCAATCCTACATAGCCGCTGCAACGGTGATTGCGGCAGAAGCGGCCCCGGCAGAGGTATTGAACTGGTTTCGCCAACACCCAGCGTTGACGACAGAGGGACAGACCCGGCAGATCTCCGCATTGATCGCGTCCGTCGCCAAAGCTAATTTGGCTGCGATAAGGAGACGACGATGACAAACCCCAATTTCGAGGAAATCGAAGCTTGCGTATTCGACGCCTATGGAACGTTGTTCGATGTCCATTCCGCAGCCGCCTACCTGAAACCGGAACTGGGTGAAAACGCGGATCAAATGTCTAAAATCTGGCGGCATAAGCAGCTTCAGTACACCTGGCTGCGCAGCCTTATGGGACGTTACGTCGATTTCTGGCAGGTCACGGGCGACGCGCTGGATTTCGCAATGCAGGCAACCGGTATCGAAAATCCGCAATTGCGGGCCAAGTTGATGGAACTCTACCTTAAACTGGATGCCTATCCGGAAGTTGCGGAAATCCTTGCCAAGCTGAAAGCAGCTGGAAAGAAAACGGCTATCCTTTCGAACGGAGAGCCGTCAATGCTAATTGCCGCGGCGAAAAGCGCGGAAATTTATTCTTCGCTCGATGCCGTCCTCTCGGTGGAGAGCGTGGGTGTTTTCAAACCTCACCCATCGGTCTACCAGCTTGCCGTCGATCAACTAAAAGTCGCGGCCAACCATATTTCGTTCCAGTCCTCCAACGGATGGGACGCTCACGCCGCCTCAGCGTTCGGGTTTTCTGTGGCGTGGGTAAATCGGTTCGACCAGCCGCCGGAAAATATTCCGGCGACGCCCCATGCCCGGATAAAAACCCTGTCGGAACTACCTAACCTGCTGGGAATTTGACCGGTACCCATGCAGTTTCTCGAACGACGTATTACTTCCTTCGACAACCTGTCCCTTTATATAAGGGATTACGGAGATCCGCTGGATTCACGCCCCCCTCTGTTTTGTCTGGGCGGGCTGACAAGAAATTCAAAAGATTTCGAAGGTTTTGCCAATCGGTATAGCGCCGATGGCCGCCGGGTTATTTGTCCCGATTACCGGGGACGGGGAAAATCCGCTTATGACCCAAACTGGAAAAACTACCATCCAGGAATTTACATTCGGGATATCCAGGACATTCTCGCCGCACTAAATACTCATCATGTCGTGGCCGTCGGCACATCGCTAGGCGGAATACTGGGAATGGGCCTGGCGGTCGCGGCGCCAACGGCACTGGCCGGGCTGGTGATGAACGATGTGGGCCCCGAAATCGAAACCGAAGGCCTAGATTTCATCATTGACTACATCAAGGAAGACCGTCCTCACGACAGCTGGGATGCCGCGATCGTCACCATCAAGACTATGCTGCCGAACCTAACATTCCAGGACGAAGATATCTGGTTTAAAATGGCGCAGAACACGTTTCGGGAATGCGACGATGGCAAATTGCGCTTCGACTGGGATGTGAATATTGCTAAACCCCTGATGGACCCGTCCTACCAGGTGCCGGATATGTGGCCCTTTTTCCGGGCATTGAAGAATGTTCCGACACTAGCCCTGCGGGGCGCGGTATCAGATATCCTGTCAAAAGACTGCTTCTCCAAAATGCAAACCGTCAAACCCGATCTGTTCGCCGTGGAGATTCCTCACGCCGGACATGTGCCCACCATGTCGGAACCGGAATCCCGTGCCGCCCTGGATGATTTTCTTGGCAGGCACTGACCGCCATCCGGACATTGACGATATCCGCGCTGCCGCAAACCGGCTGCAGGGCGTCGCCGTTCGAACCCCTTTGCTGGAATTCGACCGGCTGAACAACCTCGCCGGCGGGCGTGTTCTGCTGAAATGCGAAATGTTCCAACCTATCGGCGCGTTCAAAATCCGGGGTGCCTGGAACATGGTGTCGCAACTGCCCGAGAACGAACGCAAGAACGGCGTTATAGCATACTCATCCGGAAACCATGCGCAGGCGGTTGCCTGGTCAGCTCGAAAAATGGAGATACCGGCAACTATCGTCATGCCTGCCGATGCACCCAAGGTTAAAATTGCCAACACCCGCGAGCTCGGGGCCAATATTGTTCTATACGATCGAATGGGCAAAGACCGAGAAGCCATCGCCGCAGGAATCTCGGACGACATCGGCGCGGTCATCATTCCGCCCTACGACCACGCGGACATCATCGCAGGCCAGGGTACGATCGGCCTTGAAATTGCCGAAGATCTGGAGGCCGCGTCGGTGAGACCTGACGTGGTTGCTGTTCCCTGTTCCGGGGGGGGACTGATTGCCGGGTGCGCCATCAGCCTGAAATACGCGTTTCCCGGTTTGGGTATTTACGCGGCGGAACCGGAAGGTTTCGAGGATACGGCGCGGTCTCTGGCCCGGGGCGAAAGAGTTACAAACCCGGAAAACAGTCAGTCGATATGCGACTCCCTGCTAGTGCAAACCCCCGGCGAACTTACGTTCGATATAAACCGGAAACTGCTTAGCGGAGGTGTAGCCGTGTCCGATGGCGATGTGGAAGCAGCTATGCGGGTAGCATTTTCCCACACCCGACTGGTTACAGAACCAGGTGGAGCCGCGGGGCTGGCCGCCGTTCTGTCAAAGAAGCTTGATTGTGCCGGAAAAACGACATGCGTCGTGCTTTCCGGCGGCAATGCAGATGCGAAACTGTTCAGTCGGATTGTCAGCGCCGAGCCGGGTAATTAACTAGAAGGCGTTCCTGTCGACGTCCGTGATCAAGTGGTCGAGCTTGGGGTCTTCGGCATCGGCTTTGTCGAGCCGGAGGCAACGGCCTTCTAACCGTGCACCAGGCTCTATCGCTAGAGTATCGTGCAGCACGTCGCCTTCGACGTGCGAAGACCTGGAAAGCGTCACCGCGTCGGACCGAATTTGGCCGATCACTTCGCCATGGACGAGGCAGTCATCCGCAATGACCGAGCCGTTGATGCGGCCGGTTTCACCGATAGTCAGCTTGGCGCAGCGGATATCGCCGGAAAGATTGCCGTCAATCTGCACCTCCCCGTCGCTCGCGATATCACCGGTAACCTGCATGCCGGCGCTCAAAAGAGACGGCGCGCCCGAAGTCAGTCTTTCTTCGCCATCCTTATCCTTTGAAAACATTTTTCCCCGCTTTCATAAACCTAAGAGGATCGATGCTTCGTCCATTCACCTGAATTTCGTAATGAAGATGCATTCCGGTGCTGCGGCCGGAGCTACCCATTTGGCCGATCCGCGCCCGATATCCTATCTTCTGCCCCAGTTTGACATAGATTCGGCGTAAATGGCCGTACCGAGTAATAAGACCGTTGCCGTGGTCGATCGTGACGAGCCGGCCAAAGCGTCCCTTCCAGCCTGCGTAAGTCACCTTCCCCGGAGCAGTGGCATAAACAATAGCGCGGTGTTTGGCACCGAAATCGACCCCCCGGTGCATCGCGGATTTGCCGTTGATCGGGTCTTTACGCCGACCATACCTGCTGGACACGTAGTAGTAATCAAGGGGAGAAGCCAGCGGAAGGGAGCGTGTCAGTTTTTGCAGGGTTTCCAGCCGGTCCAGCCGGTAATTCGCGTTGATGAGAGCCTGCTCGAAAGCCTCATCCTCCGAGATTGGGCCATTTTTCGACGCGGGTTCGAACGGGCCGCCTTGGGCGATGGCCACTCCAGCGGCTTTCTGCATCATTTCATTCACTTTGATGCCGGTCGATGCCAGGATTTTGGTGAGTCGGTCCACTTCGGAGTTGGTGGAATCAGCCAGACGGTCCAACAGTTCCGATTGTGCCTCACGCAACGCGGTCAACCTACTTTTCAATATCGTTACGCGCGATGACATGGTTTCGCCATGCCGTTTTGCACTACTTTTATCCGCTAACGCGTCGGCAAGTTCTGATCCGACGTTTTCTAAATTGCGGCTCAGCATTTCGTTGCGTCGACGTGTATCAGCCAGCTTCTGCTGCAGCGTTGTGACTTCGTCTCCGAGCGATTTGCGCTCTACCCGGTGGTTTTTGTTCAGGGACTCAATGGCCTGTGCAAAACTTCGCCGGGCAGCCGCCAGTTCTGAACGCAATGATCCATTGGCTCTGTCACGTTCTACGATTTCGGTTTCCTTGTGAGACAAAATGCGGTCGTGAGCCACATAGGTATAGCTGGCATGCACCACCCATATCACGAACGCTCCGACGATGGACGCTCCGGCGATTTGAAGCGAAGCCGGCACCCGAATGTATCTGATACGCCCTTTTGCACGCAGGATAAATTGCCGGTCGGTGAAAATTTCCCGCCGCACATTTCGCGAAATGCGATGATTAAGCAATTCGCGTTCTGATCTAGCTTTTTTCAACCGGAACATAGGTGTGCGGTTG
>CAJWUK010000221.1 GCA_913047365.1 uncultured Alphaproteobacteria bacterium | reverse complement strand
ATTTCCAAGCACGCAAAATACGGAGCAGATACCTCTGCCTGGTGGATCGATCCCGCAAAGGCGGCCGGGCTGAAACTGGACGGCAAAAAACCTTAACGATCGGCGGACAACCCGCTTAAGATGGCGCCGCCATGATCCGGTCAGCGTTTTCCCTGTGCATTCTGTTTGCGATTTCGACGTCCGTCTTCGCGCAGACGACGGAACCCCGGCATGGGCTAAGCGTATTCGGTGATTTGAAATATCCGGCGGATTTCAGAAATTTCGGCTATGTAAACTCTTCCGCACCTAAGGGCGGAAGGATTAAGGTTCCCGGTCTCGACACGTTCGAAACCATTCACCCGTTTATCCTGAAGGGCCAGAAAGAGTTATTCGCTGAGCCTCTGCTCTACGACACTTTGATGGCCCGGTCCTTCGACGAACCGGATTCCTTCTACGGGCTGGTTGCCCAATCGGTTGAGGTAGCTCCGGACAAAAGCTGGGTCGCCTTCAACATCAACCCGCGTGCCAGATTTCACGACAGCACCGCGATCAAATCGGCCGATATAGTGTTCACATTCAACGCCCTGGTCAAAGACGGGCACCCCCGATACCGGATCACCTACCGGGATGTTGCAAAGGTGGAGGCAACATCCGATAGCCGGGTAAAGTTCACTTTCAAACCGGGCGTCCATCGCGATTTACCGACGCGTCTGGCCGCACTGCCCGTGTTGTCGCGGGCCTATTACGCTAAGACCGATTTTAAAAAAACTAGCTTCGAACCCGCTCTTGCCAGTGGTCCCTACAAGGTCGGCAAGCTGGAACCCGGACGGTCTATCAACTATGTGCGCGCGGAAAATTACTGGGCGAAAGACCTGCCGGTAAACCGGGGCCGGTATAACTTCAACGAAATAACAGTTGAGTATTACCGCGACCGGGAAGTCGCCTTTCAGGCGTTCTTTTCCAATCAGTACGACTTCCGCGAAGAGTTCACATCCCGTCAATGGGCAACACAGTATGACAAACCGCCGGTGAACAAAGGCCTCATCGTCCGCGAAATCCTGCCGGACGAAACCCCGTCAGGAGTGCAGGCATTCATTCTGAATCTCCGGCGCAAAAAATTCCAGGACATCAGAGTTCGCGAAGCGCTGGATCTGGCCTTCGATTTCGAATGGACCAACCGAACGCTGTTTTACGATCTTTACGCACGCACCAATTCCATGTTCGAAAATTCAGCACTTGCGGCCCATAAACCCCCGTCGAAAGCAGAGCTTGCCTTGCTGGAACCCTTCCGCGGCAAGATACCGGAGAAGGTTTTCACCTCACCTTTTCTTTCCTCCAAAACAGATGGATCGGGTCGCATAAGGGGCAATCTGCGCAAAGCGACCCGGTTATTGAAACAGGCCGGTTACAAGGTCAAAGACGGACACCTTTGTGGGCCAGACGGCGAACCTTTTAACGTCAAATTCCTTCTCTTCGAGGCCAGTTTCAAGCGTATCATCAACCCGTTTATCCGGAATTTGGAGCGCCTCGGGATCAAAGCCTCCATACGCATCGTTGATGTGGCGAATTTCAAGCGCCTGCAAGACAGTTTTGATTTCGATATCGTGATACGGCGGATAGCACAGCCGCTGACACCAGGGCTGGAACAGCGAAACTATTTCGGTTCTGCCTTCGCCAATGTGCAGGGGTCATTCAATATCGGTGGCGTTAACGATCCGGTGGTCGATACCCTGATAGAAAAGGTCGTGACCGCAAAAGATCGCGGCGCATTGACCACCGCGGTACGCGCGCTGGACCGGGTACTGATGTGGAACCGTTACGTGATCACTCAGTGGTACAAGGGATCCCACAACATCGCCTACTGGAACAAATTCAACCGGCCCGCCAACCCACCGAAGTTCGACATGGGCGTGCTCGACACTTGGTGGTTCAATCCCGAGAAAGCTAGGATGCTGGAAGAGGGAACGGCTCCGCCCAGGCCAGCCGGAACCCTGCCGCCGCCGTCAGCGGCAAAGTAACGCCCCGGAATGCTCTCCTACATAATCCGACGGCTGCTGCTGATGATTCCCACATTGCTGGGGATCATGATCATCAATTTCGCCATTGTACAGCTTGCCCCGGGCGGCCCGATCGAACAGATCATTGCCGAAATTTCTGGCACCGACGCGGGCACGACCGGCCGTATCAGCGGCAGCGGCAGCGAGGTTGCTGGCGGTAGCGCACAGGCATCCGCAAGTGCCTCCACAAGTGACAGTGGCTATCGCGGCGCCCAGGGGCTGGACCCGGAATTTATCAGAGAACTGGAAAAGCAATTCGGCTTCGATAAACCCCTGCACGTGCGTTTTTTTGACATGATCGGCAACTTCATCGTGTTCGATTTCGGCACGAGTTTCTTTCGCGATGAAACAGTTGTCGATCTGGTGCTGTCCAAGATGCCGGTCTCGATCTCACTGGGCCTTTGGACGACCCTGATCGTTTATCTTGTCTGCATCCCGCTAGGCATTCGCAAGGCGGTGAAGGATGGCACTCGGTTCGACGTATGGACCACAACGGCTTTGACTATCGGCTTCGCGATTCCATCCTTTGTGCTAGCCATTCTTCTCATTGTGCTGTTTGCGGGCGGCAGTTTCCTGGACATCTTCCCGCTGCGCGGTCTGACGTCGGAAGGTTTCGAAGAGCTCTCCTTTTTTAGTCAATTGCTGGATTATCTGTGGCATTTGGTACTGCCAATTACTGCGCTGGTGCTGGGCGGCTTTCTGTCACTGACCATGCTGACCAAGAATTCCTACCTCGATCAGATCAACATGCTGTACGTGCAGACTGCCCGGGCCAAGGGTTTAAGCGAAAAGCGGGTGCTATACGGTCACGTGTTCCGCAATGCCATGCTGATCGTCATCGCGGGTTTCCCGGGTGCGTTTGTCGGCATCCTTTTTACCGGCGCCATGCTTATCGAAATTATCTTCTCGTTGGATGGGCTGGGCCTGCTGGGGTTCGAGGCGGCGATCAAACGCGACTATCCGATCATGTTCGCTACCGTCTATTTCTTCACCCTTCTGGGTCTGGTGATGAACCTTATCGGCGATCTGATGTACACAATCATCGACCCCCGCATCGATTTCGAGGGCCGGCATGTCTGACGCCGACAGGCACTACCTCCTTCTGGGCGCCCGCCTTTCGCCTCTGAACGCACGGCGGATTTCCAACTTCAAGCACAACCGGCGCGGTTACTGGTCGCTTTGGATTTTCATGGCACTGTTTCTGATCACCCTACCGGCGGAATTCATCGCCAACGACCGCCCCCTCGTTGTCGGCTATAACGGCGATCTGTATTTCCCGGTGCTGAACACCTATCCGGAAACCATGTTCGGGGGCGATTTTGAAACCGAAGCGGAATACCGCGAATCCGACGTTCAGGATCTGATCCGCAAAAAAGACGGCTGGATGATTTGGCCGCTGGTCGAATATAGCTACAACACGGTCAATCTGAACCTAAAGGTACCGGCCCCAGCCCCCCCATCGGGTGACAATGTTATCGGGACGGACGATCAGGGCCGCGACGTCCTGGCCCGGGTGATATACGGGTTTCGTATATCGGTGTTGTTCGGCCTGATCCTGACGGTCTTGGGATCGATCATCGGAGTCGTCGCAGGGGCCTTTCAGGGGTATTTCGGCGGCTGGCTCGATTTGCTGTTCCAACGCTTTATCGAAATCTGGGGCGGTCTGCCGCAGCTTTATATCCTGATCATCCTGTCCAGCGTAATTGTACCTGGGTTTTGGACTCTTTTGCTTATCCTGCTTCTCTTCGGCTGGACAGCGCTGGTAGGCGTTGTACGCGCCGAGTTTTTGCGGGCGCGTAATTTCGATTTCGTAAAGGCTGCCCGCGCCCTGGGGGTCAGTAATGTGACAATTATGTTCCGGCATGTTTTGCCAAATGCCATGGTCGCCACGCTGACGTTCCTGCCGCTGATCCTAACCGGATCGATCACTAGTCTGACCGCACTGGATTTTCTGGGTCTGGGCCTGCCGCCGGGCTCGCCGTCCTTGGGCGAGTTGCTGCAACAGGGTAAGACCAACCTTCAAGCGCCCTGGCTGGGTCTGACATCGACTGTCGCGATTTCACTGACCCTCATCCTCCTGATATTCGTCGGTGAGGCGATACGCGACGCGTTCGATCCACGGAAAACGATCAATGGCTGATCCGCTAATCCGCGTTTCCGATCTGTCGGTGTCCTTTGGCCGGGGGGACGCGGAGGTGCGCGCGGTCCGCAATGTCAGTTTCGTTATTGCGCGCGGCGAAACGCTGGCGCTGGTGGGTGAATCCGGTTCGGGTAAATCGGTCAGCGCGCTGTCTATGATGCAGCTTCTCCCTTACCCCGCGGCGCATCACCCGACCGGGTCGATCACGCTGAACAACGAAGAACTGGTCGGCGCGCCCGACACAAAAATGCAGAAAATCCGTGGTGACCGGGT
>CAJWUK010000220.1 GCA_913047365.1 uncultured Alphaproteobacteria bacterium | reverse complement strand
CGACAGAAGCAAGTCCACCTGCCCCGATCAGTCCGACCGAATCCACGATATCAGGTGCGCGTACGGCGAAAATCTTGGGCATGCCCACCGTTGTCGCCTGGGCTAGAAGTCCCACACACAAAACGGTGACACACAGGATGGCAAGGCCGCGGATAGCCTGCACCCTGGGAATTTTTGGATCAACCGGAAGGACTTCCCTCTGCGCCCCGCCCGATGAAGCCCGGAATACGAATATGAAGACCAGACCCGTCAGCACACACAACACCCCCGGCACCATAAAGGCAGATCGCCACCCGAATGCAGAAGTCAACGCCGCGGCTATCAACGGCGTAGCCGCGATCCCGGCGGTGCCGAACACGCCGTTTACACCTAGTGCTTTGCCCCGGGAGACGGCATTGGCGACGACCCAGGCTGTACCCACCGGATGATAAATGGAAGAAAAAAGGCCGATAGCGGCAAGGGCGATGGCAATACCCAAAGGCCCGTCCGCAAACCCTGCTGCGACGCCAGCAAACCCCGTGCCAAGGAAAAACACCGTCAGCATGCCCGGCGCACTCCATTTGTCGCCCAGCCATCCGGCAGGCAACGCCGCAATTCCGTATAGAGCGAACCCAACAAACGAAAGCGACAGCAATTCGCCGAAAGGACGGTTGAATTCTGGTTCCAGCGCGATTACTACGGTTGGGAATACCAGCATCATCATATGACTGTAAAAATGTGCGATATTGGCAAAAAACAGCGCCCGCACGTTACCGCCTGCAGATCCGTCAGTACTCATCGGGTGGCCGCAACGTCGGAAAGAAAGCAGGCAAGAGGGCTCATTGACCTATAGGATCTCATTTTCAATCCATCTTAGGAATGTCGAACTCCCACCCACGATAGGAATACTAACTACGCAAGGGCATTCGTAGGAATGTAGGTCTAGGACCTTATCATTCAGGGCATCCACTTTGTCTGCCGTCGTCTTGGCAATCAAGACAGTCTCGTTTCCCTCCTGCACCTCTCCGTCCCACCAGTAAACGGATGTCATGGGATCAATGATGTTGGCGCAGGCCGCCAGCCTAGCCTCCACTAGCGCACGGCCGATTTTCCGTGCTTCATCCGCTCCGTCGGTGGTGATGTAGATCAGTCGTACACTCGACGCCATTGCGCCCTCCCAATCCTTCATCCGCCCGACACTATCTCTCCAGCGCAACTATTGGAACCGGAGGGGAAACCGGCCTAGAATAGGGCAACCACGGAAAATATCGGGAGGTTCAGATAATGGCGATTAGCCCCGAATTGCAACGGCTTATCGAAGTTTCCGCCCCCCTCTGGGCGGGAGAGGCAGAGGTTGTCCGCACCTACTGGACGTCTCCGGTCCGAACGCTGGAGACCGACCTTTTGTGGATCCGCCGACAGTGCTCCAAGGAATTCAATGGATCCGGAATTGGCGAATACAAGAACATGGGCGTGTTCATGGGTCCGCTGATGGAATTGCAGGAAGTTTTTCCGAAAATCGATACAGGCGAAGCCGACAGCGTTTCCCGCCACTACGTGCTTGAGCTGATGGACACGATGAAGGACGAATACGAGCATTTCTGCCTGTTCTCCGATGTCTACGACAAGATCAAGCCGAAGGACGTGCCGACCATGAACCCGCACGACTTGCAGACCTGGGACGAAGACGTCGCCCTGACGGCTCAGCGTCACAAGGACATCGAAGACCACGGCAAACTTGGCGTCCGCGCCTGCCGTTTCACCGAGGGCGGATACTGTACCCTGTTCCGTGAGGGCATGCGGGCAGCAGATATCGGCGGAGAATTCGATTACGCCAACAAGCTGATCGCCTCCGCATGCAAGGAAATCTATGAAGATGAATTCGGCCACATGCTGGAAGGTATTGCGGGGCTGGACCAGGAAGGATGGTCAACCGACGACTTCAAGCTGATGGAAGACCTGGTAGTCGCCCAGCTTAGCCATCGCATTCTGATGCGTAATACCGAATTTACCCATCCGCTAACGGACGATCGCGTTCAGGAAATTTTCGACGGCAAGATCGATCCCGAACCATTCGATTTCGCCGCTGCAGAAGCCCACCTGATGGCGCACGCAGCGGAGTAAGAACCGCGTCCCTGGCCACCTCGAATTCGCTGTCTTTGCGTCTAGAAAGATTCACGAAAGGCCTAACTCCTCGTTCTGGTCATCACAGCTTTTGAACACACTCCAGTCCGCTGTTCACACCTTTCGTCCCCCGAGGCTCCCGGTCTTTATTCTTTTCCTTTGAAGGATCGACGCTCATAAACCGGATATGAATTTTCCTGCCCGAAAGGATATTCGGTGAGTTCCCAGAACCCGGAAAAGTCTTCTCGTGTTTTGCCCGTCTTTCTGCTGTTCCTGATCGGAGCGCTCTGGGGTGGGTTTTACGTGTTGATCAAGCTCGGCGTCACCAATGGCGTCCATCCTTTCAACTACCTTTTCTGGTTTACCGTCGTTTGCGGATTGTTGTTGCTAGCCGCTGCGGTGCTAAGAGGCCTAAGCCCCCGCCTTCAACGTGTCCATTGGCCCTATTATCTCAAACTCGGGTTCGTCCGTTTCACGATCGGCAATGCCATTTTCTATTCGGCGCAGGGCAAACTGCCGGTCGGACTGATGGCCGTGATCATGACGTTCGTGCCGATTTTTACCTATTCCATCAGCCTGGGCGTCCGGATCGAAGTATTCCGCTGGCTTCGGGCCGCCGGTATTATCATAGGGTTTATCGGCGTTCTACTGATCGTCGTTCCCCGATCCAGCCTGCCGGACCCGTCGATGGCGACCTGGGTAATTATCGGCCTGGGCGCACCGCTGATGCACGCGGTTTCCTATGTCGCGTTATCCGAAAAAACACGTCCCGCAGGCGTGGATTCTATGATCCTCTCCAGCGGCACACTGCTGGCGGCGGCGATATTTTCCCTGCCCCTCGCGCTTGCCTTCGGTGCCTTCGATTTCCTCGACTGGCCACCCACCCCGGGTCAGATTGCGATGCTCTCTCATGCAGCGCTGGCGGCAGTCAATTTCTACGCCATATTTGAGTTGATCCGGATTGCAGGCCCGACCTATATGAGCCAGGCGAATTTCCTCGCCGTCGGTTTCGGGGTTGTGTTCGGCCTGATTATCCTGGGCGAAAGCCACAGCCTGTATATATGGGGGGCAATTGGCTTAATGTTGATAGGTGTCGCGCTGGTGAATTGGAAACGGCGCTGAACAGGGAAACAAATCGCAACAAACGGCCGAAAATAAATACCTTCCGGGTAATCTCCTCGGCCGCAAACAGCCGTCCCTGCGAACACCGGCAAACGTTCGTCCTGATACGGGGTCGTGATGCAGAGAACCAAAATGAAGACCGGCCAATGCGTGGCTGGCCTCGACGCACGTGTTGCCGCGCAATTACCGGTCCAGGGTGAGGACCCCCATACACCTTAGCCATATGGACGTCTGTAACGGTCCCGGTTTGTGGGGCAGGTACTGCCTATTTGGTGGCTGCTTCCCGTCTTAAGCCGCGTCAATTGACAGACCGGCGTCCATACGAAATTCTTTCTTTGCAGAAAAACCAGGAAAAAATATACATGCAGGGACATCTGGATCGAATTTTGACCACCCATGTCGGCAGCCTGCCACGCACAGTCGAAGTACTGGACGCGATGAAGGCGAAACTGACCTGTGGCGAATACAACGAAGAATCATACGAGGCAGCAATCTCCGCCGGCGTAAAGGATATCGTTTCAAAGCAGGCTGAACTGGGTATCGATGTCGTCACGGATGGCGAAATGTCAAAGTCCGGTTTCTTCACTTATATCGAAGAACGGATGGCGGGGTTCGAGCCGCGTAGGGACGAGCCATTCAAGATGTTTGAGGCGGAAATCAATGCCTTTCCCGAATATTATGCTGAGTATTTTGAGCGCGCGATGATGGGCGGCCAAGTGGTGAAGATGTTTCCGATGTATTGCGTCGGTCCGGTTTCCTATAAGGGGCAGGAAGCTTTAAAGCGCGATATCGACAATCTGAAAGGCGCCTTGCAGGACGTCGACGTGGAAGGTGCGTTTGTTCCTGCGACCGCGCCGGCCGGTGTTGGCTATAACGAATACTACAATACGGAAGAAGAATTCGCCGAAGCGGTGGCCGAAGCCCTGCGCGAAGAGTACGAAGCTATTGTGGAGGCAGGCTTTCTGCTGCAGATCGACGATCCCTTCTTGTGTGACATCTTCGTCGATCCCAATCTCGACGAAAAAGGCATGGACACGAAGGCGAACACTTACATCGAGGCTATCAATCACAGCATCCGCAACATTCCGGAAGAGAAGATACGTTTCCACACCTGTTACGGCATCAATGAGGGCCCCCGCATCTATGAAGCACCGGGCGACCTGATCGCGAAATACATGCTAAAGATCAAGGCCGGGTCCTATTCTTTCGAGGCGGCGAATGCCCGGCACGAACACGAATATCACGTGTGGG
>CAJWUK010000219.1 GCA_913047365.1 uncultured Alphaproteobacteria bacterium | reverse complement strand
CCATGAACTCCGGTGGGAACGTCTACGGCGATACAGGGAATTTCGAGATCATCTATTGCGCGGACAATTTCTAGTACTGTTCCGTCGAGAGGCCGCGCGAGACCAGCGCCGAAGATCGCGTCCACTAACAGTTCCGCATCGTTCAACAAACTCACCGATAAAGGAACTATTTCGCCGGTCCAAAGATCCGCATGATGGCGGGCATCACCATTTAACGCATCCCGTTCACCCAAAAGTGAGAGCATGACAGGCCATCCGGCATCCGCCAGATGACGGGCAATGACAAAACCATCCCCACCATTGTTTCCCGGCCCACACAGCACCACCGTCTTGCGGCTGGCCCAGCGCTGACGAATTTCGCTCACTACAGCCGTCCCCGCGGCTTCCATCAATTCCACACCCGACACACCGGAGGCGATCGCCGCAGAATCGACCAAATACATCTGCTCGACAGTCAATAGTTCGGTGCCTGAATTTTCGCTCATACTAGGTCGCTTCGTTCCGTCATCGGCTTGACTCGCAAAGGTCCGCCGCCTATCCGCGAACCACGGAACTTGATGGGAGCGCATTGCGATGGACTACACCAATATCAGATTTAGCATTGAAAACGGGATCGCACACCTGGTCCTGGCGCGGGATGATATCCGCAACGCATTTTCGGAACAGGATTTCACGGACGAAATCGTCCACGCCATTGGCGAAGCCCAAATAAGCGAGGAAGCCCGTGTGTTGGTATTATCCGCGGAAGGGTCCGCCTTTTCCGCCGGCGGCAACGTGAAGGATATGAAGGATAAGAAGGGTATTTTCGGCGGCGGTCCGGCCGGCACGAGGCGCGGTTATATCGAAGGCATACAGAAAGTGCCGAAAGCGCTTTACACCCTGGACATTCCGTCAATCTCCGCGGTCCAAGGCCCAGCCATCGGCGCCGGATGCGATCTGGCGCTCTATTGCGATATCGTCATCGCGTCTGAAAAAGCAAAATTTGGCGAAACCTTCATCAATGTCGGTATCATTCCTGGAGATGGCGGCGCCTGGATCGTGCCCCGGCGGGTTGGTTTGCAACGGGCGGCGGAGCTGATCTTCACCGGGCGCATTGTCGGCGGCGAAGAAGCCGCGGAAATTGGCCTCGCCCTAGAATGCGTGGAACCTGAAGCCCTGATGCCCCGCGTCATGGAACTGGCAGGGACCATCGCCAGCCGACCGCCGGTGACGGCACGAATGCTGAAATCCATGTTGCGGCAGTCTCTCAGCTCGGGACTGTTTGATTTCCTTGACAATTGCGCCGCCCTTCAGGCGATCTGCCACAGTACAGACGATCACATCGAAGCTGTCACCGCCATGCTGGAAAAGCGACCAGCCAGATTTGAGGGCCGGTGACGGGAAATTCCTGCCCAATGCATCTATATTTGGCGCTCTTAAATTAAATTATATTTAGAGGATATTTCCTTATCACATTGTTTTAATGTAAAAATGTGAATTGAAATATTTGCTGCTTTAAATATGCAGCCTTTTTGAATGTCGAAGACCATTATGCAGGCGACCCCTCGCCGAAAGCATACCCATGACGGCCGATATTATAGCGCGTTGGCGATATTATAGCCGCTATGGTCTGAGAAAACGTACAACGATAAGAAAACCCGGGCATGTCGCTGGGTTATTTATAGGGTTACGCCGCCTTTTTTAGCGCCGCCAAATGGGCGACAATGTCTTCAACGCCCAGCACATCCGAATACTTGTGATGCAGGTCGAACAAATTGACCTTGTGGGACAGGATCGACCGGTCGAACACGCATTCCTCGGCAATCGCTACATGATACCCCGCAGAATAGGCATCCACACAGGACGCCCGCACACAGCCCGATGTGCTTTCGCCGCAAATTATCAGGCTGTTCACGCCTAGGCGGGTTAATTCAGGCAGTATCGGCGTTCCGTAAAACGCGCTAGCCCGTTCTTTCACGATGACGATATCGTCTTCCCGCGGGGCGAATTCCTCAAAAATGGCGTAGTCGTCGTCGCTGTCGCCCAACCCGACCTGTCGGTTCGTCGCCACTACGTCCGACACCGTCGGTGCGGTAGTGTATATAATCGGTAATCCGGCCGCCCGCGCCGCTTCGAAGAGCTTTTTTGTCGGCTCCACTGCTTCCCACGCATACCGGCCGCAGGTACTGGGGAATTCGGAGATCAGTTCATGCGGCTCCCGTGCGCCACCGCGATACGCGAGATTATACAAATCAATAGCCAGAAGAGCCGGCCGTTCCCCAACATATGTCTCCCGATGATACGGCTCATAGACCATCAGAATTTCATCGGAAACGATGTCCTGCCAGCAATGATCTTCGAAATTTCTCGCCATTTTTAGCTCCCCCCTTTTAATTCGGCCATCCGGTTTTCAACTTCCTCCCGGGTCAGAAAATCCTTCTCAACCGCCACTTCCAGCATCGCTATCACTCGAATTTCGTAATAGGTGACGCTGTCATAGACGCCCTCGCCCAGCTCTTCGATCTTGCGACGCTGTTCATGCAGACAATATTTGTTGCCGAGCGCCGTCCGAAGCGCATCCGTCAGTGTCGCCCAAGGCGGCGGCGGCTCAGTAGCGTTCGAAACCGGTCCCACGCGGCCGGGGTCGCCGCCAATATCGTGATATCCCCGCTTCGGATAGGTCATAATCACAGGTTACCCGCAATCGGCGCGATGTTCGAGCCTCCACGACCCCAAAGCTGTTGCTCTTCATCCGCCCGATGTATAGAGGGCGCTCTTCATATGATGGTTACCCCGATGCCTTCTCCTGCACGCCGGATTGAAATTTTCACACTAGATACCGTTCCGGAAATTCAGCCCGGAACCGATCTGGCCGGGATAATCATCGAAGCCGCAAGCGATGTTAGATCCCCTCTCAAAGATGGTGACGTTCTAGTGGTAGCCCAGAAAATCGTCTCAAAATCCGAAGGCCGCATTGTGTTGTTGGAGGATGTGGAACCTTCGGTAGAGGCACTTTCCCTCGCTAATGAAACGGAAAAAGATCCGCGGCTGGTCGAGCTTATTCTTTCGGAGGCCACCGAGATTGTCCGTAGCCGTCCCGGGCTGATCATCGCGCGCCACAGAAACGGCTGTGTTGTTGCGAACGCGGCAATCGATGCATCGAACGCCGGGAATGATGGCTCCGTCATCCTGCTGCCGGAAAATGCGGATCAATCGGCAAAAACAATCGCCCAAAAAATACAGAAGCTGGCGGGAACAATGGTTGCCGTCGTCATCAACGACAGCATGGGACGCGCCTGGCGGAAGGGCACAACAGGAACGGCCATCGGATCCTATGGACTTGAAGCTCTGCAGGATCGGCGGGGCGATAAGGATCGCGACGGGATGGAACTTCAATCCAGTGAAATCGCGATTGCCGACGAAGTGGCTGCGGCGGGATCGCTGTTGATGGGACAGGGCGCAGAAGGCTTGCCAGTCGTCATCCTCCGCGGGGTGACGTGGGCAAATGGAAACGGCTCGGCCGTCGACCTTGTCCGTCCGCCTGAGCAGGATCTTTTTAGATAGATGACGGTTCTTGCACTCGCCGGCGGTGTTGGCGGCGCGAAGCTTGCGTTTGGGCTCGCGCGAAATCTTCCGCCAGACAAACTGATCATCGCGGTCAATACGGGGGATGATTTCACCCATCTCGGGCTCCGCATATGCCCGGACCTGGATACGGTGATGTATACCCTGGCCGGGATCGCCAATCCCGACAGCGGTTGGGGCATCAAGGATGAAAGCTGGAATGTGATAGCGGCACTGGAACGGCTAGGTGGACCTGCCTGGTTCCGCCTGGGCGACCAGGATATCGCCACCCATCTTGAACGCACACGATTGCTGGCTGATGGAAAGCCCCTTTCGGAGGTGACTGGGCATCTGTGCCGCCGGCTGGGGATCAAGCACCGTATTGTTCCCGCAACCGACGACAGGGTCTCCACCATCGTTCAGACCGAAGACGGCCCGCTGCCGTTTCAGGACTATTTCGTCCGCCTGCAGTGCAATCCAGTGGTTCGGGGGTTTGAATTCTCCGGGGCAAACCGGGCTGCGCCATCACCTGTTTTGTCCGACGCCTTTGAGAACGGCAGTATCGAGGCCGTGATCCTGTGCCCCTCCAATCCCTTTGTCAGCATCGCTCCAATTCTGGCCGTCCCTCATATCCGGGAAGCCATAGCGGCGGACAACCTACCTGTCTGGGTGGTGTCCCCCATCGTCGGCGGATCCGCCATCAAGGGGCCAACCGCGAAGATGATGCGCGAACTGGCAATCGAACCTTCCTGTTTTTCTATAGCCGAGCACTATCGAAACCTCGCCACCGGTATCGTGATTGATACCGTGGACGCCGATACCGCCACGCAGATTGATACGACGGGTTTGCAGGTGATGGTCACCGATACCGTTATGACAACTGATGACGACAAAGTTCGTCTGGCCCGCGAAGTGCTGGACGGTGCGGGCCTGT
>CAJWUK010000218.1 GCA_913047365.1 uncultured Alphaproteobacteria bacterium | reverse complement strand
AAGATCGCCCGGCAGGCCGACGGCGCCGTCATGGTGACCTACGGCGAAACCAAGGTGCTGTGCACCGCCGTGGCGCAAAAATCGCCCAAGCCGGGGATCGATTTTTTCCCGTTGACCATCAACTACCAGGAAAAGACATTTGCCGCTGGTAAGATTCCAGGCGGCTTTTTCAAACGCGAAGGACGTCCTTCCGAAAAGGAAACGCTGACCTCGCGTTTAATCGACCGGCCGCTTCGGCCGCTGTTTGCGGACGGTTTCCGCAACGAAACCCAGGTTATCTGCACCGTGATGGCGCACGATCTGGAAAACGACCCGGATATCGCGTCTCTGGTTGGTGCGTCCGCTGCGCTGACGATTTCGGGCATTCCCTTCATGGGGCCGATCGGGGCGGGACGCGTGGCCTATATCGACGGCGAGTATGTTCTGAACCCGCTTCAGGAACAGATGACTGAAACCGATCTAGACATGGTCGTCGCTGGCACCGCCAATGCTGTCAACATGGTGGAATCGGAAGCCAATGAACTTTCCGAAGAAATCATGCTGGGCGCTGTGATGTTTGCACACAAATCCTTCCAACCGGTGATCGACATGATCGTATCGCTGGCCGAGGAATGTGCCAAGGAACCCTGGGACCTTCCGGAACTGCCGGCCGATCAGGACAACCTGTTGGGGCGGGTGCGTGCTGCCGCTGAAGATGGGCTGCGTGACGCCTATAAAGAAACGGTCAAACAGGCCCGTGTCGAGAAAATCGGTGCTGCCAAGGAAGCGGCGATGGAAACCTTCGCCGATGACGACGAAGGCATCCAGGAACGCGCTAAGGGCATGCTGAAAACGGTCGAAAAGGACATCGTGCGTAACGCGATCCTCGACACCAAACAGCGGATTGACGGCCGCGATCTCGAAACGGTCCGTCCGATCGAGGCCGAGGTCGGCATTCTGCCTCGCGCCCATGGATCAGCACTGTTCACCCGGGGCGAAACCCAGGGCATCGTTACAGCGACGCTCGGCACCGGCCAGGACGAGCAGATCATCGATGCGCTGGAAGGCGAATACCGCGAACACTTTCTGCTGCACTACAACTTTCCGCCCTATTCCGTGGGCGAGGCCAGCTTCCTGCGGTCACCCGGCCGTCGCGAAATTGGCCACGGCAAGCTGGCGTGGCGGGCGATCCGGGCACTGTTGCCGGCAAAGGAAGACTTCCCCTACACCATGCGCGTGGTTTCCGAAATTACGGAATCTAATGGCTCGTCGTCGATGGCGACGGTCTGCGGCACGTCGCTGTCGCTGATGGATTCGGGCGTGCCGCTACGCCGTCCGTGTGCCGGTATTGCGATGGGTCTCATCAAGGAAGACGAACGGTTTGCGGTTCTGTCCGATATCTTGGGCGACGAGGATCACCTCGGCGACATGGACTTCAAGGTGGCGGGAACCGAGGAAGGAGTCACCGCTCTTCAGATGGACATCAAGATCACCGGGATCACCGAGGAGATCATGCAGGTCGCGCTGGAGCAGGCGAAGGGCGGCCGGTTGCACATCCTTAGTGAGATGTCGAAGGCGTTGAGCATCGGCCGTGAAGAGGTCAGCGATTTTGCGCCCCGCATCACCACTTTCTCGATTCCGAAGGACAAAATCCGTGAAGTGATCGGTACCGGCGGCAAGGTCATTCGCGAAATCTGCGAAGAAACCGGCGCCAAGGTCGATATCGAGGACGACGGAACGATCAAGGTGTCGTCGGCTGATAACGCTGCCAGCGAAGCCGCTGTAAACTGGATCAAGGGTATTGTCGCCGAGCCGGAAATTGGTCACATCTATACCGGCAAGGTGGTGAAGGTTGTCGATTTCGGCGCGTTCGTGAACTTCATGGGCTCGCGCGACGGCCTGGTCCATATTTCCGAACTGGAAAACCGCCGGGTCGGAAAAGTGACCGATGTCGTCAATGAAGGCGACGAGGTGAAGGTCAAGGTCCTGGCCGTCGACGATCGCGGCAAGGTCCGCCTGTCGATGAAAGTGGTCGACCAGGAAACCGGTGAAGACATTTCCGACGAGGCCAAGGAAAAGGCCGAAGCCGCAGACGGGTAGCTCACCAGATAACAAACGGCCAGTTCTCACCACCGATTTGGGTGGGAGGACTGGTCGTTTTCAAATCTCTTAATATAATATTCTACAGACGGCTGATTTGCCCGGGAGAACGGTACTGAAACCGCTGAAACCTCTTGTCATTTCCGGCAAAGAGGTCGCCCCTCTTGTGGAGGGCGGCAAGGGTATTGCCGTGTCCAACGGCGAGAGCTCGGGTGCGTGGGCAGCCACCGGCGGGGTCGGCACGTTTTCCGGCGTCAATGCCGATTCCTACGATGAAAACGGGAAGCTAATCCCGGTGATCTATCAGGGACGAACCCGTCGCGACCGTCACGAAGAATTACTGGCCTATGCCATTCAGGGCGGTATCGCCCAGGCCCGGATCGCCCATGACATGGCCGGCGGCGAAGGCCGCATTCACATGAACGTCTTATGGGAAATGGCAGGAGCAGAACGGGTGCTCGATGGCGTGCTGACCGGCGCACGGGGTCTGATCCACGGGGTGACCTGCGGCGCCGGCATGCCATACCGGATTGCCGAGATTTCTGCCGATTACGGCGTCTATTACTACCCCATCGTTTCCTCGGCCCGCGCGTTCCGTGCGCTGTGGAAACGCGCCTATCACAAATTCCCCCAATGGCTGGGCGGCGTGGTCTATGAGGACCCCTGGCGAGCTGGCGGCCATAACGGGCTGTCAAACAGTGAAGACCCCCAAAAACCCGAAGATCCGCGTCCGCGGATCGTCGAACTTCGCAAGATGATGAATGGCCTGGGTCTCGACCATGTGCCGATCGTGATGGCCGGCGGAGTCTGGTTTCTGCGCGACTGGGAGGACTGGATCGAAGATCCGGATATCGCGCCGGTGGCCTTCCAATTCGGAACCCGGCCGCTTCTGACCCAAGAAAGTCCCATTTCGAAAGAATGGAAACGCCGTCTTCTGGATTTGGAAGAGGGTGATGTTTACCTGAACAAGTACAGCCCGACCGGGTTCTATTCGTCCGCTGTGCATAATGTCTTTATGAACGAATTGAAGGAACGGTCCGGCCGCCAGATTGCTTTTGCCGAAGAACCGGTCGGTGAATTGTCCGAAGAATTTCAGATTGGGCTGCGCGGCCGGCGGATTTACTTAGCCCCTGCAGACCGAAAGCGGGCGGAAAAGTGGATGTCAGAAGATTTTACAGAAGGCATGCGCACGCCGGATTCGACTGTCATTTTCGTGACCCAGGAAAAGTCCAGGCAGATCAGGACGGATCAATCCGAATGCATGGGCTGTCTGTCCCAGTGCCAGTTTTCCAACTGGGCTCAGAACGAACTGGGGACGACGGGTCGGCGGCCCGATCCGCGCTCTTACTGCATCCAGAAAACCCTACAGGATATTGCCCACGGCGAAACGGTGGACGAACAACTGATGTTCGCCGGTCATAACGCCTACAAGTTCCGGGAGGATCCGTTCTATTCGAACGGGTTCATTCCCACGGTTAAGGAATTGGTTGATCAGCTACACACCGGGAACTGAACCGGCATAGGTCTGTGTGCAAGCGCTGCAGTTTGGGCAAATTCCAAAAGGTGTGGTTTCCGCCTGGAATTTTTGGCTTTAAATCGGATCCAATGGGCCTTATACGGAATAAATGGCATCGTCCGACACCAATACACGGCCCTATAGCGGTGTGATTTTCCGCCTGAAGAATGCGGGGCTTCGGCCCACGCGACAGCGGATTGCGCTGGCCAAGCTTTTGCTGGCATCCGACAACCGCCACGTTACCGCTGAAGCACTGCATGAAGAAGCGAAGAACGCCGGTGTCAGCGTGTCGCTGGCGACGGTCTATAACGCGCTTCACCAGTTTACCGATGCAGGTTTGATGCGCGAAGTCGTGGTCGATTCGGGTCGGTCCTTTTTTGACACCAATACCAGCGATCATCATCATTTCTTTCATGAAGATATTGGCCGTCTAGAAGACATCCCTAATGATCAGGTCCGGGTCTCTCAATTGCCCAATGCGCCCGCTGGCACGACCGTTAGCCGGGTTGATGTGATCGTTCGCGTTTCCGGTCTGGCTAACTGAAGCTTTCGGGCCACCTTTATACATTAGAATTGTTCCAGATTATTGACGCGCCCTTTCGGTGCGCCTATATTCTCACTGTCTGTTTCTCCTATCGGAGGCAGCTTTCGGGGGCAAAGCGGCTCCCCTTGGCGGGCAGCCGGGGCCACAGGCAGTCTGGACTGAAGATGCAAATTCCGAGGTCGTAGCTACCGACGTTACAAACACGAAAAAGGAGGGTGACAATGCCGTCACTTGGTGGAACCAAGACCGAACAAAATCTGAAAGACGCCTTTGCCGGTGAATCCCAGGCCAACCGCCGTTATCTTTACTTTGCGCAGAAGGCCGACGTTGAAGGATTCAACGATG
>CAJWUK010000217.1 GCA_913047365.1 uncultured Alphaproteobacteria bacterium | reverse complement strand
CTCTGGTTCATTCGTGCACGGCAGGTTTCCATCAGATGCACGATATCCATGTAATCGTCATAGGACGTATCCAACCCGGACCGGACCGTCACCTGCAACCGCTCGCTGATGGCGTCCCGGTTGTTGGTCCAGTGATCGGCCATAACGATGGCGCGCTCGCGCGCATTTACCACGCCGCGCCCGTCGGCTAGCCAATTGTATTCTTCCGGCAGTTCAAAATCCTGAACGGTGGCACCCGCCTCACCCATTGCCTTTCCAGCCGCCTCGACCGCCTCCCTGGTTTCCGGCTGCGCCTGATCCCACATCGATGTCCGGCACAGACCGACGATGGGCGGTTTCGGTAGATCGGGCGCCGGCGTGTGGGGCCGATTCAGCAACGTCGACGTCACTAGTTCGATATCGTCCATGCTACGTGCATGCAAACCGAGGGTATCTAGGCTTTCGGCCGCCGGAAAAACACCGTTCAGGCTGAAAGTATCGAAGCTGGGCTTGTAGCCGATCACCCCGCAATAGGACGACGGCCGCACAACCGAACCCCCAGTCTGCGTGCCAAAGGCAACGGGGATCATTTCATCCGCAACGGCCGCGGCGGAGCCGCTAGACGATCCGCCCGGCGTCCGCGAGGGATCATGGGGGTTGAGGGTCTGCCTGGGTTCAAGTCCAGCAAATTCACAAGTGACGGTCTTGCCCATGATGATTGCACCCGACGCCCGCAGCCGCGCTACGCAGGACGCATCCGTGAGCGGGCGGTGGCCGTCGTAAATGGGAGACCCCATTCCGGTCGGCATATCCCGCGTGTCGATAATGTCCTTTACGCCTACGGGCACGCCCGCCATGGGCCCTTTTTCCGAGCTTCCGTCAATGGCACGCGCCTGAGCCCGAACAAGTTCCGGATCGAGAAATTCCCAAGCCTTCACGTCCACATCCCGCTCTTCGATACGGGCGAGGCAGTCCTCAGCGACGGCGTTGGCAGTGAGGTCGCCAGAGTCAATGCCCTTAGCTATTTCTTGAGCGCTAAGTGTATTGAGGTTATCAGTCATGCATACAGAATAAACACTTCAGCGCGGCCTGCCAGACCGCCACCTAAGATGTTCTCGCCTCACGGATCGCCGCCCATACGCGCGACGGCGTCGCCGGCATGTCGAAATCGCGGATGCCCAGCGGCGCCAGCGCATCGACGATGGCGTTCATGACCGCCGGCATCGCCCCCACCGTGCCGGCCTCGCCGACACCCTTCACACCCAGCGGATTGGTGGCGGTTGGTACCGAATTGGCCTTTACGTCGAAGCTGCAGAAATCATCCGCCCGCGGCATGCCGTAATCCATGAATGACGCGGTCAAAAGCTGGCCTTCGTCGTCGTAGACGGCATCTTCCAGCAAAATCTGTCCCGCTCCCTGCGCGACGCCGCCATGCACCTGGCCATGAACCAGCAGCGGATTCAGCAGGGTGCCGAAATCATCTACGACAACATATTTCAGCACCTCGACCACGCCGGTTTCGGGGTCGATCTCCACCTCGCACACATGACACCCGTTCGGATAGCTTGCCACCTTGCCTTGATAGGCCGCATGGGCGGTCATCCCGGGCTCCATGCCGTCCGGCAGGTTCGCCCCGGCGAAGGCATTGGCGACAACCTCCTTCAGTCCAATATTTCGGTCAGTTCCGGCGACGGTAAACGCGCTGTCGGTAAATTCAATATCTTCCACCGCGGCTTCCAGCATCTGGGCGGCTACCCGGCTGCCTTTTTCAACGATCTTATCAGTCGCCATCATTAATGCCGCCGAGCCCATCGCCGACGACCGTGATCCGCCCGCCCCCATCCCGAATGCCAGCCGATCGGTATCGCCCTCGATCACCCGTACTTGATCGGCTTCCAGTCCCAGCCGGTCACAAATAAGCTGGGTGTACATGGTCGTATGGCCCTGCCCCTGATGAGTGGTGCCGGACAGAATAGTGACAGTGCCGGACGGATCGAACCGGATTTCGGCGGTTTCGACGCCGGGTGGCGCGGCGCGTTCGATGGCATTGGCGACGCCGATGCCACGCAGCATACCTCGGGCTTTCGCCTCTTCACGGCGTCCGGCAAAACCGGCGTGACCAGCCATTTCCAGCGCCTCATCCATGTTCTTTTCGAACTCGCCGGAATCGTAGGTGAACACCAGTGACGTTTTGAACGGGATCGCATCGACCGGAATGATGTTCCGCCGCCGCAGCTCCACCGGATCAAAATCCAGCTCGCGGGAAACCACGTCGATCAGGCGCTCAATAATGAACGCTGCTTCGGGCCGCCCCGCCCCGCGATAGGGCGCGGTGGGATGACTGTTAGAATAGACTCCGACAACCTCCACATGAGCAGCCGGTGTTGTGTAGACACCGGACAACGAACCCAGATTGTTCGTCGCCGGGCCGGAGCCAATGGGCGAGAAATACGCCCCGATATTGACCAGATTGCGCAGGCGGAACCCCAGAAAATTTCCGTCCTTGTCCAGCGCCAGCGCGGCATCGGCCACGTTATCGCGGGCGTGAAAATCGCTGAGGAAGGCCTCGGTCCGGTCGCTGACCCACTTGACCGGCCGCCCTGTTTCCTTCGCTGCGAACAGCGCGATCATGTATTCGGGGTACAAATTCGCCTTAATGCCGAAGCTGCCGCCGACATCGGGCGCAATCACCCGGATCTGCATTTCATCGGTCCCGATCACCGCATTGGCCAGCACTTTTCGCACCACCCAGGGATGCTGGACCGGCGCGCGCAACGTGTAATGGTCCGTCCTCACGTCGTGGATCGCAAGGCAGGCGCGCATCTCCATCGCGTTGCCCAGAACCCGGTTGATGTTGAACCGGTGCTCCACGACATGATCGGCAGCGGCAAAAGCCTTTTCCGTAGCCTCCCTGTCTCCCAGATGAAAGACCAGCGCCTCGTTGTCGCCGATGTCCTCCCACAGCACCGGGGTGTCGCTGTCCAGCGCAGCGACCGTGTCGGCGGAGGCCGGCAGGGTTTCGTAAATCACCTTCACCAGGTCGGCGGCATCCCTTGCCTGGGCCTGGGTTTCGGCCACCACAAAGGCAACGCCCTCGCCGACCATGCGTACTCTTTCCGGCGCAAGCGGAAAGAAACCCGGCAGCTTAAGCTCAGCGCCTTCCCGGCGCGTGACAGGCGGGCCGATATGGGGAATGGGTCCCCATCCGCCGTCGCGGTAATCCGCGCCAGTATAGACGGTAACGACGCCCGGCATGGCGAGGGCAGCAGACGCATCGATAGAAACAATATCGGCATGGGCATGGGGCGATCGCACGACGCACCCGTAAAGCTGGCCATGCGCATTGCCGTCATCGATAAAATCCCCACCGCCGGTCAGCAGTTTAGAATCTTCAAACCTCGGAACCGGCTGGCTTATACCGTATTCGCCCACGTGAACGCCCCCTCCGTCTGTTATCCTTATTCGGAGCCGACTATACTTCGCCGCGGCAACTCTGGGAAAGGACGGAACTCTGAAAGAGAAGGTTTCTGAAATCATGCCGCCGGTCGATGATCCCGCCGACTGGCGCGCCGCCGATCTGGCCGCGTCCGATGACTGGATTTACCGGCTAACAGAGACGGATATCGCCGAAATTGATGCCGCTATCGCCGTAGCGGAGTACTCGGCGGCAGATATCGCCGATATTACCGAGAAAACCTTTCCCCTGTCCCGCCTGCGCGACCGGCTTTCGGAGATTAGTCACCAACTCCTCAACGGCCGGGGTGTTGCCCTGATCAAAGGTCTACCGGTCGACCGCTATTCCCGCCGCCAGGCAGCCATCGCCTATTGGGGCATAGGAATCCGCCTGGGAGTGCCGGTCTCACAGAACGGCCAGGGCCACCTCCTCGGGCATGTGAAGAACCTCACCGGCGACGATTTCGAAACCAGCACCCATCGCGGCTATCACACTAACGCCGACCTGCCGTGGCACGCCGATTCCTGCGATGTAGTCGGCCTTCTGTGTCTCCAGACCTCGCCAGTTGGGGGCGAGAGCTATTTCGTCAGCTCGGTCGCCATCCATAACGAGATGATCACCCGCCGGCCCGATCTGGCCGCCGAACTCGCAAAGCCGTGGTACCGGGACCGGCGCGGCGAGGTGCCGGATGGAAAAGATCCGTGGTGGTCGCTGCCGGTGTTCAACTATGTGAACGGCAAGCTTGTCACGAGCTGGCAGGGCAAATACATCCGTTCCGCTCAGCGGTTCGGAGAACTGCCGCGGTTCACCGATAACCAGACCGAAGCCCTGGAATTCATCACCGAGCTGGCGGAAGAACTCGCCTTTTCAATGGAATTCGAACCGGGCGATATCCAGCTTCTGCATAATCATGTCGCGCTGCATCGGCGATCCCACTACAAGGACGGTCCCTGCCAGGTTCGCCATCTGATGCGGCTCTGGCTGGCGACTCCCGACGGCCGCGATCTTCCAACCGGGCTGGTGGAACGATACGGCGTGTTGGGACCTTCCGGGCGACCGGC
>CAJWUK010000216.1 GCA_913047365.1 uncultured Alphaproteobacteria bacterium | reverse complement strand
ATGACCAAGGTGGCCAGCAAATACGCCGAACAGGCGCGTGTTGCGGTCAGAAACGTACGCCGCGACGGCATCGACATGCTGAAAAAGATGGAAAAGGACGGCGATATTTCGCAGGACGAACAGCGTGCCTGGGCGGATGAAGTCCAGGACCTGACGGACACCACCATAAAAACCATCGATGCCGCAGTCGCGGCAAAGGAATCCGAAATTCTTCAGGTATAGTTGTTTGAAACCAGTTCCTTCCCAACCCGACAGCAATGGTGATCCCGTCCATGTAGCGATTATCATGGACGGCAACGGCCGATGGGCGCAGGCACGCGGTCTGCCGCGCACGGCAGGTCACGCACAGGGGGCGGAAGCGGTTCGGCGAACGGTAAAGGCATCCAAGCAACTGGGCGTCCGGTATCTGACGCTGTACGGATTTTCGCTGGAGAACTGGAAACGCCCGGCAAAGGAAATCGCCGACCTGATTGGGCTACTTCGGTTGTATCTGCGAAAGGAAATCGCGGAATTGCATAAAGAAGGGGTTCGTATTCGTTTCATCGGCGACCGGTCGCTTCTGGAACCGGACGTTGTATCGCTTATCGAAATGTCCGAACAGAAGACAAGGGACAATACCCAACTTCACCTTACCGTGGCCCTGAGCTACGGCAGCCGCCAGGAAATTACGGCGGCGGCGCGAAAGCTTGCGGAGGACGTGGCTGCGGGGGAACTGGATCTCGAAAATGTCGACGAAAACTCGCTTGAGACACGTTTGTTCACCGTCGGAATTCCCGATCCGGATTTGATCATCCGGACCAGCGGAGAACAGCGGATCAGCAATTTCCTGTTGTGGCAGGCCGCGTATTCAGAATTGGTATTCACCGATGTGCTTTGGCCCGATTTCTCCCGGGACGATCTCGAAAGCGCAATCGTTGAATTTGGCCGCCGCGAAAGGCGATATGGCGGAACAAACGCCTGAACCTCGAAAAAATTCTGGAAATCTTCGTTTGCGAATTTTTTCAGCGCTCATGCTGGCGCCGCCGTTTGTCATTGCCGCCTATTACGGCCGTCCGTGGTTCGATCTGTTTGTCTGGTCCATGGGCGTGCTGATGATCTGGGAATGGTCGAAGATTGCGTTGGATGGGAAGAAATGTTTCGTCGGATGGTTTGCGATTGGCGCCGTGGTCGTCGTTCTGATCGGGTACTATTTCTATTTTCTTACCTTTGTAATCCTCGGGGCGGTGGGAGTGTTGATTTGTGGCCTGGTTGGCAGGCGAAACAACGATTCACGGCTGATCTGGCTTGCGATCGGTATTACGATTATCGGTATATTTTGTCTCGGTTTTCTCTGGATCCGTGATTTTCCAGAATCGGGCCGAATCCTTATGATTTGGCTGATTTTTGCAGTCTGGTTTACCGATACCGGAGGTTATTTCTTCGGACGCATAATCGGTGGGCCAAAGCTCGCCCCGGCCATTAGTCCTAACAAGACCTGGGTGGGGCTCGGCGGCGGAGTGTTGTTGGCCGCAATCTGGAGTGTTATTTGGTTGTCGGAAATCTCCGGCATTGCCATTGGGGTATCGGTTGGAGCGGGGATCGTGACGGCAATTTTGGCCCAGATTGGCGATTTGGGTGTATCGAAGTTCAAACGGCGCTTCGGAGTTAAGGATTCCAGCGCGCTGATCCCCGGGCATGGCGGCTTGCTGGATCGGACAGACGGGCTGCTTTTGACAGCCCCGGCGCTTGCAATACTTCTCATTCTGGCAGGGGAGAGCTGGTTTAAATGAGCGTGAGCGAAGCCAACCGCACGGAAAATCCCAGAAGAATAACTATTCTGGGCTCAACCGGCTCTATCGGTTGCAGCACGATCGATCTAATCGGCCGAAACCCTTCCGCGTACCGGGTCGAAGCGCTGACAGCCTTCAATAACGTTGCCGCGCTGACAGAACAGGCAAAGACTTATCATGCGCGTTTTGCGGTTATTGGAAATGCGGATCGGTACCAGGATTTGAAGGACGCGCTGGCAGGAACCGATACGGAGGTGGCTGCCGGGCCTGAGGCGATTGTCGCAGCAGCGCAACGGCCGGTAGACTGGGTTATGGGAGGAATCGTCGGCGCTGCCGGGCTAGCGCCGACGCTGGAAGCGGTTCGTCAGGGAGCGGTTGTGGCATTTGCCAATAAGGAATGCCTTGTTTGTGCTGGCGACATGATGCTCGATGAAATAGCGCGCAGCGGCGCGACACTTTTGCCCGTCGATTCGGAACATAATGCGATCTTTCAGGTATTCGAATTCGATCGCCGGGATGCCATCGAAAAAATTATACTGACGGCTTCCGGCGGCCCGTTCCGGGCAGCAAGCCTGGAAGAGATGCGCCATGTGACGCCGGAACAGGCCGTTGCCCATCCAAACTGGGATATGGGAGCCAAAATATCTGTCGATTCCGCGACGATGATGAATAAAGGTTTGGAGCTTATAGAGGCCTACTATTTGTTTGGCCTTCCGGAAGACCGAATAGACATTTTAGTTCACCCGCAATCGATCATCCACAGCATGGTGGCATACGTGGATGGATCGGTTCTAGCGCAACTGGGTACCCCCGATATGCGGACACCGATCGCATACACCCTTGCCTGGCCAAAGCGGATGGTGGCTCCTAGCCCGCGGCTGGACCTCGGCGAAATTGGAACACTTAGCTTCGAAGCCCCTGATTCCGAACGGTTTCCTTCGCTTCGTTTGGCCCGAGAAGCCTTGAAAGCGGGCGGGTCTGCACCTACTATCCTGAACGCGGCGAACGAAGAGGCGGTCGCGGGTTTTCTGGATCGTAAGACTGGTTTTCTGGATATTCCCCATATCGTTTCCGCTGCTCTGGAGACCGTTCCGGCATCGGAAATTAGTTCTGTGGAAGATGTTTTTTCGATCGATAGTGAAGCCCGGCGCGTTGCTCGTGAGCTATTGGCCGAAACGCGCCTGGAAGCTTAGCTTTGCAACCAGTTACCTGCAGGAAGAGTTGTGCACCATAGCCGGAAAATAACCCGATGATGGATTTTCTCGCGGATACCTGGTTTGTGCCCTTCCTGGTGGTCTTGACGGTCCTCGTTTTTGTCCACGAGCTTGGACATTACCTTGCCGCTCGTTACTGCAAAGTCCGCGTTGAGGTATTTTCCGTCGGCTTCGGCAGGGAACTGTTTGGACGCACAGATCGGTACGGCACGCGTTGGAAGTTCAGCCTATTTCCCATTGGGGGATACGTGAAGATGTTCGGCGAGATGCAGGTCGTGCAGGGTCAGGAATCGCCGGAAAGTAGGATGTCGGAGGCCGACGCGGCTGTTGCTTTCAACACCAAGTCGCTGGCGCAGCGCGCGTTTATCGTCTTCGCCGGACCTTTGGCTAATTTCCTCTTCGCCGTCGTCATTCTGACGGGGATTTTCATGACAATCGGCCAGCCGACGACGCCGGCGGATGTTGGCGATGTGGTCGCGAATTCAGCGGCTGAACGTGCAGGCTTCATGCCCGGCGACGTGATCGTGGAAATTGAAGGGTCTCGGATCGACCGGTTTGAAGAGGTTATTCGGGCGGTTCGTCTGTATCCCGGCTTACCGTTGAAATTTCAGGTGATGCGCGATGGCCGGCGGGTGGCACTGACGGCGACACCTGATATCGTGGACGAGGAAGGGCGTTTCGGAACGCAGCGATACGGCCGTTTGGGCATAAAGCGTACCGGCGCAGATAGACAATTAATCCAGCACGGGCCGGTTTCAGCCCTGCTGCAGGCGACGCATGAGACCTATGTGTTGACCGGAAGCATCTTTTCCGCCATCGGGCAGATTATCAATGGCACGCGGGATACGAAGGAATTGGGCGGACCGATCCGGATCGCGCAGATGTCGGGTGACGTCTGGAAAACCGGACTGATAAACGTCTTAATGTTTGCGACAGTTCTGTCGATCAATCTGGGGCTGATAAACCTTTTTCCCGTGCCGATGCTGGACGGTGGGCATTTGTTGTTCTACGCAATGGAAGCCGTGAGGGGCAAACCAATCGGCGAACGTGCGCAGGAATATGGTATGCGCTTCGGGCTGGCGATGGTATTGGCGTTAATGGTGTTTGCGACATGGAATGATCTGGTTCAGCTCCGTCTTGTCGATCTCTTTGTGAATCTGGTTACGTAATGTTTGTTGGGTGGGAACGGGGTTTGAGCCGGCTAAGTAAAGTTTCGCTGCTGTATTTTTTGGCGACCCTGATGGTTTGGCCAATATCGGACCCCAACGCCCAGGCTTTGGGTGAAAGGCTAAGGCAGGTCAAAGTCGAGGGATCTCAGCGAATAGAAGCGGAGTCGGTCCGGTCGTATATGGGGCTACGGCCCGGCGACCGGATAACGCCGGTTGCTCTAGATAAATCCTTGAAAGCTCTGTTTGCGACCGGGTTGTTTGCGGATGTGACAGTTCGCCAGACAGGGCCGGATGTCATTGTTCGCATCGTGGAAAACCCGATCATCAACCGGCTGGCTTTCGAAGGTAACAAACGGATTGAGG
>CAJWUK010000215.1 GCA_913047365.1 uncultured Alphaproteobacteria bacterium | reverse complement strand
CGGACCGGTTCAACGAGCACCCTGCCATGGTGGTGGTGATCACCAACATGTTCTACGCTGAGGCGCCGTCGCTAATGCCGCGCGCGCCGGAAAACGCGGCGCGCCTGAACTGGCAGACGGTGGCGCTAGAAGGCAACTCCGCGCACGAATTTGAGGAACAGATCGCCGCCTTGGAGCCCGATATCGCCGATGGCTGGCAGGTGCGAACCAGCGAAAAGACCGGCAATCCCCTGTATGTCCGCCCGTCGGTGATGATCCTGTACCGCGAAGATCACAAACTGCTGCTCGACAACATCATTCCCCGGCCCGGCCTGGCGACCAAGGATTACAACCTGATTATCGCGTCGCAGCCCTTCCGCCTGCGGGCGTCACTGGAACTCAAGGTAAAACGGGTACTGGCGCCGCTGGCCCGTGCGCTGGCGCCGGGCGGGCGTATGCTGACCATTCATTCCCACGGCAACGATCCGGGTACAGAGATCATCAACAGGGTCTGGCCGGACGAGGACCCCTTCCACCATAACCGGCAAACATTGCTTCAGGCTCTGAAGAGAGAATTGGGGCGCGACGGGCGTGATATGAACTTCACGGCCGCCGCCGACAAACGTGCCTTGTTCCGGTATGTGATGCACACCCTGCCGACCGAGATCGGGTCGTCGATCGGCACGTCGACATTGATGGCAGCGTGGAACGCCGCGGTCTATGTCGCTCAAATAGAGGACGACCGTCTGGAAGCCGCAATGGCAGACAACTCCTATCTCGAGGCAACCAGTGATGTGCTCCGGGAAAACAATGGTCTCTGGTTTAACGACGAGTCGTTTGTGGTTTCACGGCGGAGGGATTGATGAGCAAACTTTCCGACGCGATTGCCACCGGAAAATTCGCCATCACGGCGGAAATCTCGCCGCCGTTGTCTGCCGACCCGGATGACCTGTTGTCCAAGGCCTCCGTCCTGAAAGGTCATGTCGACGCCGCCAACGTTACCGATGGCGCCAGCGCGCGGACACATATGTCCAGCGTCGTCGCGGCTTCTCTGCTGCTTCAAATTGGGATCGAGCCGGTGCTCCAGTTCACCTGCCGCGACCGCAACCGCATTGCTCTGCAGTCGGACCTTCTCGGCGGGGCCGCAATGGGTGTAGAAAACCTGCTGATCCTGCGCGGCGACGATCCGTCCGCCGGCGATCAACCTGACGCGAAACCCGTGTTCGATTACGAAAGCCGCGACCTGATGGAATGCGCAGCCCGCATGCGCGATATGGGCGATCTCCCGTCGGGGCGCGAGATAAAAACCCCGCCGAAATTCTTCATCGGCGGCGCCGACACACCCATGGACCCGGCCGACGACCGCTGGAAACCGGATGGCCTGCTGGCCAAGGTCGAGGCCGGGGCCGGGTTTTTTCAGACCCAATTCTGCTTCGATACGGACATGGTGCAGAGATATGCGGCCGGGCTGGTCGAATACGGTATCGTTGAAAAGGCGGGCGTGCTGATCGGCATCGGTCCGCTAGCATCCGCCAAATCCGCCCGCTGGATGCGGGAAAACCTGTGGGGCACGACTATCCCCGATACCCTGATTGACCGCCTGGAAGGCGCGGCGGATCAGAAGGCGGAAGGCACCGCCATTTGCGCCGAACTGATCGCGGCCTATGCCGACATCGAAGGCATTGCCGGCGTCCACCTGATGGCACCGCTCGGCATTGAAGCGGTTCCACTTGCCATTGAAAAATCAGGGGTGAGATAGGCAAGTGCAATTCACCCTTAACTTTCCTTTGTCACCCTTGAGCTTGACCGGAAGGTGACAAAGGAAAGGCGAAAATCAAATTGCCACGACACGGATTAAACGGGAGATTCCCCCATGTCTACCAAACCGTTCTTTCGCGCCGACCAGGTCGGCAGCCTGCTGCGCCCGCAAAAGTTGCTGGATGCCCGCACCCGCTGGAAAGCCGGCAACATGTCGCTCAACGGATTACGCGCGTTGGAGGACGAAGCCATCGCAGAATGCGTAAAGATGCAGGAAAATTTGGGCCTGGAGGCGGTCACGGATGGTGAATTCCGGAGGGAGAACTGGTGGATCGATTTCATTTCCGCCATCTCCGGCATCGAGATCAGCGAACCAGACCAGGGCTCGGCTTTCCGCCAGAACCCGGAACACGGCGGCAACTACGTGCCCAAAAACGTGTTGACCACCGGCAAGATTTCGGGCGGCGGCACGATATCTGTCGACGATTTCGACTATCTGAACCGTCGCACGTCAAAAACCGTCAAGATGATGATCCCGTCCCCCAGTCGCATCCATTTCCATGGCGGTCGCCAGGCGGTCAGCCAAGACGTGTATCCGTCCATGGATGATTTCTGGGCGGACATCATCACCTTGTATCAGGACGAAATTGCCGCGCTCGAAAGCCGCGGCTGCACCTATATCCAGATCGACGACCCAGTTCTGACCTATTTCCTGGATGACCGGCTGCGGGTTAATGCCGCCGAAATCGGCGAAGACCCGGATAAACTGCTGGGGCTATACGGCGACGTGATCAACGCCTGTATCAATAAACGGTCCGCCGATACCAATATCTCCATCCATCTGTGCCGCGGCAACGCCCAAAGCCAGTGGATTGCGGCGGGCAGTTACGACGCCATGGCGGAAGAACTGTTTCCGCGTGTCAATGTCGATGCCTGGTTCCTGGAATATGACGATGACCGCTCCGGCGGGTTCGAACCGCTGCGCTTCATGCCGGAAGGGACCAGGGTGGTCCTCGGCCTGATCACCACCAAGACCGGCGAGATAGAAGACCCGGAGGAAATCCGCGCCCGCATCAACGAAGCCGCAGAGGTTGTTGCGCTCGACGATCTTGCCCTCAGCCCGCAATGCGGGTTCGCCTCCATAGATATTGGCAACAAGATCACCTTTGATGAACAGACCGCGAAGCTAAAAATGATGCTGGATATCGCAGGCGATGTCTGGGGAACCGCCTGATCAAGAAAGAAAGTAAAACACACTGTCGAATAACAACCGGCTGCCAAGGCTTTTCATCAGGTCTTCGGGGGACGTCAGTTCATCCACGAGAACCGCCGTTTTTTCTAAAACCGAACCGTTTTTCAGCGCCCGCGACCCAAGCATCATGCGCGCGTAAACATCCGAGATATCCTCGAGCCGCCACGCCTGACGCGCGACCGGCAGAGTGCTGTTCATAACAGCGCCCGCGGAGACCACTACAACATAGCTGGCCGCCGCCAGAACTATTGCAGCAGCACCGAGAGGATCACCTTTGGGATGTTACAAAAGCACGTCCGATGCCAGCCAGGATACCGGCATGGACGCGGGTATCCCGCCACCAGCCACGTAAACCCGGTCAATCGCGATATCTGGTGTGATGGTCGTGCTGCCGAACTGCCGAACATGAGGCTGGTAGATGAAGCTTCTGGACATTTGCCAAACGTAGCGGATATTCGGAGAGGAAAAAATCTGGAACCGAAGATGAAGATACTACTACTACCGGGCGACGGAATCGGCCCAGAAATCATGGAGGCGACGGAGCAGGCACTGGCCGCTATGAACAGAAAGTACGGCCTGGGTTTTGAAATGGAAACACGGGATGTGGGAGAACCGGCGCTTGCATCCCACGGTTCCACTGTCCCAGAAGACCTTATCGATCACGCCAAAAACGTGGATGCAGTAATCTTGGGACCGGTGGATACCGCCGCCTATCCGCTGCCGGACCAGGGGGGCATTAACCCATCAGCGACCTTCCGCCGCCAACTAGATCTCTACGCCAATATCCGGCCCAGTCGCAGCCGGCCCGGCACCCCCGCGCTGGCGCAGATGGATTTGGTGGTGGTGCGCGAGAATACTGAAGGCTTTTATGCCGACCGCACCATGTTCGCGGGTTCCGGCGAATTCATGCCGACGGAGGACCTGGCGCTGGCAGTCCGCAAGATCACGCGGCAGGGATCGGAACGGGTGGTGCGTGCGGCGTGCGACATTGCCATGACGCGTAACAAGCGCCTCGCCATCGTCCACAAGGGCAATGTACTGAAGCAGTCCGACGGGCTGTTTCTTGAAGCCGCCCAGACTGTGTGCGCTGGGTATCCTAAAATCGAGGTGGAAGAAGTGCTTGTCGACGCCATGGCCTCTCTACTGGTACGCGATCCGGGCGCGTTCGATGTGGTGGTGTCGACCAACATGTTCGGCGACATCCTGTCGAACGAAGCGGCGGAACTCTCTGGAGGGTTGGGTCTCGCGCCATCGATAAACGCAGGCGACGATTATGCCATTGCCCAGGCGTCGCACGGCGCGGCACCGGACATCGCGGGCACCGACACCGCCAACCCGACCGCGCTGGTGGTCAGCACCGCGATGCTTTTGGACTGGATCGGCCGCAGGACTGGCGAAAACGTGCTGGTCGAAGCCGCGGCGGCGACCGAAGCGGCGGTCGATTCATTGCTGGCAAATGTGGATACCCGTACGCGCGACATGGACGGCCCTCTGGGAACACGTGCGTTCGGAGACGCACTCGCAAAGCGTATTGAGGAGGCCTGATGCGGCTTGTCACCTTTTCCCCGC
>CAJWUK010000214.1 GCA_913047365.1 uncultured Alphaproteobacteria bacterium | reverse complement strand
TCCTCGTCGATGCGGCAGAGATCGCCGGATTTGTTCCAGCCATCCTGGATGTAGGCCTCCTGTTTTTCGATATCGTCCAGATAACGGCAACCATTCGGGCCCTTGACGATCATCAGCCCGATTTCGCCCGGTTTGACATCTTCGAAATTGTCGTCGACGACGCGGACTTGGAAGCCGGGGACGGCTTTGCCGATGGCGCCCGGCTTGATGTTGTCGCCGCTGGCCGAAATGAATATGTGGAGGAGTTCTGAGATGCCGAGCCCGTTGATCATCTCAACGCCAGTGATTTCCTTCCATTCGTTGAAAATGGCCGGCAGCAGCGGCTCGCCTCCGCCGACGCATTCTCGCAGGGACGAAAGGTCGTAATCCCGTGCTTTGTCCAACATCAGCTTGTAGCCTGACGGGGTCGAGAAGCAGACTGTTGCCTTGTGCTTTTCGATGGTTTGTAGCACGGATTCGGGTGTGCCGCGTTCCAGTAGAACGGCTGTTGCCCCGAACCTGAACGTATCGGCGATGAAAGCGCACAACCCGTAAAGGAATGCTATCTGTGGGCTGCCACAAACGATATCGCCGGGACGGATTTTTACGACGTGGCCGATAAAACAGTCCGCGGCTGCCAGAATGTCGCGGTGGAAATGTAGCGTACCCTTCGGAGTGCCGGTGGAACCTGATGTGAACCCGATAATAGCGGGATCATCCGCAGAAGTATCGACATTGTCGAATTCGTTGGGTTTGCCTTCCATCGCTTTTTCTAGCGCGTCCGGGCGGTCGGCACCGAAATAGAGAATGTGTTCCATATCCGACGCGACGGAATTTGCCCTGTCGATGTCCTCCGCCAGATTGTCATGGGAAATAGCGAAACGGACTTTCGCCTTACTGATCATGTATACCAGTTCGCGTTCGCGCAGGACGGGCATGGTTGTGATCGCGACACCGCCAGCTTTTAGAACCGCCAGCCAGGAAGCAATCAACATCGGATGATTGCCGCTCCGAATAAGTACCCGTTCGCCCGGAACGAATCCGTAATCTTCGACCAGCACATTGGCGATCCGATTGGCGCGGTGCATCAAATCGCGATATGTCCAGGTATCGTCGCCGAAAATCAGGGCAGGAGTGTCGGCGTATCCTGCCTCCACCTGTTTGTCGACCAGTTCTTCGGCGACATTGAACCGAGCGGGATAGGCCGCCAATTCCGGTAGCACGGAATAGTCCATATCCGGCCATAGTTCCGGGCCGGGCATGTTGTCCCTGATGAAAGTATCCACGTGGGCCGTGGGCTCTGACATGACTGTTGCCTCTCTTCTTGGCCGGAATTTAAGGGTTTTCGGGCTGTTAAGTAACTGTCGCAGGCTATAATTTTACATTAGTGTAAAATTTTCTTGGATTCAAGGTCGCCCGATGTTACATAGCGCACCAATCAACAAAGATGCCGACCGCAACGGAGCCTGTCATGAAGGACCTCGTACAGCTGGAACTGATCCGTGAATCGCTGATCGCGGTGGTGAACGAGATGCGGGCGAACATCATTCATTCGTCTTATGCGCCCATCATCTATGAAGGGCATGATTTTTCCTGCGCGTTGATGTCGGCGGATGGTCGCCAAGTGGCGCAGGGACTGGCCGATCACCCGATTCATATTTTCGCCGTTCCATATTCGACCCAGCAGGTTGTCGCGACGTTCAAGGACGATATCAACGAAGGCGATCTGTTCCTGCACAATGACCCCTATACAGGTGGAACACACCTAAATGATGTGCTGATGCTGCATCCGGTTTTCTTTGACGGGAAGCTGGGGATGTTCGCGGCGATGCGCTGCCACTGGAACGACGTCGGCGGCATGACGCCGGGTAGCCTGTCGGGGAAGGTGAACGAAATCATCCAGGAGGGTCTGCGGATTGAGCCAACGAAAATTTGCGAACGCGGTAAGCTGAATGAACCCTTCATGGACCTGCTATTCAATAACATGCGGGCGCGGTCCGAACGTCTCGGCGATTTCAATGCGATGGTTGGTACGGGCCGCAAGGCAGAAGAACATCTGCGGCGGCTGTTCAGCCGGTTTGGCGATGGACTTCTGGGCGGGATTGAGGAACTGATTGACCGGTCCGAGCGGCAACTGCGGACACAGATTTCCGCCCGCCCTGATGGTGACTATTTCGCGGAAGGCTATATCGAAAGCGACGGCACCAATCCCGATCCCCTGGTCGTAAAACTGAAATTGACGGTGAAGGGCGACGAGATCACCGCTGATTTTACGGGCACGTCGCGCCAGACCAACGGACCAACAAACTGTGGACCGGCGATGGCGTTGAATGCGGTCGGGACTATCGTCAAATCGTTTCTTGATCCAAAGACACCGATCAATCAGGGCTCCTTCAACCCGATCAGGATCATTTCCGAGGAAGGTACGTTCATAAATGCGCGAAACAATGCACCCTGTGGCGGCATGGCGGAATGCAAATTCCTGATTGATTCCGTGGTCGCAGCGGCGATGGGTCAGGTCGCGCCCGAAATGACGGTCGGCGATCTTAAGGGCGGGGCGAACCACGTCATCGTTTCCGGCTCGGACGGAAAGGGCGGTAATTACATCCATTACGAGTGGCCTGCCGGCGGCACCGGCGCTTCTGCCGGAACGGATGGATCGAATGCGGTACGCAGTTTTAACGAAGGGGATTTCAACTCGATCCAATCGGTAGAAACGGTCGAAGGTCAGTTTCCGCTGCGGGTGGAGCGCTGCGAAGTGCGTGAAGGCATGTGCGGCGATGGCGAATTCCGCGGCGGCTTCGGTCTGCGCCGGGACGTTCGCATACTGTCGGGCCGGGGTGCATTGTCTGTGATATCGGAGAAAAACGTTATCCCACCCTATGGTGTGGAAGGCGCATCGAACGGCGTCTCCAACAGCTTTACGGTTATCCGTGATGGAGAAGTGGTTCAGCCCTCTGACGCACCCGGCAAGGTTTCCGGATTTGCGCTGTATCCCGGAGATATTGTCCGTGAAGAAACAGCCGGCGGTGGCGGGTACGGCGATCCCCTGAAGCGCGATCCCGAAAAAGTACGGGCCGATATCGAGGAGCAGTACCTGTCGGAAGCGGATGCTGAGGCGCGGTTTGGCGTCGTGATCAAAGACGGCGCAGTCGATGCACCGGCTACGAAAGTAAAACGTTCTGAACTGTCTGATGACCGGTCTACGGTCGTGCTGGAACTGTCGAATGAAGAACTGAATGACGGACCGCGGCGCCAGTTTATCGTGCCGCAGGCAACGGCCGATGCATTGGCGATTTCCGAGGGTAGTCTGGTTGAGTTGGTCACTGGACGTGGCGCTCCGTTGCGTGCGTGGGTCAAGATTGGTGGAGAGGGTCAAACCGTCGTTGTCAGCATCACGAGCCTCGACATCCTTGGCGCGGCACCGGGCGATCGAGTGGAGATACGCGCCACAACCCCCCGGCCCGCAACAGCAGCGTGAGTAGGAAGATGGCTGATCAGAAATATGTTGTGGGAATTGATGTCGGTGGCACGTTTACCGATCTGTTGTGTCTCGATACTCAAACCCAGGAACTGTTGTCGGAAAAGGTTCCGTCCATTCCGGGACGTCAGTGGGAGGGTGTGCTTGGCGCGCTCGAAAAACTGGGGATCAACTACGCCGACATCCGGGCTTTCGTGCATGGTACCACCATTGCCACCAACGCCCTTCTGGAACGCAAGGGAGCAAAAACAGGGTTGGTCACCACCGACGGCTTCCGCGATACGCTTGAAATCGGCCGCACCCGTCGCCTGATCGGCGGATTGTTCGACATTAAGTTCGTTCGGCCGAAACCGCTTGTATCCCGTGATCTGCGGTTGGAGGTGGAGGAACGTGTGGCCGCCGACGGCGAAGTGCTGAAATCGGCAAACGATATCGATTTCTCCTCAATCATGGACAAGTTCAACGAAAATGGCGTTGAAAGCATCGCGGTTGCTTTTATGAACTCCTATCGCAACGACGAAAATGAAGTGGCGGCGTTGGAAAAACTTAGGGCAATGGCCGGCGATATTCCCGTCTGTTCTTCTACTGGCGTAGTACCGGAAAAGGGCGAGTTCGAACGATTTTCGACCTGTGTGCTGAATGCCTACCTGACGCCCGTGATCTCCGCCTATCTGAAGACCCTGGCGGGTGAGCTTGAAGGACAGGGCATTACGGCGCCGGTGAACGTCATGGGATCCAACGGCGGGGTAATGACGCTTGATAAGGCGGCCGATTTTGCAGCGGGAACGTTCCTGTCCGGCCCGGTCGGTGGCGCCGGCGGGGCGGTTCGCATCTGTGAGATGGCGGGGGTCGATGACTGCATCACTTTCGACATGGGCGGCACAAGCACCGACGTGGCACTGATCCATCAACTCACGCCCAGAATTAGCCACGCCAACCAGATCGACGCCTATCCGATCCAAGTGCCGCAGCTCGATATTCACACCATCGGTGCCGGCGGTGGCTCGATTGCGTGGGTACAGCCTGACGGCACGCTGGAAGTGGGCCCTGAAAGCGCCGGTGCAATGCCGGGACCGGCTTGCTATCAGCGGGGTGGGACGGAGCCGACGATTTC
>CAJWUK010000213.1 GCA_913047365.1 uncultured Alphaproteobacteria bacterium | reverse complement strand
GTTTCGCAAATCGTTTTCGGCATCAGCCCTAAGCTGCCCAAAAATTCGGGCGGCGCCCGCTACCGAAGCGATTGAAATACCCATGCGTTCGAACCGGTCCAACTGGCGGCGAATCGCAACACGGGAAAAACGGCCATCCTTATTGCTTGGGTCCTCGATCCAGCCTACCGATCTACCCGACAACGTCGCCTTTAGCCGCTCTTTGGATATAGAAAGCAATGGACGAATGATCCGAACACCATCACTGAATGAGACCAATGGCATTCCCGCCAGTCCATCAACGCCGCTACCCCGATTCATGCGCATAAGAAATGTTTCCGCCTGATCGTTCATCGTGTGCCCAAGAAAAAGTACGCCGCACCCATTGGCGTTACACCAGCCTTCCAGTAATCTGTACCTTGCTTTGCGGGCCGCCTCCTGAATTCCTGATCCTGGCTTTTCACCGAGCCATGGCAGGATAGTGTGAGCAATCCCCAATTTTCCGCACCAACCAGCGACCTGTGCGGCTTCCCAAGCGGATTCGGAACGCAATCCGTGATCAACCGTCAAAGCATTTAGCGTAACACCTCGGTTGCCAACCCATTCCGCCAGCATAGTCAGCAGCGCCATGCTGTCTGGCCCACCCGATACAGCGACCGCAATGGTCGACGTGTCTTTCAGTACACCTGCATCTTCAATCAGGCGGCTAAACCGCTGAGGAGTAACTATAAAATCGTTTGCATTTTGCACGTTCGGCACGGCCGTTCCGTTCAACGGCAATTAGCCTGGCTGCGTTCCCGGTCGGCCCGGGCTTTTAGGCGCGGGTTGGCTTTTGGAAACTTGGCGGACAAGCGGCCAAAGGTCGTGCAGGCTTCCCGTTGTTTGTTCAGACGGCTCAAGGACATTCCGAGTTTAAGCAGACTGTCCGGCGCTTTTCTTCCTTTTGGGAATTTCTGAAATCCCTCCGCGAAGGCGAACGCAGCGTCTTGATAGCTTTTTCGGACGTAAAATGTTTCGCCGAGCCAGTAATGGGCGTTTTCCGTAAGCCCATCCTTGGGGTGCTGATCGATGAAGGCTTTGAGCGCGGTTTCCGCAGCGGCGAAATCCTGCTTTTGAAGCATGAGCGACAGCGCATAGTCATATTGTGATTTCGGCGTTCCGGGGGGAAGTGCCGGCTTTACCGCAGGCTTAACGACCTTGGTTCTTACGGTCTTGGAAGGCGGTGGTGCAGGTGGTGGAGTTACCGGCCCCTTGGGGGATGTCACAGCAAGATTCTTCGGAATAGTGCCCAGCACGCCCGGTTGAGACCCGATATTTGGGGGAAAGGGCGTCGCGGGTGGGGGCGGTGTTAACGCCGGTACAGCCGCCTGAGGCAGCGGCGTCAAAGCCAGGGTCGCACGGGGCGCAGCAGCGGCATCACCAACGGGCGGACCGTCCTCTTCCATTGCGGTCAGTCGCTGATCCATATCGGCGACAAGCTTATCCAGACGAGCCTGGATTTCCCTAATCCGAAAATCGACCTCTTCCATCTGACCGGTCAAGCGCCGGATTTCGTTTTCCAGTTGTGTAAACCGAACCGAACTTCGCGCCACACTTCGCGGATCTGGAGGGGCGGTTTTGACCGGTAGGGGCTGCGCAGCGACAGGCGGCAGACTTTCCCCCCGATAAACCTGCCGCTGCAGCGTCGAAATCTCGCGCTGCAGTCGATCGACCTTGTTCAGCAGCCCCTGCATCGCTGTATTCTGCCCCAATGCAGGACTCACGAGCAGTAAACCCGCTACGCTAGAAATAGCTACATGAAATCTAATGAGATCGAAACGACGCTTCATATTTCGTTACCGGTTATTGCTCCCCCCCCCAAGGGTAGCAGTGCTTGAATGTGCGACTGCTAGCCTGTGCCGGCGTCCACTACCGTGACGGCACGACGATTTCTTGACCAGGCATCTTCATTCGAAGACGGATCTACAGGGCGCTCCTTACCGTAGGAAATCGTTTTAATCCGGTTGGGGTCGACACCTAATGCGATCATGTAGTCGCGCACGGAATTCGCCCGGCGCTCACCCAAGGCGAGGTTGTATTCCCGGGTACCCCTTTCGTCGGTATGGCCATCAATCGTAACCGTTACACCCGGAAATCGTTTCAGCCAGGTTACCTGGTTTTCGACGGTCGTCCGCGCCTCCGGTGAGAGATCGAAACGATCGAGACCGAAAAGAACACGGTCTCCAACATTTACGACGAAGTCTTCGGCACTTCCCGGGCTCTGCCCCGCAACCGGTTGCGACGTCACCGCATTAGTGACCGGTCCGCCACTGCCAGACTGTCCGCTGGACGAGGATGACGACCCATCGCCCGATGCGCTAGAATTCACTTCGGGAGGTGATTCACAGGCGGCCAAGGCAAGGCCTGCGATGGTGCAAATGACATAAGAAAAACGCATAAAATTTTTCCCCCAATGAACGTTTGTCAGGATCGGTTGACCCGCATCTACTGACGCCAAATCGCTGCGATGCGGTAGGACAAAACCACAATAGTTGTCAACGGCAGAGGGCGCTGCTTGCAGCAGTTTCAAACGAAAAGTGATTCGTCTGCAAGTCATCTTTAGCGTACCAGCGGTGACCACGCGGGATCGGACCCCCCTGCAGGTTGTATATTGCATCATCCATCCACACTGATGAGCGGCGACCACGCGGGATCGGACCCCCCTGCAGGCGTCACAATCAGCCGCTCGTTGTGACCTGTTAGATCAATGGAATAGAGCTTGGCGCCGCCACCACTTGCTCCGTTTCTCGGCTGTTCCCGGAAGAACATCAGAATACGACCATTTGGTGCCCAGGTCGGCCCTTCAACCAAAAAGCCATTCGCCAATAGCCGTTCCCCCCGACCGTCCGGCTGCATTACACCGATCGAAAACTTACCGGAACTGAATTTGGTGAAGGCGATCAGGTCTTCACGCGGCGACCAGACGGGAGTGGAATACCTGCCCGCACCAAAACTGATCCGTTTCACACCGCGCCCGTTGGCGCCCATGACATAAAGCTGTTGCGACCCGCCACGATCTGAATTGAAGACAATTCGACGGCCGTCGGGTGCGTAGGATGGCGACGTGTCGATAGCAGGGTGGTGGGTCAGCTGCCGGACCCGCCGGGTGCGCACATCCATCGTGTAAATTTCAGAATTCCCGTCCTTCGCCATGCTCATGATGACTTTGTTGCCATCCGGCGAAAATCTGGGCGCAAAGGTCATGCCTGGAAAATCACCGATGATTTCCTTTTGGCCCGTATCGATATTGTAGAGGTAAACCCTCGGCTGCCCGGCCGTGTAGGACAGATAAGTAATTTCCTGCGCAGTGGGGGAAAACCTGGGGGTCAGTACCAGATCACGTCCATCGGTCAGAAAGCGGTGATTGGCGCCATCCTGATCCATGATGGAAAGCTGCTTGATGCGCCGTTTGGCGGGCCCGGATTCCGATATATAGACAATGCGGGTATCGAAATATCCGCTCTCGCCAGTGATCCTCTTGTATATCTCGTCCGAGATGATATGAGCCACCCGGCGCCAACCTTCCGGTGCCGCGCGAGAGTACGTACCGGTCATCTGGGCCTCGCCGAAGACATCCCATAGCCTGAATTCCACACCCAACCGACCGTCAGCCTGCGCCCGGACATTTCCTGCCACCAAAGCCTGGGCGTTAATCTGGCGCCAATCACTGAACCGGGGTTGAACCCTTAGCGACGACACCTGCTGAATAAACGCTCGCCGGTCGATGGGCCGAAACAGACCCGATCGTTCCAGATTAGCCGAGATTAGATTGGCGATGTTCCGGCCAGCTTCGATTTCCTGGGGGGTATTTCCGAAGAATTCCGGTATGGCGATAGGAAGCGGTTCCACCGTTCCCCGGGTAATGTCGACTTGTAGCTGCGCTTTTGCAGGCATTGTGAGCAGGCACGCAGCCGTAAAACCAAGAAAGGTCTTTCGAAATATTGTCGATATGAAGCAATTTATCATTGGCCGAGCGCTTCCCTTGGATCAAACACGAATGAAATCTCTTTCCAAATATCGTAATGCTCGTATGGCAATTTCAAAGGCATGCAGGCCGGATCGCGAAGAGCCCGAAGCGCGCTCTCTGCAACAGCGCGGAAAAAATCGTCGACGCCCTCTCTCATGCGGGCGGCATCCTGGACCCGAGGCTGCCGCCCCAAAGAACCGTCCGGGTTGAGACGGATATTGACCGCCACCCGTATATTGGCGGCATCCTTGGCTCCTGCCTGGATTTTCCAACATGGCGTCACCTGACTGTTGATCGCCTGCACCAGTCCCTGAGCAATCATCCGTTCCTGAAGGGCCGATCGTTTTGGTGTGGGCGGTGACTTTCTGGCGATCTTTTCCGGTTTCTTTTCCGGTTCCGCTTTGCGCTGCTTTTTTTCCTTCGCGAGGTTTTTGAGCAGCGACTGAAACTCGTCCGGTGGAGGTTTTGGCTTCCGTTTGGGCCTTGGTGCCGGCGGCGATTTCGCAGCCACTGTTGTTTCTGCCGGCGGTTTGGGTTTCAGCTGCGGTTTGGGTTCGGATTTTTTGACCACGGGCTTGGGCTTTGGCTTTGG
>CAJWUK010000212.1 GCA_913047365.1 uncultured Alphaproteobacteria bacterium | reverse complement strand
GACGGTCATCCGCTATAGTTGATCCGCCAAAGGGGGAATGCGCGTGTCAACCAGTTTCAAAACAAAAGCCGATTCCAAAACAGTTCCTATCACGCCGGTAGAAACCGCTGTCTTCAATGCCTGGCTCAAGAAAGAGCCAAAGGATGTACAGGCTTGGGTTCGCGCGTCAGGTTTTCGGGCAAAGGCTGGCGAAATCAGTCTGTTTTCCTCCGGGTCGGGAGTGCTTTCCCGGGTGCTGCTGGGCGTCGAAAACCATGACGGTCTCTGGGATTACGCCGGTCTGCCAAATGCTTTGCCCGATGGTTCTTACCGGATCGATGCCCGGATGAGCGCGGCCGGTGCGACTGCCGCGGCTACCGGCTGGGCGTTGGGGTGCTACCGGTTCGATACCTACAAATCCGGGAAATCGAAGAAACTGCCGTCGCTGGTCTGGCCCGCGCGTACTGCAAAAGCGCGTGTTAAGGCGATGGCCGATGCGATCGGCCTTGTGCGGGACCTGATCAACACCCCCGCCGAAGATATGGGCCCATCGCAACTGGCGGGCGAAGCCCGCAAGCTGGGCCGCCGGTTCAAGGCCGATGTCAAAGTGATCTCCGGAGACGCACTGTTGAAGCGGAATTATCCGACAATCCACGCCGTTGGCCGCGCCAGCGACGATCCGCCCCGGCTGATTGATCTGCGCTGGGGGAAGAAGACCCAACCCAAAATATCGATCATCGGCAAAGGCGTCTGTTTCGATACCGGCGGGCTGGATTTGAAACCCGCCGCCGGCATGTTGCGGATGAAAAAGGATATGGGTGGCGGCGCGCATGCATTAGGGCTGGCCAGCTTGATCATGGCGTTGAAACTGCCCGTGTGTCTGCGCGTGCTGGTGCCGGCAGTGGAAAACAATGTTGCCGGAAATGCGTTCCGGCCGCTGGATGTCATCAAAACCCGGAAGGGCCTTACGGTCGAAATCGGAAACACCGATGCCGAAGGCCGCCTGGTAATGTGCGATGCCCTGGCAGAAGCGGATTCGGAAAATCCGGACATGATCCTCGACTTCGCGACGCTTACCGGGGCCGCACGGGTGGCGGTGGGGACCGATCTGGCTGCCATGTTCGCGAACGACGATGCCCTGGCTGCGGATGTCGAAAAAGCCGCGTCCAAAGTGGGCGATCCGGTATGGCGGCTTCCTCTATGGCGGCCTTATCGCAAACTGCTGAACAGTAAAGTTGCCGACATCAACAACGTCTCCGAAGGCGGCTTCGGCGGTGCGATAACTGCAGCGCTTTACCTGCAGGAATTCGTTGGTGAAGATACGCCCTGGGCACATTTCGACATCATGGCATGGAACGTTTCCGCCAGTCCCGGACGGCCCGTCGGCGGCGAGGCGCAGGGTTTGCGCGCCGTCTTTGAAATGCTGGAACAGCGTTATTCTTAATATTGGGGCCGCTCGCCTGGCATTCCGACTGCCCTCTCCTCCTCCCGGCCACCCGCGGGACAATCCTATTGGGTTGCCGGGAGGAGGAGAGGGCAGGTGCCGCCTTTATTGATTCCGTCCTATAATAACTCTTTCCCGCCCCGAAAGTCCCATGCCCGACACACTGGAAAGTCTCTTTCGCGATATCCGCGCCTGCACCCATTGCGAGGCGCGACTGCCCATGGGTGCGCGGCCGGTGGTGCGGGGAACCGCAACAGCGCGGGTGTGCATTATTGGGCAGGCACCCGGCATCCGCGTCCACAGGAGTGGTAAGCCCTGGGACGACCCTAGCGGAGAGCGATTGCGCGGTTGGCTGGAAGTCAACGACGATACGTTTTACGACGAAAGCCAGTTCGCGATCATACCAGTCGGATTCTGCTATCCGGGTACCATGGAAAACGGCGGTGATTATCCACCCCGCCCCGAATGTGCCCCGCTTTGGCATGCTCCGGTACTGGAGGCGCTGGCCAATGTCGAACTGACGCTTCTGGTTGGTTCCTATGCGCAGGATTGCCACTTGGGCAAACAGCGACGAAAAAACATGACCGAAACGGTACGCGCCTGGCGGGACTACCTGCCGGCGTATTTACCCACCCCGCACCCCAGTTGGCGGACGATCGCCTGGCAAAAGAAGAACCCCTGGTTTGATGACGAGGTTCTCCCCGAACTGCGGCTGCGCGTACACGGTCTGATCGGATGACGGCGCTCGCTGCTTACACCGCGCTGCCTGTCCAAACCCGTGCTGTCATTCTGATGACGCTTTCGGCACTGTTCTACGCGCTGACCTTCGTCACCGTCCGTGCGCTTTCGGAGACGTTTTCCGTCTATCAGCTCGTTATGTTTCGGGCGGCGATCGGAACCCTTGTGCTGCTGCCATGGCTGTTCCGGTCCGGCGTCAATGTACTGCGGACGGATCAGTGGAAGCTCTATGGATCTCGCGCGGTTATCGTGTATGCAGGAAATCTGTGCTGGTTTTATGCGCTTGCCCACATGGCGCTGGCCGATGCGACAGCGCTGTCGTTTTTGATGCCGGTATTCACCTCCCTGATCCTTGCCTTTTGGATGGGGGAAAGTTTGAAACTGCCCCGCGTGGTATCCTTGGTGTTCGGGTTTGCGGGAGCTTTCGTGGTTATCCGCCCCGGTTTTGTTGAGATCGGCTCTGCAACTATCGCGATGGTGTTTACGACCGTGGCCTATGGCGCAGCAACGGCGATGACCAGGGTGCTGACCCATAGGGACGATCCCAATGTCGTGGTCTTTTATATGTTCGCACTTAACCTGCCACTAACGCTGGGACCCGGGGTCTGGCACTGGACCACACCCGCCCTCTGGGACTGGGGGCTAATCGCGGCGTTTGCGCTTCTTAGTCTCTATTCCCAGATTTTCATGACCCGGTCGCTGGCGCTGGCCGAAGCGGTGGTTGTGATGCCGACCTTCTATCTGCAATTACCGCTAGCGGCGATGTTTGGTTTTTTCCTGTTCGGCCAAGTGCCTGAGATCTGGCTGATCCCGGGCGCAATTCTGATCATCGGCGGCAGTTACTATTCGCTGTGGAGCGAGGCACGACAACGACGGGCGGAGTCTGGCAGATGACAGGGGTCTTTCCGCCCACCGTTATCGGGTTGTTATGGATGAGCGGCACCGCGTTCTGTTACGGGGCCAGTTACGTCACGATGCGTCTGCTATCGGACGATATCAGCATCTACGAAATTACGTTCCTGCGTTCGGTGATTGCCTGTCTGTTTCTCGGCCCCTGGATACTCGTGACCCGCCCAGCGGCCATTCGCGTCACAAGATGGAAACTCTATTCCGTCCGGTCCGTCGCCACCTATGCCGCGATGATGTGCACCGTCTATGGCATCGCGCATGTGTCCATTGCCGATGTCACGGCGCTGTTGCTGGCGTCGCCCCTGTTTACGGTTTTATTCGCCGCTACCTTTCTGAAGGAAAAGGTCGGCATCCACCGGTGGGGCGCACTGTTTGTCGGGATTCTGGGCGCGTTGTTGATTATCCGACCCGGCTTTACCGAGATCGCGCTGGCGAGTTTTGCCGGTTTATTAGCCGCGTTTGGATATGGCATCGCCAATGCTGGCACCAAAGCGCTGACGGCGACGGATCATCCGGATGCCGTGGCGTTCTGGATGTATGCGTTGATCGTGCCCATGTCGGCGTTGCCCGCAATCTGGACCTGGACCACCCCTACCGGTGATCACGTTCCCCTGATTGTTCTCCTTGGTCTGCTGACCATGCTGTCGCAATACTGCATGGCGCGCGCGTTCAGAGCGGCGGATACCAGTGTGGTTCTTCCGGCCCACTATTTGCAGATGCCATTCGCGGCAGGGCTGGCGTTCCTTGTATTGGCCCAGGTGCCGTCGATCTGGGTGTGGCCGGGTGCTGCGATTATCGCCGGCAGCGCCTATTACACGGCTTTGCGGGAACGAAAGAACCGGTAGATCGAAAAACGAGTTTGCACCATTCTCTGTGCGTATCAGCCGTTGTTTGCCGCCAAGTCGGATTTGTTGCAATGGAATGGCTAAATTTTCGATGCCCGTAATGCTTATGAAAAAGAGTTCGGCCTGACTACAAACTCAGCGGAACGAAATTTTTTGCTGTAACGTCTTACAGGGTTGGACAGCTATACGTCGGCGGCGGCTTCGATCTTCTCCATGTCTTCGTCCGACAGACCGAAATGGTGGCCGATTTCGTGGATCAATACGTGGCGGACCAGATGGGCCAGGTCCTCCTCGGTTTCGCACCAGTAATCCAGCAGCGGTCGCCGATAGAGAAAGATAATATCCGGGCCGGTCTGCATTGCGGTTTCTTTTTCTCCCAGAGGGACACCGGAATACAGACCCATCAGATCGAACGGACTTTGAAGCCCCATTTCCCGTTCTGTGCCCGGGTCCGGGAAATCGTCGACCCGGAACACGATGTCCGTTGTCAGCGCCTGAAATTCTTCGGGCAGCGAGGCGAAGGCTGTTCGCGCGATCTCTTCGATATCGCCCAGAGAAGGGGCGGTGGCGAAAGTGTCAGTCATGGCGCAATCATTAACGCCCCTTGATCCATGGTCCAAGGCGTTTCACCCTGTGCGGAACGAAACAGGAGAAACAGATGGTCGACAGGCTGA
>CAJWUK010000211.1 GCA_913047365.1 uncultured Alphaproteobacteria bacterium | reverse complement strand
GGTTTCTGTATTTTTCCGGACAGCGTTTTCGGAATGTTGTGGACGAAGACGATTTCCCGGGGCCGTTTGTATCGCGCAAGCTGTTCGGTGCAGTGATCCAGCAGTTCTTCCTCGGGCGGGTCGGCACCGTCCTTGCAGACGATATAAGCGATCAGCGCTTCGCCCCAACGGTCATCCGGCACGCCGAACACTGTACATTCCTCCACCCCAGGGTGGTCTTCCAGCACGATCTCGACCTCCCGCGGATAGATATTGATTCCCCCGGAAACGATCATTTCCTTCGACCGCCCCACCAGGGTAACGAACCCCTCTTGGTCCTGAACAGCCAAATCCCCGGACCAGCCCCAGCCGTCCCGGTTCTTGAAATAGCGATCGCTTTCCTCGTCATTTTCGAAGTACCCTTCCATCATGAAAGGGCCCCGGCAGATCAGTTCGCCGATGGTGCCGGGCGGAACTGGATTGCCGTCTTTGTCCGCGATCCTGATATCGACGCCCGCAGCCGCCCTCCCAATGGATCCTTTGCGGGTTTCATTTTCCCAAGGCTTCAGGAATGTCAGCGGGCCGGTTTCCGACTGTCCGTAATGATCTGTGTAATCGCAATGCGGCAGGCCGGCGCGACACTCCTCAATCAGTCCCTCCGGTGTCAGCGCGCCGCCGGCGCCGATGTTTTTCAGGCTGGTGAGACGCTGCACATCGAAGGCATCAGCTTTGAGCAAATCGCGCACCTGCACCGGGACCATGAACACGGTACTGATACCATGTTTCTCGGTCTGTTCGATGAAGGTGCCGGGGTCCCATTTACGGAAAATAACGGCGGTACAGCCGGCAAGGATCGTCGCCTGGTACCAGATCATCAGGCCGACTGCATGAAACATCGGCGTCAGGACGCCGGCGACGTCTTCGCCGGTAACCCGGTGTTCCAGTGCCGTCGTCCAGGCGGATACATACCGCGCATTGTGGCTGACCACAGCGCCCTTGGGCTCGCCCGTAGTGCCGCCGGTAAAGGTCATCGCCACGGGCCGGGATGGATTGATCTCGACACCGGGATCGGTGGCTGGATGTTTTTGGCAGGCCTGGTCGAAATCACTGCCAACAATGAACACCCGTTCAACCGAGGTCAGCCGGTCACGTAACTGGTCGATTTTATCGGCCACGACCGCATCGACGACTAGTACCCGCGGCCGGGTCCGTTCAACGATGCGGGCGATTTCTGGCCCCGCATACATCGGGGAAATGTGGACAAGCACGCTACCCGCACGGGCGTTGCCGAAATGGACGAACGCGTATTCAGGCGTATTGAACAGGACAGATGCAATGCGGTCGCCCGGCGCAATTCCAGCGTTAAGCAGGAGATTGGCGAAACGGTTCGCTTCCGCATCGAACTCGGCGAATGAAAAATACCGATCATCGGCGATGATTGCCGTCTTTTGCGGGTCGCGCTGCGCTGCCAGCCGAAGAATGTTTCCCAGTAGCACGGGGTCAGTTTGCCATTAATTGTTGACTGATCAACAATATGCCGCCCGGATTGGGTCGCGTCCAGATCGAGGTTGGACCTGGTGCTGGGGTAGTTCTAAAGTTCACAAACAGCCCATCCCAAAGGGGGAAACGGGAAATGCCACTGAACGGAATCGACGCCGTGGTCTATGGCGTGGCCAACATGGAGAAGTGCCGGAAATATTTTTCGGACTGGGGATTGAAAAAGATCTTCGGCGGGAAAAACAAATCGGTTTATGAGACCCGCGACAGATCGCAGATCATTCTGTGCCCGCAGGCGACGAAGGATTTGCCGAAAGCGATCCAGCGGGGTTCCACCGTCCGGGAAATCGTTTGGGGGGCGACGTCCAAGGCCGATCTAAAACGGATTGAAAAGGAACTGTCGAAGGACCGCGACGTCACCGTGGACAAGGACGGCACCATGCACAGCGTGGACGATTTCGGCCTTGGCATTGCGTTTAGATTGACGCGAAGGCGTAAACTGAAAGACGCGCGCCGGCCCATGAATTCCGCGTCCTGCGCCGAACGCGTTAACACTCCGGCGCTTTATCACACCAGCGTGCAGCCCACTCATATCGGCCATTGCGTGTTCGCCGTGCCGGATATTAAAAAGCTGGAGAAGTTCTATACCGAGCGCCTGGGGTTCTCCGTGTCCGACTATTACACCGGCAGGGGCATATTTATGCGGGCCGGCAAACGCGGCGGACATCACAACTTGTTTTTTCTGGAAGCGGAAACCGGCAAGGCATCGATCAACCATGTAGCCTTTGGCGTCGAAGATCTGCACGAACTGTTCGGCGCGGGACTCCATTTCCAGGGCCAGAAACACAAGGTCGCGGTTGGACCGGGGCGGCACCACGTGTCGTCCGCCTATTTCTGGTATTTTGATTGCCCCGCTGGCGGTGCCACCGAATATTTCTGCGACGAGGATTTCGTGACCGAAGACTGGGCGCCCGGCCATTGGCATCCGGCACCGGAGACATTCGCCGAATGGTTCATGGCGGACGGCATCCAGCGAGAAAATCTGCTGCCGCCGACCCGGGAAAGCCGGGATACGAAGATCAAACGCAAAAAGAACGTGCGTGCCGGGGTGAAGGCCTAAATGCGCGGAACCGTCTTACACGAAACCTGGAGAACCGGATGCCCTCTAATGCCCGCTGGGAGAAACTAACTGTCGACGGCGTCGACATGGATTTGTTCGTGGATGAACCGTCAACGCCTGGTCCGCACCCCGCCATTGTCGTCGCCCATCACCGTGCCGGGAACGACGCCGCGACCACTAAATTCGTCCAGGATCTGGCCGGAAACGGGTACGTCGCCGCCTCGCCGCACCTGCATCATCGCCGTCCCGACGGCGAGGACACGCGGGAGTCACTTGCCAATCTGGACGACAACCAGATTGTTGCCGACCTGAAAGCCACAGTCGACCTTCTGGCGGCGCTGGAATCCGTGAATGCCGACCGCATGGGCATCGCCGGGCACTGCATGGGCGGGCGCGTGTCTTTCCTGGGTGCCGCGTCTATCGAGGCATTCAAGTGCAACGTCGCCTATTACAGTGGAAACATGTTCAAGACGATGGGCACCGGCGACGCGCCGCCGTTCGACAAGCTGGACAGGTTACGCGGCCCGGTGATCGGCTTCTTCGGCGCTGATGACCACAACCCGTCACCGGCAGACGTCGCGAAGATCGATGCCAAGCTCACTAAACACGGTATCGCCCATGAAATTCATTCCTACGAAGGGGCGGGCCACGCTTTTCAGAATTTCACGAACCCCGGGCACTACCGGGCTGCGGCGACGGCGGATTCGATGGCTAAGATGATGGACTGGCTGGGAACGAACTTGTAGGCCGGGTTTCTATCCTGCACTGCAGACACCACCGCCCAGCACGCAGAATTTTGAACAGTGGGGGTGGTTAAGGGGGACGTCGGCGGCGGCTTTGGCCAGGGTTTCTCCCATTTCGAAGCGATCATCGTAGGGCAATAACGTGCAGGGAACGACCACCGGTTTGGTTGCTCCCCTGCGCTTTATTACCATGCGCGATGTCGCGCACATCATGGCGTTGGGCGATACGTTCAGAATGCCCCAGCAGTCGGTGGTGATTTCCGGCACGTCGGCCAGTTCGTCCATTTCCGGGAACAGGACCAGATCGACAGGATTCTGGGGGTCGATTGTCAGACCGAGCCTGTCGAACAGTCCGGCGTAGCCGGCCCGCAATTCGTCTTCGGTCTCATTCCCGAAGGTGCGGCCTGCGATGTTGAGTGCAAAACCGTTCTCGTTCAGCCAGGTCAGACCTTCTATCGCGGTTTCCCAGGACCGAGGCCCGCGTTCTTTTTCATGGGGCGCCTGAGCGTAATGATCGATGGACACCCGGATCACCAGCTTGTCGGCATGCGCTTCTTTCAGGGCAAGCAGCTGGTCGCGGACTTTCCACAGGGGCTTCATCCCGTTGGTCAGGACAAGTGCGCGCAACCCGCGCGTTAGGATGGCATCGAGCATCGGAATGATGTCCGGGTTCATGAACGGCTCGCCGCCGGTCAGGCCGATTTTCTCCGTGCCCAGCCCGTCGGCAACAATCTCATCTAGATAGGCTTCGACCTCCGAAGATGTGATGTATGACAGCCGGTCATTGGTCGGGCTGGATTCGATATAGCAGTTCGCGCAGGTCAGGTTGCACAGCGTGCCGGTGTTGATCCAGAGGGTCCGAAGTTCCGTCAGCGAAACTGACGCACGGTTCTCGCCGGCCGCCGTAAAAAGCGGATTTCGGAATTTGGCTGGGTCTAGAGGCGCCACGGAGGCCGGGGCGGCGATGTCCATATTCTGTCCTTTGTCGGGAACATGTTGATTGAACCTAAATATAGTCTTTTCAACATGCCAGCCGGATAAACCATTCGTCAGGGCACACAGATATTTCGCCGCAACGGCGGCTCTTATTCCTTGGCCTCGGTCATACCACCGTCTAACTGGAGGTACCGAACAGGGGACACCAATCAAAAAACGGATCAGGAAGCCATGATGGCTATTCCCATTAGCGATAATGCGCCCTTTTTTTGTTTCTGCGCCGTTTCCTCAAGTGGCTGAGCAGGGATCGGGAGCATGGCACCTCAGTTTTGGTGGCGATGATTGCC
>CAJWUK010000210.1 GCA_913047365.1 uncultured Alphaproteobacteria bacterium | reverse complement strand
ACAGATAGTGGCTGTCCTGGGGGCCGGGGCTTGCTTCGGGGTGGTACTGCACGGAAAAGACGGGTGACTTCGTGGAGCGGATTCCTTCCAGCGTGCCGTCAAACAGCGACACGTGGCTCACCTCTACGCTTTCGGGCAGGGTGGTCTCGTCGACGACGAAGCCATGGTTCTGGCTGGTAATCTCCACCTTGCCAGTCACCAAATCCTTTACCGGGTGATTGCCTCCTCGGTGGCCCAGATGCATCTTCTTGGTCTTTGCGCCCAGCGCGAGGCTGAGCAACTGGTGGCCCAGGCAGATACCGAAAATCGGCATGTCGAATTTCACAAGCTGCTTGATCACCGGCACTGCATAGAGGCCGGTGGCAGCCGGATCGCCCGGGCCGTTGGACAGGAAAATGCCGTCCGGCTTGTGGCGCAGGACGTTTTCGGCGCTGGTGGTTGCCGGCACCACGGTCACCTTGCACCCGGCGGCGGCAAGGCAGCGGAGAATGTTACGCTTGGCGCCGAAATCCATCGCCACCACATGGCAGGTGGGCGCGGTTTGCTTGCCGTAGCCATCGTGCAGGGCCCAGGTGCTTTCGTCCCAGTCATACGTCTGGTGGCAGGTCACCTCTTTCGCGAGGTCCATGCCCTCCAGGCCGGGCCAGTCCGTGGCCGCGGATGTCAGTGCGTCAAGATCAAACTTCCCGTCCAGCGCGTTGCAGACGACCCCCGTAGGTGCGCCCGACTCGCGAATCAGGCGGGTCAGCCGTCTGGTGTCGACGCCGGCGAGGCCGGTAAGATTGTGGCTTTTCAGCCATTCATCCAGATGCTGGGTCGCACGCCAGTTGGACGGATGGGTGATGTTAGCGCGAAGGATTAGCCCGCGGGCCGGCGGGGTTGTGGTCTCGATGTCTTCCGGGTTCACGCCTACATTACCGACATGGGGGAAGGTGAAGGTGATGATCTGCCCGGCATAGGACGGATCGGTCAGGATTTCCTGATAGCCCGAAATAGAGGTGTTGAAGCACACCTCGCCGCTCGCGTGGCCTTCGGCGCCGATACCCTTGCCCCAGACAGTGGTACCGTCGGCCAATACCAGGGCGCCAGTCGCGCCTTCCGGTGCGGCAGTGAGCGTTGTTTGATGAGCCGTGGTCGTGGCGGTGGCCATGTTGTTCGGGCGACCTCCGTTGCGGCGGAGCGATGGATAGAATGAGCGAAACCGTCCGTTAGATAATCTTTCGCGGGGGACTCGTCAACGAGACTCACTCAGGGGCGGGATGGGAAAATTTGATTCTGAAAATGTTTGATTATCAATGGGTTGCTAGGGCCTGCGAAAATTGCGCGGAAAGGGGATATGGGCTAGGGTCTCGCGCTTTCGACCAGCCTGCCCACACAGCGGACGAGACCTATGCTCCGAGACCGGCTTAACGACTCCCTCAAATCCTCGATGAAGGAAAAGAACACAGTGGCGGTGTCCACCCTGCGTTTGATTTTGGCCGCCATCAAGGATCGTGATATCGCGGCGCGGTCTAACGGCGTCGATGGCGGCATTCCGGATGAGGAGATCCTGCAGGTGCTGCAGACCATGGTCCGCCAGCGTAATGAATCGATCGAGATGTACCGCAAGGGCAATCGCGAGGAACTGGCACAGCAGGAAGAACAAGAAATCGAGGTGATCCAGACCTTCATGCCCCGCCAGTTGGATGATGCCGAGATGGAGGCCGCGATCGCCGAGGTGATCGAGGCGACGGGCGCGTCGTCGATCAAAGATATGGGCAAGGCCATGGGCGCGCTGCGCGAACGCTATGCCGGCCAGATGGATTTTGGCAAAGTAGGCCCGGCGCTGAAGGCAAGGCTGACCGGCTAATCTGGTTGGTGTAGACTGAAAATAACCACTGCGGCGGATTTCGGGGCAAGCTGCGGGATTATGTCCGGTTGGGACAGATTGACGGAAAGGCTGACTGTTCGTATGGCGTTCCCGCCCCAGTTTCTCGATGAAGTCCGCGCCCGTGTGCGGCTGTCCGATATTGTCAGCCGTACCGTGAAGCTCACCCGCCGCGGCCGAGAATTCACCGGCCTCTGTCCCTTCCACAACGAAAAAACCCCATCCTTCACGGTCTCCGATGACAAAAATTTCTACCACTGCTTCGGGTGCGGCTCGCACGGGGATGTGATCGGGTTTGTGATGGAGCAGGACGGACTGACGTTTCCGGAAGCGGTGGAGCGGATGGCGGTGGAGGCGGGGCTGGAAGTGCCGGTATCGACGCCGCAGGAGCGTGAACGCGAAAAGCGGCGGGCAGAACTGGCTGATGTGATGGAGGTGGTGTGTGCGTTTTACGAACGCATGCTGTGGTCGACAGATGGTAAGGCGGCGCTGAACTATCTGCGTCGCCGCGGGTTGACGGACGAGACGATCAAAAGATACCGGCTTGGATTTGCACCGGCGGGAAATTTGCTGAAATCGGCGATCATATCGGACGAGATACCAGAGCCGATGCTGCGCGAAGGCGGGCTGGTCCGAAAACCGGATGACGGGCGCGCGTCCTACGATTTTTTTCGCGACCGGGTATTGTTTCCGATCGCCGATGCGCGGGGCCGGGTTATCGCGTTCGGTGGGCGCAACATGGGCGACGGCGAGCCCAAGTACCTGAATTCCCCCGACACGCCGCTGTTCGACAAGGGCCGCACGCTTTACGGCATCGAACACGCGCGGAAGGCGGCATATGACCGGGGCCGCGCAATCGTCGCCGAGGGCTATATGGATGTCATCGCGCTGGCCCAGGCCGGGTTTGCGGAATCGGTCGCGCCCTTGGGCACTGCCTTGACTGAAAGCCATGTAGCCCAACTGTGGAAACTGACCGATGAGCCGGTGTTGTGCTTCGACGGCGACAAGGCCGGACAGCGCGCGGCGGGCCGGGCGGCGGAGCGCGTGCTCCCCCTGCTAGAGCCGGGCAAATCGCTCCGTTTTGTGAGCCTGCCCTCGGGTGAAGACCCGGACAGCCTAGTGAGCACGCGAGGGCCGGCCGCGTTCGAAGCCATGATCGAAAAGGCCACGCCGCTGGATACGATGATCTGGTCGATGGAAACATCGGGCCGGGTGATCGATACGCCGGAGCGCATCGCGGGCCTCGAAAAACGCTTGGAAGACCGCACTCTTTCGATAGCAGACCGCAAGGTCCAGTTCCAGTACCAGGCGCGGTTCCGGGAAAAATTAAGAGATATGGTTAACGCGCGCAGAGCTGGATCCGGCGGGCGCGGGCAGGGCCGCGGATTTGCCGGCGGCCGACAGGGTGGGCGCGGCTTCGGCCGCGACGGCGGCTGGAACCAAGGCGAAACCCCCGGAATTCCGGGCCCCCGCACCGGTCCCAATATCTTGAAAAAGCGCCGTGAGCAGGTGCTTTTGGCGACCGTGATCAACCATCCCGGCCTGCTGGACGTCTTCGCCGAGGATTTAGCAATGATTAACGTTTCCGATCCCATGCTTGACAAGCTTAGGGAGGAAATTTTAAAGGTTCACGCCCTCGCGGAAGAACTTGACTCGAGCAGTCTGAAGAACCACTTGGCAACCACGGGAAATAACGAAATTTTGCACTCTGTCCTCGGTCCCGAAGTTTACGTCCACGCGGCATTCGCCCGCGAAGATGCGCCAGAAGGAGATGTGCGGTCTGGTTTCCTTGAAACGTTGTCCCGACAGTTGCAGCCGGCACGCCGTGCCCAGCTGGAAGAGGCGCGGCAATTTTTTGTTGAAGACCCGACGGACGAGAACTGGGAACGGCTTGAAAAGCTGAAATCCGACAGCCGCGCACCGGGTTCAGCCGCAGGGTAGGCGTAAGCGACGCGCGGGAACGACCCCTGTATCCGCCACGGATGAAAACAGGGCGACGAACGAATTTTGTATTTAGGGACGCGCTAGCAAAGTAACGCCCGCGCGGCTCGAACTGGGGGACCATTGTCGAATGGCGACGAAGATCAAAGAAGCTGACACCAAGGCCAAACCGGCCGCCCGTAAAAAGACGGTGACGGCCAAGAAAACTAAAGCGGCGCCCAAACCCGCGGCAAAGAAACCGGCGTCGAAGAAGAGGGTAGCTACCAAAAAGCCGGCGGCGAAGAAAGCAGCTGCGAAGCCTGCGGCCAGGAAGACGGCGTCCAGGAAGACGGCGGACAAAAAGACCGCGGCCAAAAAGACCTCGGCAAAGACCACCAGGAAAATCGCGGCGAAGAAATCCGTGCCCAAACCCGAAACCGCGGCCGAGACCGCCAATTCTGGCGACGCGGAAGAGGAAGAGGCGGCCCCTGAAGCCGCGGAAGCGACCGCGACCACTGAGGAGGCCGCGAACGATGCGCCGGTGATCGATTCCGTCGATGGGGTTGTCAAAAAGCTTATCGAAAGCGGTAAGACCCGCGGCTTCGTTACCTTTGACGAAGTTAACAAGGCCCTGCCGCCGGACGACGTGTCGTCCGAACAGATCGATGACACCATGACCCAGCTTTCCGAGCTCGGCGTCAGCGTGGTCGAAAGCGATGACGACGCGGACGATGATTCCGCGGAAGGCGAAGGCACCGTCGCCAAGGGCAAGGCCGCCGCCAATGACGACAACCAGGATCTCGGCCGCACAGACGATCCCGTACGCATGTATTTGCGCGAAA
>CAJWUK010000209.1 GCA_913047365.1 uncultured Alphaproteobacteria bacterium | reverse complement strand
ACAAACCCAAAGCAATCGTTTTGCTGTCTTTTCCGTCTAAGGCTGCGGCACAAGCGTGGCGTAACGACCCCGAACTACAGGATATTCATGCGATGAGAAACGCGGGAGTTGATATGACCGTCTACGCCTTCGGCCAAGAGTAGCGTCCGTTTTCAGAAGGGTAGCAAGAAACGTCCAGAATCTGTCAATTCCGGAGCAAAAAGGGTCAGTTTACCGGTGGAATAGTCCCCAACGGTTGGGGTTGTCGCGTGCCCTGGCGCGTGTGCTCTCCACATAGCTGACGCGTGCCAGGGCGCACCGGCCGGAGGCCGGTTTTGCTGCGCTTACCGATGGTGTGGGATCAGGCTTTGGCCTTGCGGCTCTGGCGCAGCCTTCCTTCACAAGACTACTATAGAGGAATATTTTTAGATATCAGGAAGTTACCTCGTCGTTAATTGGCTATAATTGCGCCACATGAATGATTTTGAGCCATTCAAATTTAGCATAGCTGAAGTCAAATCAGCGACTTCCTCTGTGCCCGAAAAGGACTGGCGCCTTTTACGGCGTTTGGAGATCCCAGATCATTTCAACAATCCCCGAGGCGGTGTGCTGAAACGCGGTCTGGTTATCGACGTGGAGGCAACAGGCCTCTCTTTGGAAAATGACGACGTCATTCAACTGGCGATGTTGCCCTTCGATTATGAAGCTGATAGCGGCCGTATTATCTGTGTTCATAAAGACAACGCATTCGAGGCCCTTCGAGAACCCTCTGTTCCAATCTCAGAAGAAGCTTCCATCCTTACCGGGATTACCGACAAGATGGTCAGCGGTCAAAGCATCAATGAACAAGCTGTTGCCAGTGTCGTTGACACATCAGACCTGATCATCGCACACAATGCCCGCTTCGACCGCGCAATGGTGGAAAAGCATTGGCAATGTTTTACTGAGAAGCCCTGGGGCTGTTCCTTCAGTTCGGTGGATTGGCTGCGTGAAGGATTTTCCGCCGGCAAACTAGACTACCTCGGCATGCAATTCGGCTGGTTCTACGATGGACACCGGGCCCTGTCCGATTGCGAAGCCTGCCTCGCCCTGCTCGCCCAGACGTTACCCTCGTCCAAACAACGTGTTCTGAGCGTGGTGCGAGAAACAGCTCAACAAACCGAATATCTCGTCTGTGCGGTCGGCTCACCCTTCGAGGAAAAGGACACACTTCGGAGCCGTGGTTACCGTTGGCGCCCGGACGGGTTGTCCAATGGCAAAGTCTGGTGGACGACTTGTCTCGACCCGGAGGCTGAAGTCGCTTGGTTGAGATCGAATGTTTATCACTTCGAAAAAGTAATCCCCGTTCAGGAAGTGACAGCCATGACCCGTTTTTCGGATCGTATGTGGGATTTTTGAGGAATGGTTGATCCGCCACCCGGCATTGACCCAGAGGCCTGGCAGATCACGCGAGAAATATGGGCCGCAGCCGGTAAGACTATTCCTGAAACACCTGACAAAGACACACTGCACTTTCATGCCGACCTAAAACGCGTCCTTGCTAACTTCGAAGCGGCCAAAGCCGTATCCGAGCGAGACCGGAATAACGAATTGTCATTTAACGACCTGGCGGATCACTGCAGGGAGCTCTACCAAACACTTTATGGCCTTGATGAAATCGCCTTTATGCGCCTTGCCGGTTCTTCAACTGTCGACGCAGAACAAGTGTTGACCAACACCATGTCTAATCTTTCCATACTGGAGACGGCCTGCCGTGGTGCGAAAACTCCTGGTATTCCCCGCAAAAGAAAACATGAGCACAACGAATTCCTTATTATTTTGCTGGCCAATCTGTACCAACAGAAAATGGGTCAAAATGCATCTGTCACCACCAATCCAATCACCGATCGACGCGAGGGGAAATTTGTTGAGTTCGTAATGGGATTTGTGAAGCATTTTGTTCCCGACCAGCTAGATACGATGAACGGCCGAGCCATCCAGCGCGCCCTAAAAGTGCAACGGGACAACCCCGACCCACTTCAAAAGGCCTAGAAACCGGCTTTTATTTAAGGCCCAAATTCTTCCAGAATCATTTTAAACCTGGGCCTTAGAGCTTTGGGCCCGGCAGTCGCATTTTGTCCTCATGCAAACCCCGCATGACAAGCTGACCGTCACCAATGACGCGCCCTCAAATGACCTTCTTTTAAAGCTGGTGCGCCTGCTCGCACGCCAAGCGGCGCGCGAATGGCGGAATGCGCCCGACATGCCTTCACCCGCCGGCGCGCCCACCCCGCAATTCGCCGGAGGAGAACATGACAATGAACAGTGATACCCATCGCGCAGATACCACAATCGCCGCGCTGCTCACTCTCAAACAAGCCGCCGACACACTTCAGGTCTCTACCAAGACAGTCCGCCGCTGGGTTCAGAGCGGCGAACTCATTCATCACCGCTTCGGACGGCAGCTGCGGATTAGCGAGATCGACCTTCAGGCCTTTATCGATGCAGGGAGGCAGCCATGAAGCCGCATATAAGGGAATACTTGGAGTTATTGAGCATTGTTCGGATAATAATGAATATTGCATGCAATAAAAGGGCGTATTTCATTGTGTTATACTTTCATTATCTGGCCCTTCTTTCCCATTATGACTTCATGTGTCCACTCTTGACCAAGTATTATCGACATTATCGAGCCTGCCATGACTGAACACGCACCATCTAATCCCTTCGCGCCCGATCGGCCGACCCTGGCCGACCTGGTGGTGGCTGTAGGCGCTGATCGCACCGTGAGTGCTCAGCGTCGTCGCAACGTTGCGTCATCAATCCGCTCTTTCGCCAAGGCCTTCGAGAAGTCCCCCGCACAATTCGTTGCCCATCCAAACTTCCTGCGACCCTTCTTAAAGCGTCTGCATCCTGAGCAGAGCCGTTACACAAAAAGCCGGATCTCCAACATCAAAAGCGATCTGCAGTTTGCCCTGACCAGGTATGCCGGGAAGGTATCCGGTCGTTACATGACACCCTTATCCGAGAGCTGGCAGGCGATATGGGACCAGTCAGTCGGGGATAAGGCTTTCTATGTCAGGCGCTCAGCCTCCCGTCTGATGCATTTTTGCAGCGCCCAGCAGATCAGTCCGGATGAGATCAACGATCTCGTTGCAGCGCGCCTTCTCGAAGCACTGACCGAGGAGAGCCTCGTTCTCAATCCCCGGCAGAGATGGAAGAGCATTCTTGTCGCCTGGAACAGGCTCGTAGACCTGCTGCCTTCCTGTCCATTAACAAAGCTCTCAATTCCAAACGATAGCCGGACCTACACCATCCCGATAGCGGAGTTCCCCGAGAGCTTTCAGGAGGAGGTAGAAACTGTAATCAAGCGTTGGTCCGGCAGTGATCTTCTGGATGAGGATGCGCCTGAGAAACCGCTGGCGCCTGCGACGCTTCAAAAACGCCGCACCCAATTGCGCGAACTGGCTTCCGGCCTCGTTCTCAGTGGCTGGGATATCGGGAGCGTGACCTCGATCGCTGTGCTGGTCGAGGTCGACACCGCAAAGATTATTCTCCGGTTCTATCTGGAGAGGGCAGGCGGCCGTAAGACGAGCCGTATCCATGGGCTCGCTGTCATCCTGAAGACACTGGCCCGGCATATCGTTGGCGTCGAGGAGCACCACTACCACCAGCTACGCACTCTTTGTGATCGGGTGGATCCAAGGCGTGCCGGCATGACGGAGAAGAACCGCGGGCGGCTTCGTCCCTTCGACGATCCCCGCAATGTAGGATTGATACTCAATCTTCCTAAAAAAATGATCGATCGTGCATGCCGTGGCGATAGAGGTGTCGAGGGAGACGCCCTCCGGGTGCAGTGGGCTGTTGGGGTCGAGATCTTGCTGATGGCGCCTGTGCGACTGAAAAACCTTGCCGGGCTTCACATCGACCGGCACATCCAGAGGACCCGTGCCTCTGACGGGGCTGTCCACATCGTCATTCCGGGCGAGGAGGTCAAAAACGGAGAGCCTCTCGATTACAGCCTGCCGCGCGAGACGGTTGAATTACTGGACACCTATTTGAGGGACTTCCGTCCCCGGCTTTGTGCTCCCGACAATCCCTGGCTCTTTCCGGGACGGTCCTCTGAAAAGCCAAAGAGTGGACATGCTCTCAGTATTCAGTTGAAGAGGTTTGTCTGGCGAGAGACGGGTCTCGAGGTCCATGTACATCTCTTCCGTCATCTCGCAGCCAAACTCTTTCTCGATCAGAACCCGGGGCAGTATGAGAGTGTCCGGCGTCAACTGGGGCACCGGTCCATGGAGACCACGCTTCGCGCCTATGCTGGCATGGAGGCCGCGGCTGCATCTCGTCACTTCGATGCAACGATCCTGAAGCTCCGTCACAGGGTATCGGAGCCGGTACTCTGAGATGTCCTCTTATCCAAAGCGCACCATGCCCATGAGTGAATGGCCCGAACCGGACCGTGCGATGTGGGATCAGGTCTTCGCCGAGGGCGATATCCTGGGGGACCGAGGCCGTGGGGCAGAATGGGTGCCGAGTACGAAGGAATCCGCCTTCTATTCCTATGCGAAGTGGCTCACCTGGCTTTCCATGAACGGGCATCTCGACCCAACCGCCTCACCGCTGGCGCGGGTAACCCCGGTACTCATCGCGGCTTACATCGAGGATCTGC
>CAJWUK010000208.1 GCA_913047365.1 uncultured Alphaproteobacteria bacterium | reverse complement strand
ATCGGAAATCGAGGAAAACAATACCGATGACTGCTGAATGCCGGCCGAAAATAAAACGGCTTATTTCTTGAGAAGCGCAGAACAGAACTACTGTTTCCCTCAGTTATTCCATCGGCATTGAGCCGAGGGTTTATTGCTCGACGTTTATAACGTTTGCCGCCCTGAACCGCAGCCGGCCCGACGCCAAATCCCAGTTGCGTTTATAGTCTGTCGGCGGGCCAGGCATGACGCGAACACACAGGAACTTGGGCGCTATGCCGTAAGCCAGAAACGCTTGGGCGTCGGGAAATTCATCGGGTGATGAGATGGTCATCGCGGAGGCGATACCGGCGCCTTCCGCCATCAGGGCCAGATCAGTCCGACGCGAGGTGTGGCCCGGCTGACCGCCGGTTTCTCCGTGTTGGCCGTTGTCCAGGCAGATGATGTTCAGGTTCTGCGGCGCGGCAGAGGCGACTGTCGCGAGAACCCCCGCATTCATGAGCAGTTCACCGTCGCCGGTGATAACGGCAACCTTTTTATCCGGCGCGGATAGGGCAATGCCGAGGGCCATCGCCACCGCACCGCCCATGGCGCCGCCAAGAGTGATTAGATTATCGGCCTCCTGCGTCCAGGCAGCGCTGTCTTTGGCGGACCCTGCAAGGCCAGCAACCAGTAGGCACTCGTCCGGATCGGGGATCAGGTGTGCCAGCAGGTCGCGCCGGTCGATGGTGGAAGGGGGAAGATTGGTGGCCATTTCAGAACGCCTTCGCACCGAGGAATTTCTGAGACAAGATCAAAGCCACCCCCTGCCCGGCTGCGAACGCCGAAGAGATCGCGGAGTCCGTGGCCTGGTCCAGTTCGTCGTCGCGCTCTACGCGGATACACTGAATACCCATGGCTTCCAGCACCGGTTCGACCGCCTGGCCCATGGGGTATTGCCACGGGTTCTGTTCGCCGTAATCGCCTCGCATGGTGACGATCATCAGCATCGGAAACCGCCCGCCCCGCACCAGGGACAGCATGTTGGGGCAGTTGCCGACGCCGGACGATTGCATCAGCAGCACGCCGCGCGCACCGACCAGATCGGCGCCTGCGCACAACGCAACGCCTTCCTGTTCGCTGGATAGCAACACCGCCGTGGTGCGGTTATCAGCCTCGGCGATCTTGACTAGCTCGTCGTTGCCGAAATCGGGCACGTAGGAAAACAGCGTCACCCCCGCATCCGCCAGCCGTTCGAATATACGGCGGGAAAAATTCTCGCGGTTGACCGTCCCGGTCATACGCCGAACCCCCAAAGCTGATCGGACCCGACCGCACCTTTTAGCATGGCCAACAAGCCGATGCCGCGCATGCCGCCAGCGTCCATTTGAGCTAGACCTGCATCGTCAAGATCCGGGTCCGCCGACGCGTCCCCACGCAGCCAGTCCCGCGCGGTCCCGATGCCGTCCAGATAGGCTGCGATTGGCTCATCTGGGGGGATGTATCCGCGCCCCTCCGCATAGGGTGACCTGTCCGCCGGGCCAAATACATATGCCTGGGTGCAGCACGCGACGAGCGACGGCTTTATCCTGGGTGGCCAGAAATCGTAGTTGGGGGATGAACAGGGTCGGGTCATGCGTGGGTCAGTCGGAACCCCAGGGCAGCGAATTCCCGATCCAGTGCGAAAGGGTATCGACGTCTTCCGGGTTGTAGATGTGCCGCGGCGGGGTTTCGAAGGTGGATTCCGGCTTGATGCGGATCACACATCGCTCTTCTTCCACCGCCAGCTTACGCAGCTTTTCGCGTTCCGGTTCGGGCATCGGCTGTTCCGCCATCAGTTCGCAAATCGCGATCAGCAGATCGTCGCCGCCTTCTTCCTCGACCACGGCGCTGCCGTAGACAGTAATGTAGGTCGGCGGCCAGTTCTCATCGAGCACGCAGAGCGATACCCGGCCATCACGGGCAACCGCCTTCGGCTTGGACCGGCCCAGCATCGACGAGACCAGAATATCGTCGCCGTCCATAACATAGTGGACGACCGACATGGACGGCCCGTGTGCCCTGCGCGGATAGCCGAACACACAGGTCCGGTGTTTTTTCACGAATTCACGTCTTTCTGCGCCGTTCATGGTTCTCTCCGTGTCGGGTTGGTAATTATTTCTTCCACTCGTATTCGTCTTCCCACCCGTCCTCTACTTCGCGGACGGAGGTTTCAGGCGTCACGTCGGCAGGCACCTGGCGTTGCAGGGTGCGACGGCCGTTTTCCAGCCAGTCGCCTTCTGCGGCGCGTTCCGCCGCATCCGTCCAAGCCTGCGACCAGTCGCCTAGGGAATAACCGTGCCAAGGAGCTTCTGGCCGCAGTTCCGGCAGGCCCAATTTCTCCCAAAGCTTCTGGCCGGCCTCCATATAGGGCCTGGTCGGCAGCGCCAGCGGCGGCATGGGAGATTTCATGGTCGCATCAATCAGCAACGTAGAATCTTCCTCACCATAGGTTTCGCGCTTGGGCCCGTGGCCCTGTCCTCGATGGCGTAGCACTTCGACGTCTTCCGTCGGGTTCAGTCGATAGGCAATCGCCCACAGAATAGCGTCGGCGTTGTCCGCATCGATGTCTTCATTGACGGCGATGGTGATCTTCCCGCAATCGCCCTTGAAGCTGGCCGCGCCGTATAGCGCGCGCCACACCTCGGTCCGCGGCGTTTCAGGATCAAGCGTGATGATGGTCACCCGCAACAGACCGGTCAGCGGTTCGTGCAGCTGGACCTTTTTCACCCCCTTGATACCGAGGTGATCGCGCAGATGGGCCTTAAAAAGCGGCTCATACGCGACGCGCTTGATGACGGAACTTTCCGACGGCGCGACCTGAGAGATATAGGACGGGATGACCGCATTCTTGCGGTGAGTGATCGCCGTGACCTGCATCGGCAGGTTCAGTTCTTCCAGCGCGACGTGGCCGTGGCTTTCACCGAACGGGCCTTCGGGTTCCAGCATGTCAGTATCAACTAAGCCTTCGATCACGACCTCGGCCTCCGCCGGGACGATCAGATCGACGGTCCGCGCGCGGACGACATTGATGGGCTCACCCGCCAGCCCGCCGGCAACGTGCAGTTCCTCGACCCCAATGGGCAGTTTCTGCGGTCCCATGAAGGCAACATAGGGTGGACATCCGACGACGATGGCGCAGGGCAGCTTTTCGCCTCGAGATTTATGCGTCTTCCAATGCATGTAGCCTTCGGCCCCACCGACGCGGGTCGCCATGCGAACCACCAGCCGGTTGGATGATTTCAGCCCGGCGCGATAGGTCCCCATGTTCTGGGTGCCGGTATCGGGATTCTTGGTGATGACGTTGGTAGCAGCCAAGGTCGGGGTGGAATCGAAACCGGGCGTCGATAACGGAATTGGAAGTTGCACAAGTCCGCCTTCTTCGGTCAGCAGATCACTGCCTTCAATGATGACGTCGTGACAGGGCGCCTCGTTGACCAACCGCGGCGGGACCGGATTCGCGATCGCGGCGGCCCATTTGGCGGCGATGTCATCGACCTTGGTATCCATGCCGGTGGCATAAATGTCCTGGTTCGCCGCCAGCGCGCCGATGACGACGGGAATGTCGTAATCCCGGCCCTTTGAATCGATGGGGTTGTTGAACAAGAACGCCTTGCGATCTTCTTCGCGCAGGCCTCCTCTGAACTGCCAGCGCACCAGCGCCGACATTTCGGTGTCCTTGTTTACAGGTTCGTCAATTTCATAAAGTAGATCGCGCTTTTTCAGCTCATCGATGTGCTGTTGAAGATCGCGATAGGCCCGCTGTCCTGCCGACGCGTCCATGTTGCCGTCCTCCGTCTGACTACAGTCACCTTATATTGACGCGGCAGGTCCAATGCAAAAACCGGTATTATCCAGAAGCCATGACTGAGAAGTGTTAACAACATTACTGTTTCTACCGGAAGGTAGGCCGGGTGGTCTGGCCAATCTCGCCGGTTCGGCACCGGCTATTACCACTGGCTAGCGCAACCCTGATAGGTGCGTTGTGTGCCGGGGACCTTTTCGGCTAGGAGCGAATAAGTGGGTTGAACATCCGGGCGATCGGACCGGTCAGCCTTGTGCGTCCGACGCGGACGGTCAGGCACAAGCACGGCTCATCGTCATCAGCGATGGGGGCATGCTCGACGGTCCCGTCGGCAACGCTGACATCGCCCCGAAGATAATGGCCGTTGGCGTCCGAATATCCACCACTGAGTACGAGCGTAAATTCTTCTCCCTCATGGGTATGAACGGGCACCTTGCGGCCTGCCCCGATACGCAATAGAGAAACCTGAGTATCGCCGTCCTGGGCAAGGCGGGCCTCTTCCATATGAGCGCTCCGTTTCTTCCAGTTCAAATCGGAAAGATCGCTCCCTAGATAACCACGAAGCGGTGCCGGAACGGTTTTGAGGGTAGAGGTATCGAACTTGATCGCCTGCGCCGCCGGCACATCGCTTCCATCCGATGCGTTGTCGATGCGGTCAAAGATTTCACCAAGCGAGTTTTCGGCGGGCGCCTCTGTCGCATCGACGTCCATCAAGGCCGCGCCGATTTCTTCCAGTTCGGCCACCCGCCGTCGGCAGTCGCCACACATGGCAAGGTGGCTGGCAACGACAAGCGATTCGGCTTCAGGCAGTGTACCGGCCGCATAGTCGAGAAGAAACTCTTCGGGCATATGATGGCTGATCATAA
>CAJWUK010000207.1 GCA_913047365.1 uncultured Alphaproteobacteria bacterium | reverse complement strand
GATTGCTCGCCAACCCGGTCAGGTCCGGAAGGAAGCAGCCGTAACGAGATTTCTCTGGGTCGCCTCACCAGTCTCTCACCTTTTTTCGAGGTTTCGCTTCCTCCACCCAGTGTTCCGTTCGACCGGATGGAGACGTCCAAATGGATGGAACGCAACCCTTATCGGAGACCTTGACGCCTCCAATGGTAGACGCACCCGCTTCAGATTCTGCTTCGACAGGCCAGCCTTACCGCGTTCTCGCGCGTAAGTACCGGCCCAGCGATTTTTCCGCGCTGATCGGCCAGCAAGCGATGGTCCAGACACTGTCGAATGCAATCGTGTCCGGCCGGCTGGCCCATGCCTTTATACTAACCGGTGTCCGAGGTGTAGGAAAAACTACCACCGCCCGGATTATCGCCCGTGCCCTGAATTGTGTCGGACCAGATGGAAACGGCGAGGCAACCACCGACCCCTGCGGTGTCTGCGATAATTGCGTGGCCATAGCCGAAGACCGTCATGTCGATGTCATGGAAATGGACGCGGCCAGCCGGACCGGGGTGGAAGATATCCGCGAACTGATCGATGGCGTTCTCTATCGGCCGGTATCTGCGCGCTACAAGATCTACATCATCGACGAAGTGCACATGTTGTCGCGCAATGCCTTCAATGCTCTGCTCAAAACGCTGGAAGAGCCGCCGGAACATGTGAAGTTCATCTTCGCCACCACAGAAATACGCCGAGTGCCGGTGACGGTGCTTTCTCGGTGCCAGCGGTTCGACCTGCGCCGGGTGAAATTCGATGTTCTGGTCGATCACTTCGCTTCCATCGCAGACAGCGAGGGTGCGAATATCTCCCGCGGCGCAATCGGATTGATTGCGCGTGCCTCAGACGGATCGGTCCGCGACGGCCTGTCTTTGCTGGACCAGGCAATCGCCCATAGTGGCCCCGATACGGAGATCGGCGAAGGGGCGGTTCGGGACATGCTTGGGGTGGCCGAACAGTTACAGATTTTCGACCTGTTCGAACAGTTAATGCGCGGTGAAATTGCCGATGCGCTGGAACGTTTCGATTCCATGTATCATGCCGGCGCCGATCCCGCGGCGATCCTACAGGACCTGGCTGAACTGACCCACTGGCTAACCCGTCTGAAGGCGGCCCCGGAAACCGCGGAGGCCACACCTACCTCTGATCTGGATCTGGGACGGGGAAAAGATTTGTCGATGCGCCTGCCGATGGCGGTTCTGGCGCAAACATGGCAGATGCTGCTAAAGGGAATTTCCGAAGTCCGGACTGCCCATTCGGCCGCTAAAGCTGCGGAAATGGTTCTGGTCCGCATTGCCTATGCCAGTGACCTTCCCACACCTGCCGATGCTGTCGCCATGGCCGGCGGGAATAGCGGGGCAGTACTGGGCCCTAAAACCTCTCCCGTCCCGGTATCATCGTCCGGTGCTTCGCCTGCGGGCGAAGCGATTTCCGCGCCAGCCCCGGTTCCGACGACCTCAGAGACGAAGCCCGCCGAAACGCCCACCGCATCCGGCGGTTCTACGGCGCTGGCGGTCACTGCGATGCCCCAGCCGTCCGATGTCGATGATCGGCCGGCGGATCAAGAACTGCCCCAAAACTTCGAAGCCCTGGTTGCGATGTTCGCCGCCAAGGGCGAACCACTTCTACACGCCTATCTCGTAAATAACGTCCACCTGGTGAAGTTCGAGACCGGCAAGATTTCCATGCGGGTATCCGAGGGGCCACCGAGGGACTTCACCCAGAATCTCAGCCGGAGCTTGAAAGAATGGACAGGACGAGCCTGGTTTATCGAATCAAGTCAGGAAGCGGGCGCAGCGACCGTGCAGCAGCAGCGGGACGCGGCAGCGGTCGAACGGTTTGAGGAGGCCGTTGCTCATCCATTGGTTCAAAAAGCGCTGGAGGCTTTCCCCGGAGCGGAGGTCACAGCAGTCAGAAGCGCGGCGGACCGGGCGCCCGAACCGGTCGAGTCTGCCCAAACGGAACCGGTCCCCCCTGACTATCTATCCTTCGATTTCGATGGGGACGAGTTCGACCCGGATCGGTTCGATCCGGACAACACCGATGAGGATTTCATATGAAGAATCTTGGCAACCTGATGAAACAGGCCCAGGAAATGCAGGCCAAGATGCAGGAAATGCAGGATCGCCTGGCCGAAATAGAAATTGACGGAACGGCCGGTGCCGGTCTAGTGACGGTCACATTGAACGGCAAGGGCGATATGCGTGGGATGAAGATCGATCCCTCGATCTTCATCAGTGGCGATGCCGAGGTTGTAGAAGACCTGATCGTCGCCGCGCACAATGATGCCCGCGTCAAAAGCGAACAACGCATGCAGGAAGAAATGTCGAAAGTGACCGGTGGGTTGAACCTGCCCCCGGGCATGAAGTTACCTTTCTAGAAAGCTCTATTTTTAGATATGTCGTCGCCAGAGATCGAACGTCTGATCCAGATGTTGTCCAAGCTGCCGGGTCTCGGGCCGCGATCTGCGCGGCGGGCGGCTCTGCATCTTATCAAACGCCGGGATTCTCTTCTTGATCCCCTGGCTTCTGCAATGGCGCAGGCGGCCCAATCCGTTCAGCCCTGCGGCGTATGCGGTAATCTTGATGGGACGGATCCATGCGGGGTCTGTGCCGATGCCCGCCGTGACAGTTCTTCGATCTGCGTGGTCGAAGACGTGGCCGATTTATGGGCATTGGAACGCGCGTCGTCCTATCGCGGCGTTTATCATGTGGTTGGGGGAACGCTGTCGGCATTGGACGGGCGCGGGCCTGACGACCTGAATATCGGGGCGTTGCTTGGCAGAGTAGAGGCGGGAGAAGTAACGGAAATCATTCTCGCCACGTCGGCAACTGTCGAAGGTCAGGCAACCGCGCATTATATTACGGACCGGCTCGAAGAAACTGTGGTCGACGGCGAACCCCAGTTCAGGATCACCCGATTGGCGCATGGGGTACCTGTCGGCGGCGAACTGGATTATCTGGATGACGGCACCCTATCTGCCGCCCTAAAGGCCCGGCGACCTGTCTAGATTTATAGGACATTGAAAATAAATGATTTTTAATCCTAAATCGTTTCTCTGGTAATGGGTTAATAGAACCTTAGGGGGCGGCGTTCATATTGGTTGAGTGAAGAATCGGTATACCGGTTTCACGGGCGTAACGACTAAAATCGATGCGGATAGTCATATCGATTAGCAACAACGGCTGTAGGGGACGATCACCAATGCTAGCACCCTGCTGGCAACCGATTATCTAAATCACCTCAACGAAGTGATTATGCTGATCGAAATGCCGCCTGATATGCCGGATATGGTCGACATGGTGCCGAAGTGGCCGCCCAAAACCTATCAGCAGTATTTCGAGGGCAACGTCTTCTATAGATGATCAGCAGCGTTATCAATCGCGGCCCGCGCGCCGCGCCGCGCGACGAACCGCCTGTTTCGACTGCTAAGGCCGAAATCGACGCCTTTTTCTATCCTGAGTCCAAATCCGAGCTAGCTGTGATGGTGGTGAGCTGAATTTTCCCTGTGCAGGCGGAGCAGATCGAGCCCGTAGTCGTTGCCGTTCGGCGTGCGAACGATGGTATGAACGTGAAATTTCGCGGGCTGGTCGTTGGTCAGAAAGACGCCGGTATGATGGTCGAATTCAATAAACGTCACCGGGCTTTGGATCCGATAATAGAACGCGCTGTCCTGTTTAGTGTCCCCGATCCAGCAAAAATGGGTATCGTCCAGGTAGCTTTCGATTTCCGTCATCCGGGCGGTTCGGGGCCCATCCGGTAAATAGGCCTGGTAGCAGTCGATCAAACCGAGCAGATCCCGTCTTTGCCGTTCTGACAGGTCATTTGCGCGTAGGCCTTCATAAGGAACGACACGGTTGTCCTGGTAGGCACCGCCGAGGTGCAGATTGTCGGCGAAATGCCGTCTGCCGTCCGGCAGGTCACCGCCCATCATCGAACGGGCTACTATGGCGGTTTCCTGCTGTGCCGCGGAAAGGGATTGCATCAAGGCCAGCCCGTCACGTTCCTCGTCTTCAAACAGGCGCAGCCCCGCGCATACGCCCTCGTCTCCATAGGCCGGCTCCGCTCCCATAAAGGCCGGCGTCAGGGTCATCTGATCCCCGATCAGCAGGCAGTTGAGACACAGATGATGCCCGAACAAATGCCACCCCCAGGGCTCGGTAGGCGAGGGCTCGCCGAAAAGGCAGAATAGGTAGCTCCACTCGCCCAGAACCAGCGGTGCATTGACCAAATTTCCGAGAAAGCCGTTCAGCTTCATCACATCGCGTGATTTCCGATATCCGCTCGCGCTGAGACTGGCTTCGACCACCCGCATCGCGGCTTGCCGGACCGGCATCGGGTATTCGTCCAGCCGCAGGCCGTGGGTCTCAACGTAAAGTTCGGTGTTTTGCCAATCCCGCCATATTGGGCTATCCGCCGGAAACCTCATTGCCTCCATTTGCTCGGCCGACAGCATCGTGGTCAGCGCGTTGGTCGCGTCTATGACGGATTTTGACGGCGCACATTCGGGCTGAAGGCGGAACAATCCGGGCATTACCGTTCCGTCGACAGTTAGGCCTTTGTAGGGCTCCTCAAAAAGCCTTCGCCAATTTGCAAACAGCCCTTGTGGGCGTTCGCGCTGCATGCGGTTCCGGGTATGGGTTCGCGCGTCCACCGATGGGTAGCGTGGCGTTTCAGGCAGGTAATTTCGAAAATCTGA
>CAJWUK010000206.1 GCA_913047365.1 uncultured Alphaproteobacteria bacterium | reverse complement strand
GTTCCGATAAAGATAACCGCGGCGGGGAGGACCACACCATGGCGGAAACCGGCGTCAAAGATTTCAGCGGCTTCGAATATATCATTGTCGGCGCGGGCACGGCGGGCTGCGTTCTGGCCAACCGGTTAAGCGCCGATCCCGATGTCAACGTGCTGCTGCTCGAAGCCGGCGGCAAGGACAACTACATCTGGATCAAGATTCCCGTTGGCTATCTGTACACTATGAACAACCCGCGCACCGATTGGTGTTTTCAGACCGAGGAAGAACCGGGGCTGAACGGCCGTGCGCTGGCCTATCCCCGCGGCAAGACCCTGGGCGGCTGTTCGGCGATTAATGGCATGATCTACATGCGCGGTCAGGCGCGCGATTATGACCAGTGGCGTCAGATGGGGAATACCGGCTGGGGTTGGGACGATGTGTTGCCGGTATTCCGGCAGTCCGAGGATTTCGTAGGCGGGGAGAGCGATTTGCACGGCGCGGGCGGCGAATGGCGGGTCGAAGACCAGCGGCTGTCTTGGGAAGTGCTGGATGCCTTCAGAGAAGCTTGCGCCGAGGTCGGCATCCCAAAGACCGAGGACTTCAACCAGGGCACCAATGAAGGTGCCGGCTATTTTCAAGTAAATCAAAAAAAGGGCGTCCGGTGGAGCGCGGCACACGCGTTCCTGCACCCGGTCATGCACCGGTCCAATCTCACCGTGCTGACCCATGCCCAGGCCAAGCGGCTTTCGGTCTCGGGAGGGCGCGTCACCGGTGTCGATTTCTGGCTCGACGGGCAGGATGCTCATGCCGATGCGGCGCGGGAAATCGTGCTTGCGTCCGGCGCGGTCGGCTCGCCGCAAATTCTTCAGCTTTCCGGCATCGGCCCCGGCGGCCTGTTGCGGGATTACGGCATCGATGTGGTGCACGAAATGCCGGGCGTCGGCGAGAACCTGCAGGACCACTTGCAGATTAGGGCCGTCTATAAGGTGAAAAACGCCAAAACCCTGAACGAACGAGCCAACAGCCTGATCGGCAGGGCGGGAATGGGGCTGGAATACATACTGTTCAAGCGGGGACCGATGACCATGGCGCCCAGCCAGCTCGGCGTGTTCACCAAATCGGATCCGCACCTGGAAACGCCGAATTTGCAATATCACGTGCAGCCGCTGTCGCTGGACAAGTTCGGCGAACCGCTGCACCCCTTCCCAGCGATCACCGCGTCGGTCTGTAACCTGCGCCCGGACAGCCGTGGCCACATCCGCATCACCAGCCCCGATCCGCGCGCTAAGCCGTCGATCCGGCCGAACTACCTGACCGCTGAATCCGACCGCCAAATCGCCGCAAATGCGCTGAAGCTGACGCGGAAGATCGTCGGCGCCCCGGCGATGGCGAAGTACGAACCGATGGAACACCTGCCGGGCCCGCAGGTCGCCACCGACGAGGACCTTGCCCGTGCCGCCGGCGATATTGCCACCACCATTTTCCACCCTGTCGGCACCTGCAAGATGGGCTCGGATGACCACGCCGTTGTCGACGACCGGTTGCGGCTACGCGGTCTCGGCGGGCTGCGCATCGCGGATGCATCGATAATGCCGACGATTACCTCGGGCAACACAAATTCGCCTACCATCATGATTGCAGAAAAGGCGGCGGAGATGATGACGGCAGACCGGGCGTCATGATGGCCGATCTGTATGAAGGCATTGCAGAGGCTGGCCCCGGCGCGGCGGCAGTGTTCGATATCGTGACGCTGGACCCGGATTTCTACGAAAACCCGTATCCTGTCTTTCACGCGCTTCGCCGACATGCGCCGGTGCACAGGATGCCGTCCGGCGCGTGGTTTCTGACCCGCTACGCCGATCTGCATGCCGCCTATCACGACCCGGTGCTGTTTTCGTCGGACAAGACGGTCGATTTCAAAAATACCATGGGCGATACGTCGCTCTACGAGCACCACACCACCAGCCTGGTGTTCAACGATCCGCCCCGGCATACCCGCGTGCGCAAACGGCTGGCCCCGGCGTTCACGCCGCGGGCCTTGCGGGCGCTGGAAGGGCGGGTGGAAGAAGTTGTTGCCGCCTCGCTGGACGAGGTCGCAGAAATGGGATCGTTCGACCTGCTGCACGATTTCGCCATGAAACTGCCGATCGAGCTGATCGGTGATATGCTGGGCGTGCCGCCCGAAGACCGGGCGAAACTGTCGCCCTGGGCGGTTGCCATTCTGGGCGGGCTGGAAGCGGATCTGAAACCGGAACAGCGGGATCAATATTCAAAGGCGGTCGATGACTTCAAGGATTACCTGCGCTGGCTGATTGCGGAGCGCAAACGCAATCCGCTTGCTGACGATACCGGCGAAGTGCTGTCGAAACTGGTTGGCCCGGACGCGGACGGGGATTCGCTCACCGAATTGGAACTGCTGCACAACTGCATCTTCCTGCTGAATGCCGGGCACGAGACCACGGCCAACACGGTAACCAACGGTATCGATGCGCTGCTGCGGTTCCCTGATCAGATGGACCGGCTGCGCGCAGATCCCAATCTGATCGTGCCCGCCATCGAGGAAGTTCTTCGCTTCGAAAGTTCGGTCCAGCTCAATAACCGCAAGCTGACAGTCGATGCCGAGGTCGGCGGTGTGGCCATGAAAAAGGGCGATTACATCTGGCTCTGCATCGGGGCAGCAAATCGCGACCCGGAGGAATTCCCCGATCCCGACTGCATGAATATCGGCCGCGAAAAGAACCGGCATCTTGCCTTCGGGTCCGGGATACATGCCTGTGCCGGCATGTCATTGGGGCGGATGGAAGCGCGCATCGCGCTCAACGGCTTTATCCAGCAGTTCGGCACGATCGAACCGTCCGGCACCGCCCGGCACCACCCCCGCGCCCGGTTTCGCGGCTTTGTGGACTACCCCGTCACCGCGTCTCCGTGATTGACGCTTCCGGCATCCGCCCTTAGGTTCCGGGCGCTCTGACACTGGCAAAAAGGATCCGGCAGGTGGCCGATCTGAAAACATTGGGCCCGGACGCCAAGGCATGGCCGTTCGCGGAGGCCCGCAGCATTCTGAAGCGCACCGGCGGGAAGACGCCGGACAAGGGCTATGTACTGTTCGAAACCGGCTACGGCCCGTCCGGCCTGCCCCATATCGGCACCTTCGGCGAGGTCGTGCGCACCACGATGGTGCGCCGCGCGTTCGAAGCGATTTCGGGTATACCGACGAAACTTTTCGCCTTTTCCGACGATATGGACGGGCTGCGTAAGGTGCCGGACAACGTGCCGCAACAGGAAATGATGGCCGCACATCTGGGCAAGCCGCTGACCAGTGTACCGGACCCGTTCGGCAGCCATGACAGCTTCGGCGCACACAACAACGCGCGCCTGCAGGCATTTCTGGACGAATTCGGCTTCGATTATGACTTCAAAAGCGCAACCGAGTGCTACAAATCGGGGAAATTCGACGAAACGCTACTGAAAATCCTGGAACGCTACGATCCGGTCATCAACACGATCCTGCCCACCCTCGGCGAAGAACGCCGGGCTACCTACAGCCCATTTCTGCCAGTGTGCGAAAAAACGGGCCGGGTGCTGCAGGTGCCGGTGACGGAACGCAACATCGATGCCGGTACCATCGTTTACCAGGACGTCGACGGATCGCTGGTGGAAACGCCGGTTACAGGCGGGCGCTGCAAGTTGCAGTGGAAGGCCGACTGGGCCATGCGCTGGGCCGCTTTGGCGGTCGATTACGAGATGTCGGGCAAGGATTTGATCGATTCAGTCCGGTTATCGAGCCGAATTTGCCAGATATTGGGTGGAAAACCGCCCGAAGGCTTCACTTACGAGCTATTTCTCGATGATAATGGCGAAAAAATCTCCAAATCGCGGGGAAACGGGCTTTCGGTCGAGGAATGGCTGGAATACGCGACGCCGGAAAGCCTCGCGCTGTATATGTACAATTCGCCCCGCAAGGCCAAACGACTCTATTTCGACGCCATTCCGCGCCATGTGGACGATTACCTGACCCATCTGGAGAAGTTCGGCGAACAGGAAGACGCCCAAAAGCTGGAAAACCCGGCCTGGCACATCCACAACGGGGAACCGCCCGCGCCCGAAGGCCACGTTTCCTTCGGCCTGCTGCTCAATCTCGCCAGTGTCTGCAATACCGAGGATGCGGCCGTGCTGTGGGGGTTCATTACGCGCTACGCGCCCGAGGCGACGCCCGAGACTGCACCCATCCTGGGCCGGTTGGTCGGCTACGCCATCGCCTATTACCGGGATTTTGTGAAGCCCAGCAAGATTTACCGTGTGCCCACGGATATGGAATGCGCGGCGCTGGCCGACCTGGTTGCTGCGCTAAACGCGCTTTCCGCCGATGCCGATGGCGAAACCATCCAGACCGAGGTCTACGAGGTCGGCAAGCGGCACGAGTTCGAAAACCTGCGCGACTGGTTCAAGGCGCTGTATGAAGTGCTGCTGGGCCAAAGCCAGGGGCCGCGTTTCGGCTCGTTCGTGGCACTCTACGGCAAGGATGAAACGGTCGCGCTGATCGAGCGTGTGCTCGCCGGTGGAAGCGCTGCGGTGGAGTAGGCCCTAACCGGCCTTCCACCCGATCCCGATACGGGCATAGTTCGGCAAAAGGACAGTATCGCCTTCGCGGTAAGGATCAAATGCACCCCGGAGTTTTGCCATCAATTCTTCACGGGCTGGATCGTCCAGCGTCTCGACAGTTTCCTTATAACCCCGGATCAGGGCGCGGTTGATGTAATCGTCCAGATCGTCAACCGTCCGCC
>CAJWUK010000205.1 GCA_913047365.1 uncultured Alphaproteobacteria bacterium | reverse complement strand
AAGCCCCCAGCAAACCGCTCGGCGAAGAGGAATCCGTCAAGGATGTCCAGATCGGTCTGTTGCCGCCGAACAACGGCTCCGTATTCCGGGTAATTAAGTTCCCGCCGGAAAAAGGGTGGATAGACAATGTGGATCCGGAAGCGGCGAAAGCCAGTTTCGCGTCGATTGGTGCGGAAGGCGCCTCCGACCAGGACACTCCGCCCCACCCACTGATGCACAAAACGGAAACGGTAGATTTTGCATTGTGTGTTTCGGGAGAAATCTACCTTGTCCTGGATGATTCCGAAGTGCTTATGAAACCTGGAGACACCTGTGTTCAGCGCGGTACCAATCACGCCTGGTCCAACCGGACGGACGAAGACTGCTACATGATGTTCGTGCTGGTCGACGGAACGTTCGAAGATTAACGAGACGACATAGTTCTATAAAAAGGCCGTCCAGATGAGACGGCCTTTTTTCGCTGCTTTTGCCCCTGCCTAAACATGGGTCGTCGATGAACTGGTCAATCAGATGCGAGATCGTGGGATCATATTCCGACGCCAGAAGAATGTTACAAATTCGCCGTGCTGGACGCCCACAAAAAGCAGCTCCTTTAGGCAGCGGCTTCTGAACCGGCCGCCCGAACCAAGGCATCATAGTCTTCCAGAAGTGCGCGTGTAACTGATCCTACCTGGAAGTTGTAGTCGTCAATTTTCCCCACCGGGGTGACCTCCGCCGCCGTGCCGGTAACAAACACCTCATCAGTTTTCGCAAATTCCTCCGGCATTATCGTCCGCTCGATCACCTCGTAATCCCGGTCTTTGGCAAGACCGATGACAGTTCGCCGCGTGATACCATCGAGAAAACAATCTGGTGTAGGCGTATGAATCTTGCCTTCCTGAACCAGGAAGATATTTGCGCCGGTGGACTCCGCCACCTGTCCCCGCCAATCGAGCATCAGGGCATCGTCGCACCCATCAGCTTCTGCTTCATGCTTGCTAAGCGTGCAAATCATATAGAGACCTGCTGCCTTGGCATGAACCGGCGCCGTTTCGGGCGATGGCCGGCGCCACTTTGACGTTTTTAGCTTGATCCCGCGCATGCGGGCTTCCGGTGAAAAGTAGGACGGCCATTCCCAGACCGCGATGGCAACGTTGATTGTGTTCGTCTGTGCGGAAACACCCATCATTTCGCTGCCACGCCATGCTACCGGGCGGACATAGGCATCGGGATAACCCTGCGCGGTAACGGTATCCCGCGTCGCCTGTTCAAGCTCTTCTAGTGAGTACGGAATTTCAAACCCAAGCTCGTGCGCGGAATCGATCAAACGTTGCGTGTGCTCGCGGAGCTTGAATACTTCTCCGTTATAGACGCGTTCGCCTTCGAAGACGCAGCTAGCGTAATGGAGGCCATGTGTTAGGACGTGAAGCTTCGTGTCCTTCCAGGGCACAAGCTCACCATTATACCAGATCTGACCTTCCTGATCGTCGAAGCTGACCATTTGCTTTGTTACTCCAGCGGGGCGTCGAATGACATATTGTTTTGATTAAGGGTTGCGGTAAGTAACATTCAAAGGCATATATGTCAATATGGCTGACATAAAATCAAGCATCAATCCTCTCTTTCTGCGCGAAGAAGATATTCGCCAAGGGATGGAGCTTCTGTATTTCGCGTATAGGGACTTCACGTCAGAACCCGACGCAATTCTGTCAGAATACGGATTCGGACGCGCCCATCACCGAGTGATCTATTTTGTCGGCAGAAACCCGGGAATTAATGTGTCCGAACTTCTGGCTATTCTAAAGATCACGAAACAAAGCCTGTCTCGGGTACTGGGCCAACTGGTACGGGAAGAATTCATCGATCAGCGTGAAGGAACCAGAGACCGCCGCCAACGGCTGTTAAACCTGACCGAAAAAGGGATCACTCTGGAGCGCCGACTATCCGAAAGCCAGCGCTCCCGTCTCGCAGAGGCCTATCGTGAAGCGGGCGCAGAGGCTGTGCAGGGATACCGGGATGTCCTTGTCGGCATGATTTCCGAAGAAGACCGACAGCGTGTTTTCGGTCCTAAAAAAGACGAATCCGACACTTAACCGCTACTTCCCGTCGAAATGCCCAACAGTGTGCCCGTGATTGATCGGGCCATGTCCCTGCCCAATTCCAGGCGCCCCAAGAATGGCGGCCGCAACGTAGGATTGGGCCCGTTTAACGGCCGCTGGCAGTTGCAAGCCCTGTGCAATACCTGTCGCTATGGCAGAGGCGGTTGTACATCCGGTGCCATGGGTATGAAGGGTCTCGACCCGTTTGGTTTCGAACAAATGGAATCCGTCTTCGTTCAGAAGAACATCTGTGAGTCGGCTACCCGACATATGCCCGCCTTTGATGAGAACTGCATCGGGTCCCATGGACATCAGCATTTCAGCGGATCTCTGCATATCTCCTAAAGACGAAATTGTACCACCGAGCAGTGTTTCGGCTTCTGGAATATTCGGCGTAACTATCCGCGCAAGGGGCATCAGTCTTTTGCGAAGGGCCCCGGCCGAGTCGATATCCAAAAGCGACGCGCCGCCTTTTGCGACCATCACCGGATCGACAACAAGGGGTATATCGAGTGCCTCCTCCTCGATTACGGTACAGATAGCATCTATGACCTCTGCGCTATGCAACATACCTGTCTTCAGGCAATCCGCACCGATATCCTGTAACACGACCCGCATCTGCTCCTGAATGAATCCGGTCTCGACCGACAGAACACTGTGGACGCCCAACGTGTTTTGGGCGGTCAAAGCGGTTATCGCGGTGGCGGCATATCCACCGAGAGCCGTTACGGTTTTCAGATCGCCCTGGATACCCGCCCCACCGCCAGAATCGGAACCGGCTATAATCAGAACGCGCCCTGTCATTTTTTCAGCCTGAAACCTGTTCTATCGCCGTAACGATCTCGGTGACGACACCCTGCACAAGGCTCGAATCGTCTCCCTCGGCCATAACCCGGATGACTGGTTCGGTCCCCGATTTCCTGATCAGGATGCGTCCCGATTTTCCCAGCCGGGCTTCCCCGGACTGCACTGCATCTACCACTGTTTGGTGTTCCAGGGGGAGAGACCCGGAAAAACGAACGTTCTCCAGTATCTGAGGAAACGGTTCGAACCTGCGCCCGACTTCGCTCAATTTTTTGTCCGACTGCACCATGACTGCGAGCACTTCCAATGCCGCGATCAGACCGTCACCCGTTGTCGTATAATCGCTAAGGACGATGTGCCCTGATTGTTCACCACCGACATTGAAATTGTTGGCCCGCATATGTTCGACCACGTGCCGGTCCCCGACTTGGGTGCGCTCGGTCTTCAGGCCCAACTCCCCCAGATACCGTTCTAGACCGAGATTAGACATAACAGTCGCGACGATCCCTCCACCTCGAAGGCGCCCGTCGGTGTGCCAAGATTCGGCAACAGTGGCCATTAGTTGATCACCATCCAGCAGGGTGCCTGTTTCATCCGATATCAACACCCGGTCGGCATCGCCATCGAGCGCAATCCCGATATCTGCGCCATGTTCCCGCACCATGCGGCACATCGTCCGCGTATCGGTGCTGCCGCAATATTTGTTGATATTGAATCCGTCGGGTTCGACCCCATGGGTAATGACTTCTGCCCCGAGTTCCCACAGGGCGGTGGGCGCAACCTTGTAGGCAGCACCGTTTGCGCAATCGATGACGATTTTCAACCCGTCGAGCAGAAGCTCCTTGGGGAAGGTGTTCTTCACGAACTCGATATAACGGCCTTCGGAGTCATCAAGGCGCTTTGCCCGTCCAAGATTAGCGGAGTCGGCAAGATCGGTGTTCATATCCCCTCCGATCATGCTTTCTATCTGTTCTTCGGTATCGTCGGACAACTTGTATCCGTCCGGGCCAAATAGTTTGATTCCGTTATCGTGGAAAGGGTTGTGCGATGCGGAAATCATCACACCGAGATCCGCCCGTAGGCTTCGGGTCAGCATAGCTACGGCTGGTGTCGGCATCGGGCCAACGAAGATGACATCCATCCCCATACCAATGAATCCCGCGGCCAGCGCTGGTTCAAGCATGTAGCCGGAAAGGCGCGTATCCTTGCCGATAACGACCGTATGCCGGTGCGCACCACGGGTGAAAATACGCCCAGCCGCCATGCCGACACGCAACGCTATCTCGGCTGTCATGGGGTCGGCGTTTGCGGTACCGCGAATACCGTCCGTGCCGAAATACTTTCTTGCCATATAATCTACCCTCGCAGAACCGGTGTAACACCCACCGCTACAGTCTTGATACCGTTCTATAGCAACAAAATTACCGGTATTCATCGGTTGTGAGATTGCGCATCCCAGATCGAAACCGCCTGTTTGACTTCTGCAACATCGTGAACGCGATGAATTTGAACGCCACGATCTAATGCCATCAATGTTGCGGCTATGGTGCCAGGCAGCCTTTGTTTGGGATCATCCACAGTCGCCAAGCGTCCAATAAAGCTCTTCCGGGAAACACCAATAGCGACAGGGCAACCGAGACCGTGAAAGATCGCCGCCCGGTTTAGAATTTCCATGTTGTCCCAGTCATTCTTTCCAAAGCCGATGCCAGGGTCGACCGCAATACGATTTAGCGGGATACCGGCCGCGATACAAACGGATACTCGCTCGCTAAGCCAATCATAGATGTCGGCAGATGCAAGACGATAGGCCGGTGCCTGCTGCATCGTTTTTGGCGTTCCCTGCATATGCATCAGAACAATACCGGCACTAGAGCCCGCGACGATTTCTAGCGATT
>CAJWUK010000204.1 GCA_913047365.1 uncultured Alphaproteobacteria bacterium | reverse complement strand
CCGTACTGACGCAGATCATCGTCGAACAGGAAGCCAAGGGAAACAATCTGCTGCCCACCGGTTTTCTGCGCCAGTTGATCAGTTTCTACGGGGACAACCTGCAGGGCCTGGTGCCGCAATATCTGGATATGACCATGCAGTCTTTCGCCCGCAATCAAGAGCAGATGCGCAGTTATCTGGAAAATGCCTTTGGTGGTATTTATCCGTTTTCATCGTTTGAAGAAGTTGGCCGCAAGAACATGGCCATGTTCGAACAGGCGATGTCCATGATGACGCCGTTCAACGCCAATGGTTCCGGCGCGTCAGATGAAAGTCCTGTTGCCCCCGATGCCAGAAAAAAGGGGGAAGAAGGCGACGAGGCACTCGATACGCTGAAGGCGCAGCTTGATGCAATGCAAAAACAGCTAGATTCACTGTCGTCGGGAAAAGGCGACTAGTCTACTCTGCGGCTGACATGGGTATGGCTTTGTCCGCCGTCTCGATCTTCGGGTCCCCGCGTCGTCCGTTAGCCGACAGGCACCCTTTTCTGCGCAATAAACTTCGTTGGCCGTTTGACTCCCGAATAAAAAAATTGGATCACCTATACATCTGATTGACCGCGTCGGTTTGAGGGCGAGCGCAATCTGAAACTGGTTTCCGATTTGCGCAGAATTTTCCTGGTTTCCGGTCCGGGGGTTAATTTTGAACGAGGGATTCATTCATGACCGATCGCATCGAAATCGGCGACCTTCAGGTGGCGAAGGTCCTTTATGATTTTATTAATGACGAAGCCCTGCCGGGGACAGACATTGACCGGGACGATTTCTGGAGTGCGGTCGTCGCGATCCTGGGCGATCTGGCGCCCAAAAACCGGGTCCTCCTCGAAAAGCGGGATAGCATTCAGGCGCAGATCAATGCCTGGCACCGAGACCGGAGGGGAGTGGATTTCGACGCTGTGGCCTACAAGGAATTCTTGTCGGAAATAGGGTATCTGGTGCCGGAAGGTGGCGAATTCTCTGTCGATACGTCCAATGTTGATGAAGAGATTTCTTCCATCGCCGGCCCCCAGCTTGTCGTTCCCGTGATGAATGCGCGTTATGCGCTGAACGCGGCAAATGCGCGGTGGGGCAGCCTTTATGACGCGCTCTACGGCACCGACGCCATTCCGTCAGACGGCGGCGCAGAAGCGGGGCGCGAATACAATCCGGTCCGGGGCCAGAAGGTCATCGATTTCGCCCGCGGGTTTCTGGACGAAGCGGCGCCGATGTCGGTTGGCAGCCACGCGGATATTAGGGCCTATTCCGTACACGGCGGCCAGCTTGCCGCGGAAACCAGGGATGGCAGCATCATTCGGCTTGCCGATACGAACCGGTTTGTCGGCTATCGCGGCGATCCCGCCTCTCCGGAAGCGGTAGCGTTCGTGAATAACGGCATCCATTTCGAGATCCGAATCAATCGCAACCATCCGATCGGCAAGGAAGATCCAGCCGGGATTGCCGATGTCGTGGTGGAATCCGCGATCACCACTATCATGGACTGCGAGGATTCCATCGCCGCGGTCGACGCCGAAGACAAGGTTATTGCCTATCGTAACTGGCTGGGGCTGATGCGGGGTGATCTAACGGAAAGCTTCGAGAAGGGCGGCGAGACCGTCCACCGAAAACTGAACGCTGACCACATCTATACCAGCCCGGCCGGTAGCGCCGAGTATACGGTTCCCGGGCGCAGCCTGATGCTGATCCGCAATGTCGGCCACCTGATGACTATTGATGCCATCCAAGACAAAGACGGCAACGACATGCCGGAAGGCATTCAGGATGCGATCTTCACCACGCTGATCGCGATGCATGATCTCAAGCACAACGGGCAATATGTGAACTCCCGGGCCGGTTCCGTCTATATCGTGAAACCCAAAATGCACGGTCCGGAAGAAGTTGCTTTTGCGTCTGAAATCTTCGCATGTGTGGAAGACGCGCTCGGCCTAGAACGTAATACCGTCAAGATGGGGATTATGGACGAAGAGCGCCGCACCACTGTCAACCTGAAGGAATGCATCCGCGCCGCGAAAGAACGCGTTGTATTCATCAATACCGGTTTCCTGGATCGCACCGGCGACGAAATGCACACTTCCATGGAAGCCGGCCCAATGATTCGGAAGGGCGACATGAAAGCGTCCGCCTGGATAAAGGCCTACGAAGACCGAAATGTAGACATCGGGCTCGAATGCGGGCTACAGGGACGTGCGCAGATCGGCAAGGGCATGTGGGCGATGCCGGACCTGATGGCCGATATGATGAAACAAAAAATTGGCCATCCCATGGCTGGCGCCAACACAGCCTGGGTACCGTCGCCGACAGCGGCGACGCTTCATGCGCTGCACTATCACAAGGTCAATGTGTTCGACCGCCAGAACGAGCTGAAATCCCGCGTCCGCGCCAGTCTAGACGATATTCTGTCGCTGCCGGTCGCCGACCGACCCAACTGGTCGCCCGACAATATCCGCGAGGAGCTAGACAACAATGTGCAGGGCATTTTGGGCTACGTCGTCCGCTGGGTAGAGCAGGGCATCGGCTGTTCCAAGGTGCCGGATATCAACAATATCGGCCTGATGGAAGACCGGGCGACGTTGCGGATTTCAAGCCAGCATATCGCCAACTGGTTGCAACACGGCATCTGCACCGAAGAACAGGTGCGCGAAACCATGGAACGGATGGCGGGCGTCGTGGACAAGCAGAACGCCGGCGATACCGCCTACCGCAACATGGCGCCAGACTTCGATGGCAGCGTCGCATTCCAGGCCGCCTGCGAACTGGTTTTCAAGGGTCTTGAACAGCCCAGCGGTTATACAGAACCCGTGCTGCACCGGCGGCGGATCCAAGCCAAAGCCAAATACGGCGCCTGAGTAAGGAGATAAGAAAACATGGGTGATTATATGATCGTTCGCGAACTGCTCAGCGTTGGCGCCGACAGTGCGCCCGCCATCGGTGCACCCGAACGTGCCACGCTGGATTACGCCGGTCTTCGAGCACTGGCTGATGCGACTGTCGCCCGTCTAAATGAACTGGGCGTCGGGCGAAACGATCGGGTGGCAATTGTCCTGCCCAACAGCCCGGAAATGGCAGCGGCTTTCGTCACCATCGCCTGCGGTGCGACGACAGCGCCTCTGAATCCGGCCTACCGGCATGAAGAATTTGATTTCTACCTCAACGATTTGAATGCTAAGGCGCTGGTGGTCGAACGGGGATCGGAATCTCCTGCGCTTGCCGTCGCTGCAGAACGAAATATTCCGGTCCTGACCTTGGTTGCCGATGAAACCGGTCCCGCCGGTAACTTCACCCTAGATGGCGAAGAGACCGGATCGGCGGCCGTACAGAGCGGCATCGCGCAGCCGGATGATGTCGCGCTTGTCCTGCACACGTCCGGAACCACGTCCCGGCCCAAGATCGTGCCGCTGACACAGCGCAACGTCACCGCGTCAGCGCGTCACATCGGCGGATCTCTAAACCTAGAAACCGCGGACAAGTGCCTGAACATCATGCCGCTGTTCCATATCCATGGGCTGATTGCGGCTGTGTTGTCGTCCCTCGGAGCTAGCGCCAGCGTGCATTGCGCGCCCGGGTTCAACGCGCTGCGCGTCTATAACTGGCTCGATGAAATTGAGCCCAGTTGGTACACCGCCGTGCCCACCATGCATCAGGCCATCCTGGCGCGGGCTGGGCGCAACCCGGAAAGCGTCGAACGCGCCAGAAACAATCTGCGGTTCGTCCGGTCGTCGTCCTCTTCGTTGCCGCCGCAGGTGATGAAGGAACTGGAAGACACTTTCGATGCGCCTGTTGTCGAAGCTTACGGCATGACTGAAGCGGCACATCAGATGGCCTGCAATCCTTTGCCGCCTGCGGTGCGTAAACCCGGTTCCGTCGGTGTTGCCGCGGGGCCTGAGGTGGCCATCATGTCCGAAACCGCTTCCGATCTGCTGGATATCGGCCAGAAGGGCGAGATCGTCATTCGCGGCCCCAACGTGACACCGGGCTACGAAAACAACCCGGACGCAAATGCCGCCGCGTTCACCGACGGCTGGTTCCGCACCGGCGATCAGGGCGTGATGGACGACGAGGGCTATATCTCCATCACCGGTCGCCTGAAGGAAATCATCAATCGCGGCGGCGAAAAGATTTCACCACGAGAGGTCGACGAGGTTCTGATGGATCACCCGGCAGTCGCCCAGGCCGTGACGTTCGCTATGCCCCACGACAAGCTGGGCGAAGAGGTCGCGGCAGCTATTGTCCTGCGCGAAGGCCAAGATGCCGAGGAAGGTGATGTGCGGGAATTCGTGGCCGGCCAGCTCGCGGACTTCAAGGTACCGCGCCGGGTCCTGATTCTGGAGGAAATCCCAAAGGGCGCCACCGGCAAGCTTCAGCGTATCGGTCTCGCCGAAAAACTCGGTCTGGCGTGAGGCACCCGGGGTGAAGATTTGCATCTACGGCGCCGGAGCTATCGGCGGCTATCTGGGCGCCGGGTTGGCGCTGCAGGGGGCGGATGTCACGCTGATCGCCCGTGGCCCCCATCTGGCCGCGATGCAGAAAAACGGCCTGAAGCTGATCAGGGACGGTGAAGAACGGATCGCCAATGTCCGCGCCTTTGAAGACCCTGCGGATGCCGGTCCGCAGGATTACGTTATCGTCACCCTAAAGGCGCATTCGGTGCCGCCCATCGCCGACAAATTTGCATCTCTTTTTCACGACGATACGGCCGTTGTCTGGGGGGTGAACGGCATCCCCTGGTGGTACTTCTACGGTCTGG
>CAJWUK010000203.1 GCA_913047365.1 uncultured Alphaproteobacteria bacterium | reverse complement strand
GAGAAATCTCGTTACGGCTGCTTCCTTCCGGACCTGACCGGGTTGGCGAGCAATCCGTCCGCCGCCAGTCTCCCAAAATCATTATATCAGGTCCCGGGCGTTGGCCAAACCGGCGGCGCGGGCTGAATTCCGCGACATCTTGTCTTTAATTGCGTGGAAACCACCGGTGTGCGAGTAGTAGTGAATGGATTCGCACAATCATTACGCCGATGAAATTCTTGATCGGGCGTCACATCTTAGGACTGACGAAACCTGGTTGACCGCGCAGTTCGAGGATGAGCATACGTTGGTCATCCCGGTATGGCGGGCCCGAAACCTGGTTGCTAACCAAGAACAGCCGCAGGGCGTGATGCTGCCGACGACGCGGGCCAGAGACCTGATAGACGCCGCAAGGGCGACGGTGCTGCTCGGCATCAGAAACGACGTCGCCCATTTCGCGGTCGACATTTCTCCCCTGGAAGAACACGACGTGTGCGGCATACACGACGATAGCGAATTCGTCGATCTGCGATCCGTCGGCCCCGTAATGGACCGTTCGGAAGCATCGATCCTGGCCTACGCCAAAGGCATCATGTACTGGCACGCGCGGCACGAATTCTGCGGGTCGTGCGGCCATCCGACGGAGATCCGGGAAGCCGGGCATTTACGCAAATGTACGAACCCTGAATGCGGCGCCCTCCATTTCCCGCGCACAGACCCAGCCGTCATCATGCTGGTGGCCAAGGACGACCGCGCCCTTTTGGGACGCAAAGCAGAATGGATGGAGGGCATGTATTCCACCCTGGCCGGGTTTGTGGAACCGGGCGAAAGCCTGGAACAGGCCGTGGCCCGGGAAGTTATGGAAGAAGCGGGCGTGAAAATTACGAACATTCGCTACCACTCGTCCCAACCCTGGCCGTTTCCGTCGTCGTTGATGCTCGGTTTTTACGCCGATGCGTTGAACGAAGATTTTCACCGCAATGATGACGAGCTCGAAGACCTACAATGGTTCACCCGTCAGGAACTTGCCGATGGCGGTGCGGGAATTGCCAAACGCCCGCGGTCCGACTCCATCGCCCGGCGACTGATCGACGAATGGATTCTTCAGGAGTAGGCCGCAGCCCCCCAGTCTATTTAGATTTGGGTTTCCTGAAACGGAACGGATCAGCCGGATAGGTTCCCAGAATGCGGACCTCATGCGTGAAGAACGCTAGTTCTTCAAGTGCAAGCTTTACGTTTCTGTCTCGCGGATCGCCTTCGACATCAGCGTAGAATTGGGTCGCAAAGAAATTACCGCCAACCATGTAGCTTTCCAGCTTGGTCATGTTGACCCCGTTGGTCGCGAAGCCGCCCAACGCCTTGAACAGCGCTGCCGGCACATTGCGCACCCGAAAGACGAAACTGGTCACAACCGGGCTTTCGCCCCGTTTGAGCCGCGCCGATTTTCGCGACATGACGACGAAACGCGTGGTGTTGTGCTCCGCGTCTTCGATGCTGGCACGGATCGATTTCAGGCCGTACACCTCGCCGGCCAGAGACGAGGCAATCGCCGCATCGGTCGAACCCCCGGCAGCCGCGATATCCGCCGCGGCGCCGGCGGTATCCGCGTGAACGACTGCCTCGAGCCCATATTTTCGAAGAAACTGGCCACACTGGCCCAGCGCGTGGACATGGCTGTGCACGCGGCGGATCGATTTCAGGGTCGCCCCCTTGGGCGCAAGCAGGTGATGATTCACACGTAGAAAGCGCTCGCCGATAATGTTCAGACCCGATTCAGGCATGATGTGATGAATATCCGCGACCCGGCCGGCGACGGAGTTTTCGATGGGAATCATCGCGAGCTTTGCGCGGCCGCTGCTGACGGCTTGGAAAGTGTCTTCGAAGCCGGGGGTTGGTAGGGGCGTCATCTCGGAAAAATATTTCCGGCAGGCAAGATGGGAATATGCGCCAGGCTGGCCCTGAAAGGCGATGGTGCGCGAAGAAGCGACGCTGGGCTTCGGTTTACGAGCGGTCATGGTCCGGATTCCCTGCTCCTGGGAAGGTCTTCATTACCACGAACCGGGCACCATCAAAGCCTGGGCCCGGTCGAGATCGGCGGGAGTATCGACACCAAGGGGAATAGTGTCAACGAGAGCGACATCTATTCGCATCCCGGCTTCGAGTGCGCGAAGCTGTTCCAGCCGCTCCAGCGTTTCCAGCCGGCCCGGCGGCAGATCGACAAACCGGTCAAGGGCGGTCCGCCGGAACCCGTAAAGTCCGATGTGATGATAATGTGGACCGCCACTAGACGATGGTACGGTTGCCCGGCTGAAATAAAGCGCGCGGCCGATACGCGCCTGGGGCGATGCCATCGCGATCACCGCTTTTACGACATTGGGATCCGTACGTTCCCGTTCGTCCGTTATCTCGACCGCGAGTGTCGTTATGTCGACCTCGGCCTCGTTGAAAGGATCCAGCACCGTCGAAATCAGATTCGGATCAATGGTGGGCAAATCGCCCTGGACATTTACGATGGCATCGTAGGCACTATCGGCGTCCCAGTAATTCAACGCTTGGTGGATCCGGTCCGAGCCGCTAGGCAGATTGGGATCCGTCATTATAGCGGTGCCGCCGGCATCGGTAACCGCCTCCGCAATGGCCTCATCCCCACAGGCGACCAGAACAGGCCCGATATCCGCTTCCACGGCCCGGCGCCAGACATGAACGATCATTGGCGCACCATGAATTTTGGCAAGCGGCTTTTCTGGAAATCTCCTGGCAGCAAGGCGGGCGGGGATAATGACGACAGGATTAGAAGGGGGGGACATGGAACCGAAAAGCTTGTGGAAACATTAATGGTGTATCAGGTGCGACATTATACCCCTTGTTTACGCGCGGGAATGGCGTATTCGTGGTACAGAGAATTAGACAGATCGGCACGTTGAGGGTAGATTTGCGCTGTCAATTCAATCGGTTGCAACCTGATTTCTTCTGCGGATCCCAGACATGTCGTCATTCGAACTCAATAAGATCATTGGTGCCGTCCTGCTTGCGGTTCTTGTTATGGTGGTCATCAGCAAATTCGGAGACAACCTGGTAACCACCGGTGGCGGGCACGGTGCGGAAGAGGTAACAGTAACCGCCAAGGCCAAAAAGCCCAAAAAGGCCGAACCGGTTCAGCCGATTTTGGGTATGCTAGTATCGGCAGATGCTGCGGCAGGCAAAAAAGCCTTCGGCAAGTGCAAGGCCTGCCATAGCATTGAAAATGGCGGCAAGAACGGTATCGGCCCGAATCTGTGGAACGTCGTCAACGCCAACCGCGGTGCAAAAGACGGCTTCAAATATTCGTCGGCGCTTGTGGCCAAAGAAGGCAAGTGGACCTACGAAAGCCTGAATGCGTTTATCGCCAAACCTAAGGCCTACATTCCGGGTACAAAAATGTCTTTCGCCGGTGTCAAAAAGACACCTGACCGGGCCAATATTGTGGCCTATCTACGCTCTTTGGCTGGTGTCCCTGCACCTCTGCCGACCCAAACGGAAATCGACGACGTGATGAAAACGCTGCAGGCAGCAAAGGATGCGATGGCCAAGGCAGCAACAGATGCCGCGCAGGCGCCGGCAGCTTCCGCCAATGAGGTGAAAAAAGCGGGCGCGAAACCGGCAGCACCGAAACAGGATATCGGTGCCCTTCTGGCATCGGCAAATGCCGATAAAGGAAAAAAGGTATTCGGCAAGTGCCGGGCCTGTCACACGGTCGACAAAGGCGGACGAAACGGCATCGGCCCCAATCTTTGGAACATCGTGAACCGGGCACCCGGCAGTGTCGATGCTTTCAAATATTCCAAAGCCCTGGCTGAACTGAAGGACAAGCCCTGGAATTACGCGAATCTGGATTCATTCCTTGCCAAACCCAAGACCTATGCCAAGGGCACGAAGATGACTTTTGTTGGACTCCGCAAAGAAAGTGACCGTGCCAACCTGATTGCGTATTTGCGCGGCCTAAGTGATTTACCCGCGCCCCTGAATTAGGGCAGTTCAGGAATAATTCACCATATAACTGCCTTATAAAGCCTTTGCCGTTACTTTCTTTGGACGGCGAATTGCGACAGACTGCAAAAATGCCCGACGCCGATCTGTCCCATATTGCTTTACTCGCTGGTCGCCTTGCCGACGCCAGTGGTCGCGTAATCCGCCAGCACTTTCGCACGCCCGTTACTGTTGACTACAAAGCCGACTTATCCCCTGTCACCATCGCCGACCGGGATGCCGAAAAAGCCATAAGAGACATTCTTGCGGATGAGCGTCCCGATGACGGGATCATTGGAGAGGAATTCGGAAAATCGAGCGAAGCTTCCGAGTTCGTATGGGTCATTGATCCCATTGACGGCACCAAGTCATTCATCGCCGGCCGCCCAATTTTCGGCACACTGATCGCACTGGTGCAAAACAGCTCGCCCGTTCTGGGGGTTATCGATCAGCCGGTGAATAGGGAGCGATGGATCGGCGTCCATGGGGCCGGCACCAAACTGAACGGGCGTCCCGTCAGCGTCGGAGAATGTAAAACGATTGCCGACGCAACGGTTGCCACCACATCTCCTGATCTTTTTGATACATCGGAAAAGCTGCTTTGGCAGGACATTGCCTCTAAGGCGAAACAGGCGGTTTACGGCGGTGACTGCTATTCATACGCGTTGCTCGCCTCGGGCTTCATAGACGTGGTCGTCGAAACCGGCCTTCAGAAATACGATTACTGCGCCCTTGCGCCGGTCGTGGAAGAAGCCGGAGGCGTGATCTCGGACTGGCAGGGAAACCCGCTTACTATCGAATC
>CAJWUK010000202.1 GCA_913047365.1 uncultured Alphaproteobacteria bacterium | reverse complement strand
AAGCCCGCAAAAATGACATGCTGAAAGACATGGCGGGACTGTCCAAGAAGCTCGGGGGCAGTAACAGCTCCGAGAACGATTAATCAGAACTTGGTGACGGGCATCCCCTCGCCCGTCACCATCCCTTCCTTTTTTTCAAGCGACGGGTATGGAGCAGTTCTTTGAACAGTATCTGGACCAGTTGATCGGTCCGTTTGTAGACCCGCGAAAGCGGGTCTTTTTAGGCTATCTGGCATCCGCGCTGCTGATCGCTTTTTGCGTCAAATGGGCCGCAAAGCGGTTCGGCAATTCCGATGTCGGACCGCCACTCTTTTCGCGCAAAATCTGGTGGTCCCCCTCGGCCAGGCTCGACTACATGATTGTCGCGCTGAATCAGGTGGTCACCGTCGGTCTCGCCGGCCGTCTTCTCACGAAACTGGCCGTCGCAACCCTGTTGTTCGAATCGATGCATATTTGGTTTGATGGGCGCATCGCTACAGGTCAAAATCTTCCAGGCTGGGCAATTGCCGCCATCTTCACGGTCACGCTCTTTCTACTAGATGACTTGGCAAAATATCTGGTGCATCGCGCGATGCACCGCATTCCCCTTCTTTGGTGCTTTCATAAAGTTCACCATAGCGCTGAAACTCTGAACCCTTTGACCGTCTATCGCACCCATCCTTTGGAAGGGATCATTTTCGCGTTCCGCGCGACCCTTGTTCAGGGCACCTCAATAGCAACCTTCTTCTACTTTTTCGGTAACCGTGCGGAACTCATCACCGTCTTGGGCGTCAACGCGATACTCTTCGCCTTCAACGCCGCCGGATCGAACCTGCGCCATTCGCATGTGTGGATTTCGTATGGGCGTAGCCTTGAGCGCGTGTTCATGTCACCCGCACAGCATCAGATCCATCATTCGATCGCCCCCCGCCATTGCGACAAGAACTACGGCGCTGTCCTCGCGCTTTGGGATTGGCTCGGCGGTTCACTTACGGTGGCCGGCACCTATGAACCGCTCCGGTTCGGACTGCAGCAATCCGCCGAAATCAAACACGATCTGATAACGGCCTATCTGACGCCGATTGGCGAGGCCCTTCAAAACCTTCACAACCTGATAAAAGCAGGACTCAGCAAGATGTTCAGCTTCTCGACCACAAAAAAGATTCGCCAGATCGGCGTAAACTCAATCCTGGGCGCGGCCGTTTATGCCGGCAGTTTAGCAGCCACGGGCGACGCCTTGGCCGCGGAACTGAATATCTATTCGCACCGCCAGCCCTTTTTGATCGAGCCATTCATCAAGGCTTATGCGAAGCAGACCGGCACCAACATCAATATCGTCTACGCATCGAAAGGCCTGGCGCAGCGGCTGCAAGCCGAAGGCGCGCGCAGCCCAGCGGACGTCATCCTAACGGTCGATATCGCACGTTTGAACGTCTATGCGGACAAAAAGCTGCTGGCGCAGGTCAACTCGAAAACCTTGCAGGCGAACGTTCCGGATCACTTACGCGACCCCGACAATCGATGGTTCGCGTTTTCCAAGCGCGCGCGTGTCGTCGTGGTCTCCAAGGAAGCAACGGACGCACAGAAAATCACGCGGTATGAGGACTTGACGGACCCGAAATGGAAGGGCCGGATCTGCGCCCGCCCCGGCAGTCACGTCTATAACCGGGCCCTGATCGCCTCCCTCATCAACGCATCGGGCGAAGCCGGAGCGGAGAAATGGGCGAGGGGTGTATACGACAATTTGGCGCGCCGCCCTCAAGGCAATGACCGGGCGCAAGTCAAGGCGATCTATGAAGGCGTTTGCGATATCGCCATCATTAACAATTATTATTTCGGCAAACTGAAACATTCCAACAAAGGCGAACATCAAAAATGGGCGAATTCGGTGAATTTGGTTTTCCCGAACCAATCCGACCGCGGCACCCACGTGAACATTTCCGGCGGCGGCGTTGCGCTGCATTCCAAGAACAAAGAGGAAGCGGTCCGTTTTCTTGAGTTCCTGACCTCCAAAGCCGCTCAAGACCTTTACGGTTCAGTGAATTACGAGTATCCCGTCAATCCGAATATCCCCGTGTCGGCGGAGCTCCGTTCCTGGGGCACATTCGAAGAGGACCAGATGCCGATCGCCCGTATCGCCGACCTTGCGCCAAAGGCACAACGAATTATCGACAAAGTGGGTTGGTGAGTAGCGCCATAAACCAAAGGCAGTTTGTTACCCATCGCAACGTCAACGGTTGGACGCTGTCCATATTGGCGTTGGTATGCGTCTTTCTAGGACCGATACTGGCCGTCTTCGTTGCCGCAACCGGGGATAGCGGCGATCTCTGGCATCATCTTTTCGAAACGGTTCTTCCAAGATACGTCACGAACACCCTCGTTCTCATGGTCGGTGTCGGGCTGATTTGCCTGCTTTTCGGGGTTCCCACCGCTTGGATTGTAACCCGCTATGAATTTCCATTCCGTAACGTCATCGAATGGATGCTGCTCCTACCGGCAGCGATTCCCGCCTATCTGATCGCTTATACCTACACGGATTTTTTGGAATATGCCGGACCCGTCCAAGGCATCCTACGAGAGCTGTTCGGCTGGAAAAACGCCCGAGACTACTGGTTCCCCGAGATTCGATCGATGGGCGGTGCCATGCTGGTCATGGGCGCAGTTCTCTACCCCTATGTCTATATGATGGCGCGAACGGCCTTTATCCTGACACCTGCATCCCTGTTCGAAGCGGGCCGTATGTCGCAACGCCACCTGTTTTTCGATATCGCGATGCCGCTCGCACGACCTGCTATCTTTGCCGGTCTGGCCCTGGCGCTTATGGAAACGATCTCCGATTTCGGGACGGTGGAATATTTTGCGGTTGAGACGCTGACCCTGGGCATTTTCAATGTTTGGCTCGGCATGAACAACCTGCCCGCCGCGGCGCAAATTTCCTGCATCGCTTTCGTCTTTGTGATTGCGCTTATCATTCTGGAAAAGGCAGCGAGAAAGCGACGCCGCTATGTTGATACAAGCCGGCGTGCCGTGTCCCTGCGACCGGAAAGATTGCGGGGACCTGGCGGCTGGCTATGTATTCTCATCTGCGCCACGCCGATTTCGATCGGGTTTATCCTGCCCGTTGCCGTTTTGCTCAACTTTGTGCTGCAAGGCTATTCGCTTGATTTCAGCGATGCTGTTGCAACGGCGATGTTGAATACAATTTTCCTCGCTGGTGCAGTCGCCCTTCTGGTTCTATCGACATCAGCCTTCATGGTGCTCGTCAACGCCTATCAAGGCGGACGGGTCCTGCAGCAATTGGTGGGCGTAGCATCGATCGGCTACGCCTTCCCCGGAACGATCCTTGCTGTTGGCGTCGTGACCGCCGGTGGTGCGATCGACAACCAGATCGCCACTATGCTGGAATCGGTATTCGGCCTGTCCTACGAGGGCTTGCTGACCAGCGGCGTAGGGCTCATCATCATCGCCTGTGCCATCCGCTTTCAGGCCGTCGGATACGGCGCAATGACGTCAGGCATGGAGCGGTTGCCGCCCAACATGATGAATGCCAGCCGGGTACTCGGCCGATCCTTCGGGGAAAGCTTGAAAGCCGTGATACTCCCGCTGGTGCGGGTCCCGCTCCTCGCCGGAGGGTTGCTCGTATTCATCGATGTGATGAAAGAGCTGCCGATGACCTTGCTATTGCGGCCATTCAACTACGAAACCCTCGCGACCTATGTCTATCAGTTTGCCAAGGACGAATTGCTCGAAGAAGCAGCGCTCCCGGCCTTGATTATCGTTGCCATGGGCGTCCTGCCTGTGATCGTCATGAACGCCGCCCTCCGCAGGGTCGCGCGACACTAACTCGAGTCATCTTGAAGCGACAGCAGAGACGCGTTACCGCCCGTGGCGGTCGTGTCGATGCTGACGGTCCGCTCGGTCGCGAACCGCAGCAGGTAGTGCGGGCCGCCAGCCTTAGGTCCGGTGCCAGACAGCCCTTCACCGCTGAAGGGCTGTGCGCCGACGACGGCGCCGATCTGATTGCGGTTGACATAGATGTTGCCGACGCGGGCGCGCTGGCCGATGTGCGCGACAGTCGCGTCTATCCGACTGTGAATCCCCAATGTCGGCCCGTAACCGTCCCCGTTAATGGCATCAATCACCGCGTCGAAGCGGTCGCGGCTGTAACGTACGACGTTTAAGTTCAGACCGAAGACCTCCCACCCCAGGACGTCGACACCCTCAATCTCGAAGGCGTGCGGCGAAAAAACGCCCTGCCTTGACATCTCGCGCAGCAGCGTGCGGGCGATTAACTTCGCATCCCGCACCATCCGGTCAGCGTGCGCCTGAAACATATTCCGGGCGGCCTCATCGATAACCGGCCCTAAATTGGGCTCCAGCAAGGCCGAATCCCCGACCTGTTTACGGATTACACGCTTCGAACGGGATCCTATTCAATCACGAATCACCACGCCGGGGGCGAAATTTTGTCACGAAAAAAATCAGTCAAGGCGTCGCCAAAATTGTCAGAAAAGAACAAGATGTTCTGCGACTTGGCAATTTGTCTGCAAAGCGGGACTGGGGTTACGCCCCCGAATATATCGAAGCAATGTGGTTGATGCTCCAACATCCCGAGCCCGACGACTTCGTGATAGGAACCGGAACAGCTTTCTCTATCCGCCAATTTGTTGAATTTTGTTTTGCGGAAGTCGACATCCAAATTGACTGGGGCGGCCATGGCGTCAACGAGGTGGGAAAGAATCGACGCACCGGGAAGACCGTGGGTCCCGGCATGCCCTGCGGCACCAAAAATTCGAGGCGCGCCGGCGCTGC
>CAJWUK010000201.1 GCA_913047365.1 uncultured Alphaproteobacteria bacterium | reverse complement strand
ACGGTATGGGTTTGTCCCACATAAAGCATGTCCAGCTCGACGTTTACTTCGGTCGACGACAGGCTGACACCTGCGGTTTCAAGCCGCTTCCTGCCCTGATCAGCAAGCCGCGTAATTTGTTCGTTCAGGTGTGGGAAATCCAGATCGTCTAACAGACAATTCAGTGTCTGAACGAAGTCGTGGCGCATATCCGCAATGACACATCCGATCGCACTGGTTACCCCGGGGTACCGGGGCACAAGTGCGTTCGCCAAACCTACTTCATTGACCAATGCACCGGCATGAAGGGCGCCGCCCCCGCCGAATGGCATGGCTGTGAATTTCCGCGGATCATACCCCCGTTCGATCGAAACTAGGCGGATTGCGCCTGCCATCCTGGAATTTGCAACACGGAGAATGGCTTCTGCTGCGTCCAGGTCGGCGAGACCGAGAGGGTCGCCAACATGTTTTCTAATCGCCTGCCTGGCCGCCTTTACATCCAGCGCCGCAATTTTACTACCAATCGGGCGTTCGGCATTGATGCGCCCCATCAATACGTTCGCATCCGTCACCGTCGGTCGATCGTTTCCGTTGCCATAACACACGGGGCCTGGATCCGCGCCCGCACTTTCTGGACCGATCTGAAGAATGCCGCCCCGATCCACCCATGCAATCGATCCGCCACCGGCGCCTATCGTCGTTATCTGAATCATAGGGGTTCGAACAACGAGACCGAAATCGATTGCCGTTTGCGCCGCCAGTGCACTTTCGCCATCCGCAACAAGTGCAACATCGAAACTGGTTCCGCCCATGTCGCAGGTAACGATATTTGTATATCCGGCCTTACCTGCAATATTCGCACCGGCTATCACACCCGCCGCCGGTCCTGACAACGCAGTTCGGACAGGCACCTGCCGCGCGGTATCCACGCTCATTACCCCGCCGTTCGACTGGACTATCAGGATATCGCCCTCGAAGTCGGCGTCGCCCAAAGCAGATTGAAGGTTCTGCAGATAACGACCGACGACCGGCTGCAGTGTCGCGTTCAATGCCGTCGTGGAGGCACGTTCGAATTCACGAATTTCCGGCAGGATTTCGCTGGAAACCGTGATATGTTGATTTGGCCAGGCCTTCTGAGCGACTTCCCGTGCCAGGCGCTCGTTTTCAGGGTTCGCATATGCATTTACGAACATAATGGCCAATGCTTCGGCTCCGGCATCCAGCAGCGCCTTGGCAGCATCGATAACAGCATCCGGATTGACGGAGGTTCTGACGACCCCATCTGCCAGCGTGCGTTCCTCGACCTCGTACCGCATATCCCGGGGGATCATGGGCTCGAAGGCCCCTCGCAAGCCCCAAATCTCGGGGCGGTCGCGACGACGAAGTTCCAGAACATCCCGAAAACCTTCGGTGGTAATCAGACCGGTTTTAGCTCCCTTTCTCTCCAAAAGGGCATTAGTCGCTACAGTCGTCCCGTGGACGATTGTGGCCAAACTTTCGATACCGTCGTTGCCTGCCCCCGCCGCGACCCCCTCGATGAACCCGCGGGATTGGTCATCAGGTGTTGAAGGCACCTTTTCCACCCGACATTCGCCTGTGGACTCATCGAACCAGAATATGTCCGTGAAGGTTCCCCCGACATCGACGCCGACAACCGCCGTTCGAGTACCGTTCATTCGGCAGCCATCATCGATTGCCGCCGGGTTTGAGTTGCGTCCGCATCTATTTCTCCAGAATCCGACAGAACAACACCATATTGATCGGATGCAGCTTCAATCGAAATAAGTCCCAGCCTTACATCTTTCGCAACAAGTTCGGGATCCCGTTCGATGGGCGACCCAAACCCGCCGCCGCCGGGAGACTCGATGCGAATTCGATGCCCCTGTTTCAGCCGAATGCCTACTGCTTTTGAAGTCATGGTCGGAACCTGAGGACCGTCATCCTGATCGTAACTAACGACATCCAACGCCGCATTCCCACCACCTGCAATTCCTTTTGGCGCGAACCTACCTCTTTCGCCGAAGACAAATCCGGTGCCGCGTTCGTCTAACAGCTCCATTTCATAAATAGCACCGAAGCCGCCACGGTGTTTCCCTGGCCCTGCTGAATCGGGTCGAATGCCCCATTCGGTAAACATTACCGGAAGCGCGGCCTCCAGTATTTCTGCTGGCGGTATCGTCGCCATGGATATTGCGGCGTTCCCGTGGGTCAGCCCGTCGCCTTCGGAATGTCCACCCAGCCCGCCACCGAAAAAGGTAAAGAAAACCCATGGTCTATCTTCGCCAGGTCGCCGCCCGTTGATAGACACGGCGTTGATCGTTCCATAGCCGTTTGCCGGGGCGATTTCTGAATTTGCCTGGGAGAAAGCACAGAACACCACATCAATCAGGCGCAGAATTGTCTCCGTGTATCCGCCAACAGGTCGGGGCGCGACAGCGGAGAGAATTTTTCCATCCGGAATAACAAAGGTAATCGGGTCCAGCACGCCGGCATTTGCCGGCACGTCCCGAAAGACATGCTTAAGGGCAACATAGGTTGCCGCAATTGCGGTACTTTCTGAAATATTTACAGGACCGGCACAGGCGTCCGCGGATCGGGAAAAATCGAAGGTCAGAGTTTCTCCGGCTATTTTCAAATCAAGTGCAACGCGTAACGGCTCATCCTCGATTCCATCATTGTCTAGAAAATCTTCCGCCGAATAAACTCCATCGGGTAGTTCAGAAATCAGGCTTCTCATCTGGCTGGACGAGCGATCCTTCAGTTCCGCGAATACACCTCGAACGGTATTATCACCGTACTCTTCCAACAGGTCATCCATTCTCCGAACGCCAAGATCCAGCGAATTGATTTGTCCCATCAGGTCCCCGTAGGAACTGCCCGGCAAGCGGCTGTTCGCCGTCAGAATAGAAACCACATCCTCCCGAATGACACCCTTGTCCATCAGTTTTACGGGAGGGAGAACAAACCCTTCCTGAAAGCAGTCCGTTGCAGATGGATTATAGTTACCGGGAACACCGCCTCCGACGTCGTGCCAATGGCCTGCCGACGCTAACCAGCAAAATAGTTCGCCATCGTGAAAGTACGGTCGGACGACCTTGAAATCGGAAAGATGGGTTCCGCCGGCATAGGGCTCATTGAAAATCCATATATCTCCGTCTTCCGCCCCGCCATCAGCCTCGGCTTTCGCGATACCGGCTTTGACGGCAAACGACATAACTCCAACGAATATCGGTAGACCTTCTTTGCCCTGGATAAGGGTATCGCCTGTACCCGCCTCGTAAATTCCATGGGAAGCATCGCGGGCCTCAGCGATTACCGGGCTAAACGCCGCTCGAAACAGCGTTACGTCCATCTCGTCCGCGATTTGTTCCAGCCGGCCCTTTATTACGGCGAGGGTTACCGGATCGATCGTCATACCGCCCCCTCCACTCCGAACCGCTTTTCCAAGTGAGGCACCAAACCGCCATCGTCCAACATCTGGAGCAGGTGCGGCGGTATCGGAGCGCAGTCAAATTCGCGCTCATCGTCCAGATCGCGCACTTTTCCCGCGATTGCATCAATTGAGATTCGATGATTAGGCAAAATCTGCGGCGCATCGGCGCAAACCAGCGCCATCAATCCATGGTTAATGGCATTGCGATAGAAAATGCCCCCGAAAGACGGCGCCAGCACGGCAGCTATGCCGTGAAAGACAAGTGACTGCGCCGCCTGTTCCCGGGAAGACCCCATGCCGAAATTTTTTCCGGCACAGATAACGTCTCCCATTTTCACAGTGTCGACAAATTCAGGTGCCACTGTTTCCAGGCAGTGTGCCGCCATAACTTCCAATGGGCTTTTCATGTAGAGGCCAGGTGCGAGAACATCGGTATCGACATAGTCACCTAAGGCCCAGACCTTTGCGTTTTCGATCTTTCCCTTAGCGCTCATGAAAGCAGTTCCCGGGGGTCCAGAATTTCACCAGCAACTGCGGCCGCGGCAACCGTATATGGATTACCCAGATAAACATCCGACGTGGTCGACCCCATCCGGCCTCTGAAATTTCTGGCAGTCGATGCGATACACACCTCATTATCCGCTAGCACACCTGCCCCATATCCCGCACAAGCACCGCAACCGGACGGCATCATGATTGCGCCTGCCGAAGTAAGTATTGCAAGCGTGCCATCCGCCGCAGCGGCTGCCGTATCCTTCTGAGATGCAGGCGCAACCAGCAATCTGACTCCTGTCGCCACATGGCGATCCCTTAAAACCTCCGCCGCCATATGGAGATCAATCAGTTTCGCGCCGGTACACGCGCCGATATAGGCCTGATGGATCTTTGTACCCGCCGTTTCCGCAACAGGCGCCGCATTGGCTGGACTGTGCGGAGCCGCCACCTGGGGACCTAACGCGGCAACATCTATTTTGTGAGTTTCCCTCAATGGCGCATCGTCATCGCCCTGCCACTTATCGACATCCCCCGGCTCGGCGCCCGCATTTCGGATGAAATCGGCCGTGGTTGAATCTCCGGAAATTATGCCGGTCTGGGCACCCAGCTCCGCCGCCATGTTGCACAAGGTCATTCGCTCTTGTATCGGCATGGCAGTAATCGATTCGCCAACATATTCTATGACCTGATAGTCGCCTCCATCCATACCGAGACGAGCGCACAGCGCAAGCATGACGTCCTTCGCACTTGTCCCAAGTGGGAGACCACCATTCACCTCAATTCGGATGGTTTCAGGCACCCGTATCCAGGTTTCGCCTGTGGCCAGAACGCCGGCCATATCCGTCGCACCGATCCCGAACATAAAACAGCCGAACGCACCGCCGGTGGGAGAATGGCTATCGCCGCCAACAACAAACATGCCGGGTTTCAGATGTCCTCTTTCGGGCAAAACGACATGACAGATTCCCTGCATGTCATAGAAATTCGGCAATTTCTGATCGTCGGCAAACTTGCGGGTGATATCCAGGATCCTCGCGCTTTCTGAATCGAC
>CAJWUK010000200.1 GCA_913047365.1 uncultured Alphaproteobacteria bacterium | reverse complement strand
CAAGGAAGTCTCTATGCGCCGCTGATGGCAAATATTTCCAAATGGTACGAACGACGCCGCGGCATGGCGGTCGGTATCGTCGCCAGCGGCCAGAGCCTTGCCGGTATCGTGTGGCCGCCGATCTTCGGCGTCGCGGTAACGGAGGTCGGCTGGCGATACGGTTTCATTGGGTTCGGGCTGATCGCGGCCGCGGTCATGCTGCCGATGTGCCTGATCTTCATCCGTAAGCCGCCGGACACCGAAACCCTACAGGCCGCCGAGGCACCCGAGGGCTCGGACAGCAAGGGCCGTCCCCGACGTGGCGCGCGACACAGCGAAACTAGCCTTTCCTACCTCCAGCTTCAGATCGTGTTGTGTGTCGCGATCATCGGCTGCTGTATTTCAATGGCGTTGCCGCTGGCCCACCTGGTCGCCTATGCGACCGACATTGGCCTGCCGCTGACCGATGCAGTGACGGTCTTGTCGGTGACACTGATGGCCGCCTTTACGAGCCGCGTTCTTCTCGTCGGGCTGTTGTCAGACCGGTTCGGCGGGCTGTGGGCGCTGTTTATCTTTTCCGCGCTGCAGGCGGCGATGGTGGCGCTACTAGCTTATGCTGACAGCACGATCCTGCTCTATGTTATCGGAATAGGGTTCGGTCTTGGATATGGCGGCATCTTCCCGGTCTATGCCGTGATCATCCGTGAATATATGCCGCCCGATGAAGCCGGGCGCCGCACTGGAGTGGTCTTCCTATTCGGTGCCGTTTCGATGGGTCTCGGCAGCTGGATGGGCGGCGCCCTGTTCGACACCACAGGTAGCTACGATCTGCCGTTCCTGATCGGGGTTATCGCCAACGGCATCAACCTGATAATCGTCGGCGCCCTGCTAACCAAAACTCGACCGGCGGAAACTTCGGCAGTAGCGGCTTAGGCACTTACGCCTATTTTTCACCCTCGGACTTGATCCAAGGGTCCACGATGAACGTTTGTCATTGATCATCGGCAAAATGTGCGAAGCACTTGAGGGTTCGTTGATGTTTTGTGCATTCTCGGTTGAAGTCCGAGGATGACAATTCATCTGCGAGGGCAAGGCTTGCCTCTCCCTCAATCGCCCACCAAAATCACCAAAACAGGGAACACAAAATGGATATCTCTCTTCAAGGCCGGGCAGCTCTGATTACGGGCGGCAGCGACGGGCTGGGCAAAGGCATGGCAATCCGCTTCGCAGCATCGGGCGCGGATGTGGCGATATTGGCCCGCGATCCCGACAAGCTGGAAGCCGCCCGGGCCGACATAGCTGACGCGGGAAGCGGCAAGGTCGCCATGCTGTCCTGCGACCTCCTGGATGCGGCCGCCACGAACGCGGCGTTTGCCGACGCCGAAGAAGCCCTCGGTAAAATCGATATCTTAGTGAACAATGCTGGCACGTCGCGGGCCGGGCCTTTCGAAGACATCACCGACGACGAATGGGCGGAAGACCTCGAACTGAAACTTATGGCGGCAATCCGACTGTGCCGGGCTGCCCTGCCCGGCATGAAAAGCCGCCAATGGGGTCGCATCATCAACGTGCTCAATATCGGTGCCAAGGCGCCCCGCCCAGTCGGCGCGCCGACCGCGGTTTCCCGGGCCGCCGGCCTGGCGCTGACCAAAGTGCTGGCGGGCGACGGCGCGCCGCACAATGTATTGGTCAACGCACTGATGGTCGGGTTGATCAAATCCGGCCAATGGGAACGGGCGCACGAAAATTCCGGCAGCAACGACAGCTATGATGTGTTCGTCCAGAACATGTCAGACGATCGGGGCATCCCACTCGGCCGCATCGGTGAAACGGAGGAATTCTCTAACATCGCCTGCTTCCTCGCTTCCGATCAGGCGGGTTACATCACAGGCACGTCGATCAATGTCGACGGCGGCGCTTCGCCTGTGGTCTGACCTGATGGCTAAATTCAATCCTTCCACCTCCGCGCTGGTCTTCGTCGACCTGCAGAACGATTTTCTGCACCCGGACGGCGCCTACGGGCGGGCAGGCGTTTCCTGCGATGCCATCGCCGCCCTCCCCTCCCGGATCAAACCCATAGCGGACGCGATACGCGCAACCGGCGGGTGGATCATCTCAACGCACTTCACGTTGGTGCCCGGTAAAGAGGGAATACCGTTCATTTCCTCCCACCTGAAAGAATTAAGACCGTTTCTCGCCAAGGGGGATTTCTTGCCCGGATCCACCGGTCACGCGTTGGTGGACGAATTGCAACCCACCGATCTGTCGGTGGAAAAAGTCGCCTTTTCCGCGTTCTATCAGACCCGGCTAGAATGGGTTCTGAACCGGGCCGGTATAGAGACGCTAGTATTCACTGGCATCGTCACCAATGGCGGCGTCGCCTCCACTGTCCGCGACGCCCATGTCCGGGATTTCCGTTCAATCGTGCTATCAGACGGCTGTGCCGCCTTCAGCGACGAGGTCCATCGTGCAAACATCGCCGCGCTCGCCTCCGTCGCGGAAATAATGACCTGTGAGAAATTCAGCGGACAGATCGTCAGATAAAAATTGAGCGTATTAATTGGTTCCAGACCTACCCCAACACCGGTTCCAGCCGGTCCATCGCGGCGGAAACCGTCGCGGTGCCGGCGGAGAAGCACAGCCGCATCCAGCCCTCGCCGTCCTCGCTAAAGGCTAGGCCCGGAGCAAGCCCGACGCCCACATCGTCGATTAGTTGCTGCGCGAAGGCAACGGAGTCTGTGATCCCTTCCACGGCGAAAAATGCATAAAACGCTCCTTCGGGGCGGGACAGTGTTACCCGTTTCATGGCGCCGAGGCGCTGCACAACGATATCGCGGTTACGGCGATACCGTTCCAAGGTTTCCGCGATGAAATCCTCACCATCACGAATGGCGGTAATGCCGGCGTATTGAACGAAGGTCGTCGGGTTGGCGATATTATATTCGACCAGCTTTTCGAACGCTTCCCCGGCATCGATGGGGTGGGTGATCCAGCCCAGACGCCAGCCGGTCATCGACCAGGATTTCGAAAACGAGTTGATGACGATCAACCGATCGTGCGGCTCTGCGATATCCAGGAAGGACGGTGCGCGTCCCAGCGGCAGATCGCTCTCATAGGCGAGGCGGATATAGACCTCGTCGGCGATCAACCAGATGCCCCGTGTGCGGCATTCGTCCATCAGCGCCCGCTGTTCTTCGCGCGGCATCACCCAGCCGGTGGGATTACCGGGGGAATTCACGAACACCGCGCGGGTGCGGTCATCGCAGGCGGCGAACAATTCGTCGATGTCTAGTTTCCAGCGCCCATCATTGCCGAGGCGCAGCGCCACCTGTCGCGGCTCAGCATCCATGATACGCACGGTTTCCTTGCAGTTCGGCCAGACCGGTCCAACCGCGACCATATTATCGCCCGACGACATCAGGGCTTCCGAGATCATCATGATCGCGTTCATGCCGGATCCCGTCACTGTCAGCCGGTCAATCCCGATATCGCGACCGTGTAGGTTGGATGCGTATTCCGAAATTGCCTTGCGAAGTTCCGGAACACCGCGGTTCTGGGCATAGAACACCTGGTTATCATCTAGAGCGGCAGTTGCCGCGTCCTTGATGAATTGCGGCGTCGGCACGTCCGGTTCCCCGAACCAGAGCTTTAAAAGGTCTTCCTTGCCCATGTTGGGTTCGGCCACATGGCGTATCAGCGATCCGGGCAGGTCTTCCAGGCTTTGCCGCAGGCCGTTGGCGGCGCGCATGTCCTCGGTCATTTCAATGCCCTAAAAAATTTGCCGCTGTATAGCATGTCTCGCGGCAACGTCGCGTAGAATTGCGCAGCGGGGGCCGTATAATGCCGGAAACAAAAAGCAACAAATGGAGGCTGCGGTTTCATGACTGTCTTCAACTACGAAGCTGACGCGGAGCGTGTGTACGACGTTCTGAAACAGGGCGGCATCAGCGTTATTCCGAGCCATGTGGGATACGTGATCGTCGCCTGCGATCCGGAAGCCATCTGGCGCATTTTCCGTGCCAAAAAGCGCAAACCGGAAAAACTGAACGCTGTCTGCGGCTGCAGGGAAATGCATCTCGGATTGCATGATTTGCCGGACGACCGCCGCGCCATCGTCACCGCGATTACCGAGGAATGGGACCTGCCCATGGGCACCGCCGGCAAGGTTCACATGGATCACCCGGCCATCGCCGGATTGCCGGAAGACACCTTGGCCCAGACCACCCACGAAGGTACGCTGGCCATGCTGCTGAATGCCGGGCCGCTGATGGACAAAATTGCGCGTCTGGCTTTCGCCGACAACCGCATGGCCATCGGGTCGTCGGCCAATGTGTCCCTGCAGGGCGTCAAATTCCGGGCGACCGAGATCGAACCTGAAATTCTGGAAGCCGCGGATATCGTTATCGACTACGGGCTGATGCGCTGGAACCTTTACGGTCATTCATCGACCATGATCAATGTCAGCGACATGACCGTCATCCGCTACGGGTCCTGCTTCGATCTTATCGAAGATTTGTTGCGCACCCATTTTGACATCGAGTTACCCCCTAACCCGTATGACGAAGACTGAAGGAAGTCGTCAATGAAAGCGCTGGTATATGATGATTACTGCGATTTGTCGGGCATGCGGATCGACGAAGTCCCGGACCCAGAACCCGGCAACGGCGACGTGCTGGTGGAAGTCCACGCCGCGTCTATTAACCCCATCGACTGGAAAGTACGGTCCGGCCTGCTGCGCAGCCGGTTTGAGCTTGAGTTCCCCGATGTGGCAGGCCGCGATCTTTCTGGCGTCGTCGTCGCGTTGGGCGAAGGGGTTACTGATCTGAAGGTCGGGGATGAGGTGTTCGGCACCTGCCCGCCCGATCGCTGGGGCAGCCATGCCCAATTGGTTGCGGTCAATACCGGCGTTCTCGGCATAAAGGCCAAAAATGTCGGCCATGTGGAGGCATCGGCCATTCCGCTGGTCGGCCACACGGCGCT
>CAJWUK010000199.1 GCA_913047365.1 uncultured Alphaproteobacteria bacterium | reverse complement strand
CCGCCAAAATAGAACGGCACGCCGTATTGTGAATTCAGCAGTTCCGGCAGAATACTGATCGCTGTTAGATAGATTGCGCCGACGACCGTGAGGCGGGTTAGGATAAAATCTAGATATTCCGCCGTATTCCTGCCGGGTCGGATACCAGGCACGAAACCGCCGTAGCGTTTTAGATTATCCGCAGTTTCGGTGGGGTTGAACACGACCGACGTGTAAAAGAATGCGAAGAAAATGATCATCGCAGCATAGACCAGCAGATAAAGCGGCTGCCCGCGCCCGAGCGCCGCCGTAATCGCACCCATCCATTCCGGACCGGCATTTGCGCTGAAATTGGCGATTGTGATCGGCAGCAGCAGCAGTGAACTGGCGAAAATCGGCGGGATAACGCCGGCTGTGTTCACTTTCAGTGGTATATGCGAACTCTCGCCACCCATCATCTTGTTGCCCTGCTGGCGCTTTGGATACTGAACCACCACCCGGCGCTGGGCGCGTTCCACAAAAACGATGAAGGTGATAACCGCGATCGCCATGATCAACAAAAAAACGATCAATAGGGCGGATAGCGCGCCGGTCCGGCCCATTTCAAGGGTTCCAATCAGCGCCGCTGGCATTTCGGCGACAATACCGGCAAAAATGATCAGCGAAATGCCGTTGCCGACACCACGAGCTGTGATCTGTTCGCCCAACCACATCAGGAACATAGTGCCGCCGACCAGGGTGATAACCGTAGTCGCCCGGAAAAACGCACCAGGATCACCAACGGCGGGACCCTGCGAACCGGACATGCCTTCCAGTCCAACGGCAATGCCATAGGCCTGAAGGGCAGCCAGCAGGACGGTGCCATAGCGGGTGTACTGATTTAGCTTTTTACGGCCGACTTCACCCTCTTTCTTCAATGCCTCAAAGTGGGGATGAATGGCCTGCAGAAGCTGCATGATAATCGACGCCGAGATGTACGGCATGATGTTCAACGCGAAGATCGTCATCCGGGCAAATGCCCCGCCCGACAACATGTTGAACATATCTAGAATGCCGCCGGACTGCTGCTGGAAGATGTCTTGCAGGATCGAAGGATCTATACCAGGTAGCGGAATCCACGTGCCCAGGCGATAGACGATCAGCGCGCCCAGTGTGAACCAGATGCGCTTCTTTAACTCGGTGGCCTTCGCGAAATTCGAAAAGTTAATTTGCGAGGCAAGCTGTTCGGCGGCTGACGCCATCGACTATTCCTTACCCGCCCCCGGGTCTTGATCGTTGCCGGCACCCTCGGACACTGCGGCTTTCTTCGCCTTTTTGGACTTACGATCCTTCTTTTCCTTCGCCGGAGCCATCTTGATCGATCCACCGGCTTTTTCGATGGCTTCGACCGCTGCCCGAGACGCACCCGTCACTTCCAAATTAAGTTTGGCGCTCAATTCCCCCTTTGCAAGGATTCGTACGCCATCTTTCACCGATTTGATGATGCCGGCGTCGACAAGCGCCTGTTCCGTGATCGTGTCGCCAGCATCTAGCTTTCCGTCATCAACCGCCTGCTGCACACGGCACAAATTCACGACGCGGTAATGCTTGCGAAAAATGTTCGTGAAACCGCCTTTCGGCAACCGCCGGTACAGCGGCATCTGCCCGCCTTCAAAACCTCGCAGAGAGACCCCGCTACGGGATTTCTGTCCTTTATGGCCCCGCGCGGCGGTTTTACCGGTACCCGAACCGATACCACGGCCAACCCGTTTGCGCGGGCTGCGCGCCTTGCCCTTATCGGAGATTTCATTCAGCTTCATTTCATCTGCTCCTGCGCCGCTAGTCTTCCACGCGGACGAGATGCTTCACTTTATTTACCATACCGCGAACTGCCAGTGTGTCTTCCAGCTCCCGCGTCCGGTTAATCTTGTTCAGCCCAAGGCCGATCAGCGTCGCGCGCTGGTCGCTGGGCCGCCCGATGGGGCTGCCTGTCTGCGTGACGCGGATGGTTGTCTTCTTGCCGTCTGCCATCGTCCTAGGCCCCTACCTTCTCTTCCTCGCGGCGGCCGACAATATCACCAACTTTGCGGCTGCGGCGGGCGGCAACCATTCGCGGCGACTGCAGGTTCTGCAGCGCATCGAAGGTTGCCTTGATCATATTGTGCGGGTTCTGCGTACCCACGGATTTCGCGACCACATCCTGAACGCCCAGCGTTTCAAAGATGGCACGCATCGGACCGCCGGCAATTATGCCGGTGCCGGGAGGTGCGGCTCGTAACACGACCTTTCCGGCGCCGTAACGGCCCTTTACGTCATGATGCAAAGTACGGCCCTCGCGTAGCGGCACTCGGACCATATTGCGCTTTGCCTTTTCCGTCCCCTTGCGGATTGCTTCCGGCACTTCACGGGCCTTACCGGAACCGAAGCCGACACGCCCTTTCTGGTCACCAACCACCACCATAGCCGCAAAACCGAACCGGCGTCCGCCCTTCACTACTTTCGCGACGCGGTTGATGCTAACCAGCTTGTCGACAATGTCGCTGTCCTGCCGGTCGTCTCGATTCCGTCTCGGATTTCTCGCCATTCACCGCTCTCCTAGAATGTCAGCCCGCCTTCACGGGCCGCGTCGGCCAGCGCCTTGACACGGCCGTGGTAAAGGTATGGTCCGCGATCGAACACTACTTCCTTGATTCCGTTTTTAGTTGCACGCTCTGCAATAAGCTTGCCGACAGCGGCGGCCGCATCCTGGTTGACACCCTTGCCCACCGCCTGTTCATGGCTGGAGGCCTGAGCCACCGTTACGCCGCTGTTGTCATCAATGACCTGGGCGGAGATATATTTGTTGGATCGGAACACCGAAAGGCGCGGCCGTCCGTTCGCCGAACGGCGTACCTGGCCCCGCACCCGCTGCCGACGCCGTTGCTGAAGTTTTGATTTTCTCGCCATGGCTACTTCTTCTTGCCTTCTTTACGGAGGATAGTTTCATCCGCATAGCGCACACCCTTGCCTTTATAAGGCTCCGGCTTGCGGAAACTTCTGATTTCCGATGCTACCTGACCGACCTTCTGATTGTCGGCACCGGAAACGACGACTTCGGTCTGGCTGGGCGCGTCAATCTTGATCCCTTCGGGAATAGGATACCGGATTTCATGACTGTGACCCAATTGAAGAACCAGATCCTTGCCTTGAACCTGCGCGCGATAGCCAACGCCGGCAATTTCCAGTTTCTTCTCGAAACCCTGCGATACCCCCGCAACGATGTTATTGATTAGGCTGCGCGTGGTTCCCCACATTGCGCGCGCGCGTTTGGTATCGTTTACGGGCTTAACCCATATAAGATTGTCCTCACGCGAAACTTCGACTTCGTCGACGACGCGCACGGACAATTCACCGAGCTTACCCTTTGCCGTTACCTCGCCACCCGCAATCTGGAAGTCCACTCCATCGGGAACTTCAACCGGCAGCACTCCGACCCGTGACATGATGTTGCTCCTGCGCCTCTAAAAGACTTCGCAAATAACCTCGCCGCCGACATTGGCAGCGCGGGCTTCGTTGTCCGACATTACGCCCTGTGGCGTGGAAAGAATCGAAATTCCAAGGCCGTTATAAACGCTCGGTAGGTCCTTGATTTTGGAATATACACGCCGGCCAGGCGTCGACACCCTCTGAATATGTCGGATGACCGGGGAACCTTCGTGGTACTTTAGCTCAATACGAATTTGGCTCATACCCTTGCGGAGTTCTTCCGTTTCGTATCCTCGGATGTAACCCTCTCGCTTCAGCACATCGAGCACATTGGCTCGCAGCTTGGAGCTAGGTGAATTGATGGCTGTCTTATTCGCCCGCTGTCCATTCCGGATACGGGTCAAGAGATCACCGACAGGATCAGTCATACTCATCGTCGTTATCTCCTTACCAGCTCGACTTGACCATGCCAGGAATCTGGCCGGTGGACGCTAGTTCGCGCAGCGCGATCCGCGACATCTTGAACTTCCGGTACACGCCCCGCGGACGGCCTGTCACTTCGCAACGGTTCTGCACACGTACCTTCGCGGAATTGCGAGGCAACTTCGCGAGCTTCAACCGCGCCTGGAAGCGTTCTTCCATCGGAAGATCTCGGTTATCCGCAATTTCTTTCAAGCGCTGGCGCTGACCTTCATACTTTTTGGCCAGGCGGCTGCGTTTTCTGTTTCGTTCAATGGCGCTCTTCTTTGCCATACGTTCCTCCCAATCCCGTCAGTTAGAAAACGGGAAGTTGAAACCTCGAAGCAGGGCACGTGCCTGCTCGTCCTCATTCGCGGTAGTGCAAACAACGATATCCATGCCGCGGAATTCATCGACCGAGTCATAGTCGATTTCCGGAAAAATAATTTGTTCCTGAATGCCCATTGCGTAGTTGCCGCGCCCATCGAAGCTTTTGGGCGACAGACCACGGAAATCGCGCACACGCGGCAGGGCAATATTAACCAGGCGGTCGATGAATTCGTACATGCGGTCGCGCCGAAGCGTAACCTTGACGCCGATCGGCATGCCTTCACGCAGCTTGAAAGTCGCGACCGATTTCCGCGCACGGACGATGATCGGTTTCTGACCGGCAATCGCTTCCATGTCACGCAGCGCGCTGTCGACCTTCTTGGAATCGTTGACGGCCTCACCGACACCTATATTCAGGACAACCTTGTCCAAACGCGGAATTTCCATCGGGTTGGAATAACCGAACTGCTCCTGCATGGAGTCGCAGATTTCTGAGGTGTAGATTTCTTGCAAACGCGCAACCATAACCGTCCCCTTAATCGATCACTTCGCCGGACCGCTTCGCGAAGCGGACCTTGCGGCCATCTTCAAGCAACCGGAAACCGACCTTGGTTGCATCGCCGCTTTCAGGGTCCAGCAGCGAGACGTTAGACACATGGATCGATGCTTCCTTTTCGACAATGCCGCCTTGTTCGGTTTGGCTCTGGCGCTGATGGCGCTTAACGATATGAACACCTTGAACAATGAC
>CAJWUK010000198.1 GCA_913047365.1 uncultured Alphaproteobacteria bacterium | reverse complement strand
GAGGACACCGGCACGAAACCGGCGGCCGAATAATCGATTCGCTAGCCAACTGTTTGGGGGGTGGCGCCCCCCCCCGCCCCGTTGCTTTCCTAAAACCGGCCCTGCATATTTGGCCTATCGCGGTGATTTTACGCTGCGTTTTTTACGAAAAGGAGGACGTATGTCCGAAAAACTTGGGATAGGCGCTTCGTTCCCCGACATGACGCTCAATCTTGTTGGTGGCGGAACGCTAGACCTGCCGGGAGGCCTTGATACCAAGTACAAGGTTATCCTGTTCTACCGGGGTCACTGGTGACCCTACTGCCGCCGGCAGTTGGTCGGCTTCGCAGAACATAAGGCAGAACTCGACAAAATTGGCGTTTCCGTCGTCGCGGCGAGCATCGATACCGGAGACGAATCGAAGAAAGTTGCAAAGGAAGTGAACTTCCCCGTTGGTGAAGGCGTAACCCGCAACATCGCGGATGCGCTGGGATCCTGGTGGGAAGATCGCCGTCAGATCATTCAGCCGTCCGAATTCATCTTGGGGGCCGATAACAACGTTATCGCATCCAGTTATGCCGACGGTCCGCTGGGCCGGATGCAGGCGGATGATGTGGTCAAGCTGATCAATTTCTACGAGTCCCGCTGAACCGGAGCGCAGAAATGCCGCCTATGCGAACGGGCGCGGGGAACCGCGCCCGTTCTTTTTTGCTCTACCCAATTTGCGCCGCCAAATCCCGTCTGTATCAGGCGGGTTCGAAGCAGAAGTACTCGGCATCTTCCGAGATTTTTTCGAAAGCGATCTTTACCGGCATGCCGATGAAAACGTCGGCGGCGGTGACATCGAACAAGTTACCCAGAATGCGAACACCTTCATCTAGATCGATCATCGCCAGTAGGTAAGGCGTGCGGTCCTCGAACCCTGCCGTCGGCACATAGGTTTCTGTGAAGGAATAAACAGCGCCGGTCCCGGCGGCTTCGCGCCATTCTAAGTTTCTCTTACCCGTCTTCAGACTGCCGGGCCGGGGGTAAAACTGCCAGGCATCGACCTCTCGGTCGTATTGCAGTAGCAGCTTGCCTGCCTTGATCCCGTCCCAGAACGGGCCGGTTGTAACGGTGGGAACGGGAACAGGGCGTTTTTTTTTCTCGCTCACGTCAATGCTCCAGAATCATAGCGTTGCTGACCTTCCAGCTTCGTCCATACGCGATGACGCCGATGCCGGTAACCATGGCGTTGGCAGGGTCCGATACCTGTCGATCGCCTGCTTCACCGCGCATCTGGCGCACGGCTTCGACCAGATTGGTCATTCCGGAGGCGAGCCCGATCTGGCCGGCCGAAATCTGACCGCCGCCTGTGTTGATCGGCAGACTGCCGCGGTAGCTGACATCGGTTTCGATCAGAAAATCCGACCCTTCGCCGCGGCCGCACCAGCCAGTCTCTTCAAGCTGGATCATTTCCGCGATCAGAAAATCGTCGTAAGGGTGGAACATGCGCACGTCCTCGGGCGTCATCTCCGCTTTTTCCAGCACTTCGGGGCCTACCACGGAAAAACCGGTTTCGGTTATGTCGGGCTGCGCCTCCGCGCCGTTGAAATTGACGATTTCGCTATAGGCGGTGGGGTACACGATGTTCATCGCATCCATCTTCTGCGCCTTTTCCCGGCTGGTCAGCAGAACCCCTGCGGCGCCATCGGCAAACATCACACAATCCAGTAGCCGGACCGGAGAAGAGATCATCCGGGAATCCAGATAATCCTGAACCGTGATCGGCGATCGGAACTTCTCGTACGCATTGTCGTTTAGTACCGCCCCTTCACGCTGCGCGACGGCCAGCTTGCCGAGGGCTTCGAGCTTGAGGTCGTATTGTGCTGCGTAGCGGTTCATCAGGAGGCCAAAGGCACCCGGCGGTCCTTGTATGCCGGTGGGATCCCAGAATTCGGGCCGGTACCCGCCGTTCCCCGCCCGCCAGGACGAAGACGGCGCATCGGCGCAGAGCACCAACGCGAGCTCACACATGCCCGCCTGGATCGCGAGCGCCGCCCGCGACACCGCTGCCAGCGCCGAACCTCCCCCGTGGTCGCTGATATCCATCCAGCGGGGTGTCACTCCCAGGTAATCACAAACATAGGGCGTGTAGTACTGATTGACGGATTCGGAATGGGGGACGTTGGTGGCAAACCCATCGATATCCGCCGGCGTCAGTCCGGTTTTGGTCAGGATTTCTTCAAACGTTTCAGCGGCGAATTCGTAGGGCGTGCGACCGGATCGGCGTTCCACCCTAGTTTCACCGTAGGCGACGATCCCGACGTCGTGGCCTGACAGAAAATTCGACACCATCCTCACCCCCGTTCCCGCGGCACATCCAATCAATTGATCGAAGCCGCCACGTCCTCCAAGATAGTACTCAAGAACGATATCTAAGGGAGGAAATCGATGAGTGACAAGTCTTCCAGCAGCGAAAAAATCCGCGTGCGTTTCAGCCACCTCGGGCTCGTCGTGTCCGACATCGAAATGATGGAGGATTTCTACACCCGTGTGATCGGTTTCGAACGTACCGATGGCGGTATGACCGGCCAGGGCGTTGTCATGATTTTCATGACGCTAGATTCGTCGGAACATCATCAGGTTTTTCTGGTAGAAGGCAAACCGGACGGCATCCCGGGTAACACGATCATTCCCGACGGTCCGCCGGTTCTGCATCACCTCTCCTTCAGAGTGGATTCGCTGAGCGATCTTCAGGAAATGTACAAACGTCTGCAGACGGAATCGGACCGCGAAATTCGCACCGTCACCCATGGCGTGTGCTGGGCGATGTATTCGACCGATCCGGAAGGAAACAACATCGAGTTCTTTGCTGACACCCCTTGGTACGTGCACCAGCCCTATCTGAAGCCCATGGATTTTAATATTCCGGAAGACGATCTCTACGCCCAGACCGAAGCGCTGCTGTCGACCGAACCCGGCTTCCAGCCGATCGACGATTTCTACGGCGATCTCAAAACCCGCGTACCGGAAAAAGTACCGGCCTGATCAACAACCATAAACGGACTAACAACATGATAGTCAGCGCCGAAACCCTGAACGACCTGGTGGTCTCCAATCATATTCTCGCCCATGAGGAAGTCGTCGACGCCTACGGGCATATCAGCTTTCGACATCCCGACGATCCGGAACGGTACTTGCTATCCCGCGCCCGCGCGCCCGAACTGATCGAAGCCGGCGACATCGTCGAATACCGGCTGGACGGCGACGCCATCGATGCCGGTGACCGTCGACCCTACAGTGAACGGATGATCCATGGCGCGATTTACGAGCAGCGCCCGGATGTGAACGTAGTCATCCACAATCATTCCTATGAACTGATTCCCTTTGCCTCCACCGGCACACCGCTGCGCCCGGTCACCCATACCTGCGCACCCATCGGCGCGGATATTCCGGTGTGGGACATGCGTGACAAGTTCGGCGAGAACAATCATCTGGTGGTCACCATGGAACAGGGGCGCGATCTGGCCGCGACACTGGGGGACGGATCGATCGCGCTGATGAAGCGACACGGCTGCGTGGTGACCGGCCCTACGGTCGAACAAACGGTCATGAAAGCCATCTATCTTCAAGTGAATGCCAAGCTTCAGCTCCAGACCATGCAGCTCGGCACCCCGGATTACCTGACCGACACCGAAATCGCCGAATGTACCGCAATGCAGCAGGCGCCGATCAGCCTGGATCGCGCCTGGGAGGTCTGGTGCCGCCGGGCTGAAGCCGCACGGCGATAACCGTTTAAACCGGAAGCAAGCAAGAAAACTGGGAGAAGAAAAATGTCTATGGGCCCGGAACAGGTTACCGCGCGCCGGGGTGGCGGCAGCGGAGGATTGGTACTCAGCGTCGGTCTGACGCCCAATTTGCGCACCCGTCCGATCCTGGACGGTATGTTCCATGCCGACGGCGTCACCATGAACCCGCTGGAACTTCATCCGTCGGAACTGTTCTGGAGGCAGTTGAAGTTCGCAGAATTCGACATCGCTGAAATGTCTATGTCATCGCTACTTATGGCGACGGCGCGGGGCGACGACCGGTTTGTCGGTTTGCCGGTATTTTCGACCCATTATTTCTTTCAGAACTGGATAATGATCCGGAAGGACTCGGGCATAAAAAAACCCGAGGATTTCGCCGGCCGGCGCATCGGCGTGCCGGAATACCAGCAAACGGCGGCGCTGTGGTCGCGAGGCGTGCTGCAGCATGAATTCGGGGTCGCACCGAAGGATATGGAATTCTGGATGGAACGGACGCCGGATATCAGCCATGGCGGATCGACCGGATTCGAACCGCCGGAAGGCGTGACGGTCAATCGCATTCCGCCGGAAACCAATATGGGCAAAATGCTGCTGGCGGGCGAACTGGATGCGACGCTTTTATATCTGCCGGGTGGCAACCTGGTCGACCGCAGCACGGCGGATCTCACCAATCATCCGAATTTTGGCCCGCTGTTCGATGCTTACGTGGAGGGCAAACGGTATTACGAAAAGACCGACATGTATCCGATCAACCACGGTATGGTCATCAAACGCAAAATCGTAGAAGAACACCCTTGGGTGGTTCTCAATATCTACAAGGCGTTCGAAGACGCGGCGACGTTCGTCGAAAACCAGCGCATCGCGATGATCCGCGACCATCTGGAAACCGGCCTGCTGCCACCGGAAGCGGAAGCCACCCTGGCCACGCCATTGGTCCGCCACGGCGTAATCGCCAACCGGAAGGAACTGGAAGCGATCACCCAGTATTCATTCGAACAGGGTCTGACACCTCGGAAGCTGGGCCTGGAAGACATCTTCCCGGCAAGCGTGATGGATAAATAGAAACTGATGTTATTCCGGCGAAGGCGGGAATTTTTCTGTTAATTAAACTATTCAGGAGATTTCCGCCTTCGCGGGGATGACGTCTTATGGGTGGCTCAACAAAGCCCCAGCCCCCGCGCCTTTTGCTTCAGCAGCGCGAGAACAGCCTCAGATATCGGCATCGCGGTGCCGGTGGCGCGGCCGATCTCTACGACCGCGCCGACAATGGTGTCGATCTCCGGCGGGCGGCTGCGGTCGAAATCCTGCAGCATGGAGGTGCGGAA
>CAJWUK010000197.1 GCA_913047365.1 uncultured Alphaproteobacteria bacterium | reverse complement strand
CACCCGGAACCGATAATTAGACGTCCTTTAAGGCGGGTATAGTCCAAATTTTCACCCCGGGAAACCCTACGCCGTTATGGTTTCACGGCTCCTTAAGGGAGCCGTGAAACCGTTGAAAATACATATCATTGCGTGTTTTTTCGCGCGCGGGTATGCCTTTCTCATGCGGATAGCCCTTTATCAGCCCGATATCCCGCAGAACGCTGGGGCCGTTTTCAGGCTGGCTGCCTGCCTGAACGTACCGGTTGAAGTAATAGAGCCCTGCGGATTTGTGGTCGACGATAAGCGTATCCGCCGGGTAGCGATGGATTACGGCGGACAGGCGAAGATTACTCGCCATACGTCTTGGACGGAGTGGCAAAACCGAGAAAATGCGGGAAGAACCCTATTGCTGACGACGTCCGGTGACACTGCCTATGCCGACTTCGGTTTTCAATCCGGCGATACGTTGTTGCTGGGTAGGGAAAGTGCAGGCGTACCGAGGGAAGTGCACGATTTCGCCGACGCGCGACTGATTGTCCCGATGGCGGCGGGTGCCAGATCGCTTAATGTGGTTACAGCGGCAGCGATGGTGCTGGGCGAAGCGCTGCGCCAGACCAACGGATTCATACTGGAACCAGATCAGACAACCGAATGACCGACAAGACGATCGAAGACAAAAAGGGAATCGCCCGCGCCTGGTTTCGGGAGCTGCGCGACGGGATGTGCGCGGCGTTCGAGTTCCTGGAAGACACTGTAGACGGGCCGAACGAGGAGGTCGGCGACGGTATGCCCGGTCGGTTCGAACGCACCGAATGGGATCGCCCCGGCGGCGGCGGCGGCGTCATGTCTGTGATGAAAGGCCGTGTGTTTGAAAAGGTCGGCGTCAACATTTCCACCGTTCACGGCGAATTTACCGAGGAATTCCGGAAGAACATACCGGGCGCGGACGAGGACCCACGGTTCTGGGCATCCGGCATTTCCCTGGTCGCGCACATGCAATCGCCCCTAGTACCGGCTGCCCACATGAACACCCGGTTCATTGTGACCACCAAATCTTGGTTCGGCGGCGGCGGCGATCTGACACCAATGTATCCGAACGATGACGACACAGCGGCCTTCCACAGCGCATTCAAGGATGCCTGCGACCGCCACGATCCGGCTTACTATCCTAAGTTCAAGAAATGGTGCGACGAATACTTCTATCTGCCGCACCGGCAGGAGCCGCGGGGTGTGGGCGGTATCTTCTATGACTATTTGGATACGTGCGACTGGGACGCCGATTTTGCTTTCACTCAGGATGTGGGCAAAGCGTTTCTCGAAATTTACCCGAAGATCGTCGCCGCACACATGAACGAAACCTGGACCAAGGACCAGCGCGAACACCAGCTGTTCCGGCGGGGTCGCTACGTAGAATACAACCTACTGCACGACCGGGGCACAATATTCGGCCTGAAGACCGGCGGCAACGTTGACGCGATCTTGATGTCCTTACCGCCTGAGGTGAAGTGGCCATGATGAGCAAAAACGTCTTTGGTCACAAACCTCACCGAATTGGACCGCCGCCCCTTTCGATATTCCCTCTGCTTTTTGCCGAGGTTATACAAGATGGGTGAATTTCATCGATCCTCGGATCAAGTCCAAGGGTGACATTCGCGTAGTGCGTGTTTGGGCATGCCTCAACCCGGTATCACGAAATCGGGGCTTCCGGATGATCTGGCCTCTGACGCCGAATCGCGCAACTCACGGCGTAACACTTTATTGGCCGCATTACGCGGCAGTTCATCGACAAAATAATAAGCCTTGGGCCGCTTGAAACGGGCTAGCGATGACTCTTGACAATACGCATCGATGTCGGCGGCAATAGTAGCGGAATCACCGTCACCGCGAAGTAAGCAGGCGGTAACGAGCTGTCCCCACACGGTATCGGGAATGCCGACGATGCTGGCTTCGGTTAACTCCGGATACTCTTCCAGCACGGCCTCCACTTCTTCCGGGTGGATGCTCTCCCCGCCGGACCGGATCATATCGTCGACGCGGCCAACCAGCGTGATATCCCCGTTGTCCTCCTGCAGGAAGACGTCGCCGGAATAATACCACTCGCCCCGCAACTTCTCCGCCGTCGCATCGGGCCGGCCGAGATATTCCGTAAAGATGGTGTCAACGGTCGCATCGATGATCAGTTCGCCTTCCTCACCCGGCGCAACGATATCGTCCGGACCGTCACCATCGATCCGGACAACCCGGGTGCGGCAGTAATAGCCGGGACGGAGCGTCGCATGCTGGCCGACAGGGTCGGGGTTGTAGAGAGAGCACATGGTTTCCGTGGTGCCGTAGATATGACGAATGGTGCCCCCCCATTCCTGATCTATATGTTCGAGCAGATCGGGGTCGATCGTGATGCCGCCATAAAGGGTAAGCTCCATAGACGCGAATTTTTCCGGCGCATAATTGGGTGCAGCGACCATTGCCTGAAACATGGTCGGCACGCAGAACGCATAGGTCAATTTTTCGCGCTCGACCATGTCGACGATCTTCACGGGGTTGAATTCTGACACGATGTGGAATGTGCCATTGAACGCCAGCGTCACTAGAAACACGCCGTAGAACCCGATCGCGTGGCTTAGCGGCATACACCCGAGTGCCCGGTTATGGGTACCGTGCCGCAGGCCACCCTGTGTTGAAAGCCACAGTATCCGATGCTCAGAGGTCAGTTGATTGAGAACTACGGCCTTGGGCAGACCGGTAGTGCCCGACGTAAAATAGAGGAACGCGATGTCATCCTCCGCCGGTTTGGTATAGCGAGCCAGATCAGCCGCATTCGCCCGGCATTCTTCGAAAGGCCGTGCCCTACCAGCAGCACTTCCAACCGACCAGATCGGCGCGCCGGTCGGTAATACTTCGGCCAAGGCCTCAGCCAGGGCGTCATCAGGCAAGATCGCCGCTGCCTGAATACCGCACGCCTGACAAAGGGCCGCCATTTCTTCAGGCTTGAGACGAAAGTTCAGCATCGCGGGAACCGCGTTCAGGCGCATCAGGGCCAGCACAAACAGGCAGTGCTCCCAGGTAGTCGGAAGGACGGTCGCAACCCTGGAACCGGCGCCAATGCCATTTTCGGCCAGTCCGGCAGCGATTACGTCGATCTCCGCGATCAGCTCACGAAAGGTAAATCGCCGGTCGGTGACATCGTCGACCAACGCTGGATGATCGGGCGTCCGTTCGGCCGCGATCCAGATCAATTCGTAACCGCTATGCATACTTCATTCTCCCCGCTCAAATGATTCCATAGCAGCCGCCGAGGCGCCAGACCGCCGGGTACTTTCCGCGAACCGGCAGCCCCGCTATGGTCCGGCCGGGGAGAGTCCGATGGCGACAAAAAAAGCAGAAACCAGCCTGCGGTCTTGGATCGAGACGCTGGAATCAGCTGGACAATTGAAACGGGTCAGTGCGCCGGTCGACTGGGACGAGGAGATCGGCGCGGTGACGCGCGCCAATATGGCTCTCGGCGGTCCCGCGCTTATATTCGAAAATATCCGCGATCACACCGATACGCTCTGCACCCAACTGATGACCTGCGGTCTGTCGACCAGGGAACGCGTCGCCCTGATGGCGGGACTGCCCGCGGACACATCCGATAAGGATCTAGTCCGCTGCTTCAAGGACCGCTATCGCGACCCCCAGCCGCCGGTGTCGGTGAAAACCGGGCCTGTCAAAAAGCACGTGTTGCGCGATAATCAGATTGATCTGGGCCAGTTTCCGGCACCGCGCTGGTATGGGGCGGACGGCGGCCGCTATATTGATACCTATTGCGGTGTCGTCACCCAAGATCCGGAAACGGGACGTCCGAATGTGGGTCTGTACCGGGGCATGGTGGCGGGCCGGAACACCATCGCGAAACTGCTGATGCCGACCCAGGGCTGGGGCGGCCATTTCGGTAAGCACCAGAACACCGGCGAAAAGATGCCTGTCGCCATCGTTCACGGATGGCATGACGTGATGCCGTTCTGCGCGGGCAGCCCTTTCCCCCGACGTGTCTGCGAATGGGACATGATGGGTGCCATCCTCGGCAAGCCGGTCGAACTGGTGAAGTGCGAGACCATCGATCTGGAAGTACCGGCTAACGCCGAGTTCGTGATCGAAGGCTATATCGACCCGAATCCGGAAACCTTCGTGATGGAAGGCCCCTTCGCCGATTACCCCGGGCACGAAGGCGGCACACCATCACCCAAACCTGTGCTTCAGATTGAATGCATCACCCACCGGGACAAGCCGATCATGCGCGGCGCGCTGGAGGGCGCGCGTCCCGGTTTCCCTAGCGAAGATTCGGGCCTTTGCGCCTATTCTTGGTCGGCCATTGCCTGGAACATGCTGGAAGATGCCGGTGTCGACGGGGTGCTAGATGTCTGGATGCCGCCGGTGGTGACGGGCATGAATATCGTCGTCCAGATCCAGAAGCGGTATCACGGCCATGCCCAGCAGATCGCCAACACGCTGTGGGGCACATCGTCCGGTCAGTGGTTTTTCAAGAACGTGATGGTGGTCGAGGAAGATATAGACCTGCGGGACTGGGAAGCGCGCGAATGGGCTATGGCCTTCCGCGTCAATGCCAGCGAAAACGGTGTCACCCTGTTCGGCCCGACCTTCGGATCTCCGCTAGATCCGTCCACCCGACCCGAACACACGGAAATCAGAAAGTTTGGAACAGCGCGCTGGACCCGGGTACTGATCGATGCAACCCGGAACTGGACGTTCGAGCCGCGACCGGAATGGGACGGAAGGCGCATGTCGCCGATCGCATCGATGGATCCCCATCTGGAACGGCGCATTGCCGACAAATGGGACGATTACGATATCGGGATCGGTTACCTGGATGACGGCATGCGGGAACGTCTTACCCTCGAAGAACTGCGCAAACGGTTTCCGGAAGTCTAATCCTTTTGACCTAGCGCCGACGCGCGATCACGCGAAGCCGGTCAAGGCAGGCTTCGCGGTCTGGTTTAAATGCCTGTTCCACCCACCATTCCTCGATATTTAAGAGAACGTCACCGACATCCGGTCCCTCTTCAATCCCAGCAGCCTGGACATCCTCGCCATTCAAAAGAAATTCTGGCGCTGTCCAGCCGGCAGTCGCATCCCAGGTTTCTTTCCAACCTGCCGTCTCTTCCGCCGC
>CAJWUK010000196.1 GCA_913047365.1 uncultured Alphaproteobacteria bacterium | reverse complement strand
GTTGGGAGAAGGATAGCAGAAAGAATTTCGCACTGTTAGTTTGAGCCAGACTTCTATCGATATCCCGTTGGGAGAAGGCATCAGGGATTAGCAGGGTTTCCATCCCCGTGGTCTGCTGGTTCACACCGCACTGGGCCTCAGCATTTACGTCGGGGCAGAACCAAAAAGTTAAAGCTAGGGAGTGTTGGAGGATCGATGGCTGAATTTCCTGATCACCCGTTCTGGGATTTTTCTCTGAATGTCTATATGGCGGATGGTGTCGGCCAGGCCTGCCTGGAATTGCAGGACGCCCACGAACTGGACGTCAATGTTTTGCTGTTCTGCCTGTGGGTGGGCGCATCTGGACGAGGCGCACTGGACGATACGCAGATGTCGGACGTGCTTGGCGCGGTCCATGATTGGCACCACAACATTGTCAGGGAACTTCGGACGGTTAGAACCTATATGAAGGGCGGTGTCGGATCGGCGCCAACGGCGATTACCGAATCGCTGCGCCAGCGAATTCAGAAAACGGAGATCGACTGTGAGCACGCCGAACAATTGATGCTCGCCGAATCAATTGATCTTGAAGACGTGCCTGATCGTCAAACGGATGACCGTCTAATTGACGCGATAGAGAACATTTCCGCCTATTTCCGCACATTCGGCACTGTATCGGATGCCGATCGGGGGAATCTGGCCCATATTCTGGGTGTTGCATTCGACGATAAAGCGGACGATCTTTTACGAACTGCCGCCGCCCGCCTGTAAAAGGTCAAGATAGGGTGCCGTCCGTTGCCAAACCATATCCCGCGTTTACAACAGCGGATTTCGCGGTCTAGACTTTTCAGTTGCTACATACCTTAACCTTTGGAGGGCGCTTGATATGAGCAAAGGCGAACAGATTGAAATTTTGAAGGCCCGTCACGCTGAACTTGAAAATGAGCTGACAACCGAAGAACACAAAATTCAACCTAATCCCGTCGCCGTCTCCGCCATCAAGAAACAGAAACTCCTATTAAAGGATCAAATGGCGCGTATCGAGGCGAGCGCCTAGAATGCGCTGACCACAAAAGAACAGCCCACCCCGGGCATTCCCGCGGCGGGCTTTGATTTTGAAAAATCTGTCTCTGGGACAGAAGGCTCAAAGTTTGAATTCTGGCAGCTCCAGCCTGGCCGGGGGAGGCTGTGTGTTTTCTTCAACAGGCGGCGCGTCCATCGTGGATGAATAGCCCGACTTCAGTACTTCCTTGTCCAGATCCTGGCGATTGCACAGACCAAGTCCGACCGGATCGCGGGCGTTGATGTTGGCCATATTCCAGTGAGACCGGTCGCGGATTGCATTGATCGTCGGCTTGGTTGTTCCGATCAGACGAGATATCTGCGCATCGGATAGATTGGGGTAATGCTTCACCAGCCAGGCGATTGCGTCCGGCTTATCGCCGCGACGGGCGACGGGCGTGTATTTGGGGCCCTTGGTCCGGGTTGCCGGCCGTGGTACCTCGGATTGGGCGATTTTCAGGCGCTCGGCGGGGTCTGCTTCGCAGCGTTCGATCTCTTCCCTGGTAAGCTGACCGTTTGCGATGGGGTCGTAGCCCACCATGCCGACGGCGATCTCGTCATCGGCGATGCTTTGCACTTCGAGTTCGTGCAGTTCGCAGAAGGCGCCGATCTGACGAAAGGTCAGACCTGTGTTTTCGATCAGCCAGACGGCGGTTGCCTTCGGCATCAACGGTTTTTGGGAATCTGTCATTTGGCGGGCCATGTTGTGCTCTCTCTGTCTCCAGGTAAGGCTACCGGGTACGCGCGGCGTTAATCTGCGACCTTTAGCATGATTTTCCCGATATGGTCGCTGGTGGCCATCAGCGCATGCGCATCTGCAGCCTGTTCCAGCGGGAAAGTTTCATAAATCAACGGTTTAATATCGCCTTTTTCGAGTAACGGCCAGAGTTTCTCTTCGACCGCCGCGGCAATAGCGCCCTTTTGCTCGATATTACGCGGGCGCAGGGTCGATCCGGTGTAACGAAGGCGTTTGGACATGACGGTAGGAATGAAAAGCTCTACTTTCGGGCCTTTTTGTACCGCGACTTGGACCATCCGTCCTTCTGCCGCCAAGACATCCAGATTGCGGGCGAAGTAGTCCCCCCCGACCATGTCCAACACGATGCTGCAGCCTGCACCGCCGGTCAGGTCCTTCACCACCTCCACGAAATCTTCTTCGGTATAGTTAATCGCGCGACTGGCGCCCAGTTCTTCGCAGACTTTACATTTGTTCGCGTTTCGCGCGGTCGTGAAGACTGTGGCGCCAAACGCCCTGGAAACCTGGATTGCAGCCGTGCCGATACCGCCAGACCCGCCGTGTATCAGTATACTGTCGCCGGCGGCGAGCTTTGCGCCGTCGAAAAGATTGGTCCAGACCGTGAAGAAATTCTCCGGGAGTGCCGCCGCGCGCGCCATGGCGTATCCGCCGGGTAGCGGAAGGGCCTGCGGTTCGGGTACCAGACAGTATTCCGCGTAGGCGCCGCCGGATACTAGCGCGCACACTTCGTCTCCCGGCTGAAAACGTTTGGTGCCGGGACCAGCCGCGACGACCTGGCCCGCGAGCTCCAGACCAGGAATGTCAGTTGTGCCGGGTGGGGGCGGGTATCCTCCCTGGCGTTGCATGGTATCAGGAAAATTTACGCCCGCAGCCGAGACCTTGACCAAAAGCTCACCGTCGCGTGGCGACGGTGTATCTACCGTGGCAGGTTTCAGAACGTCCGGGCCACCGAACTCTGAAATCTCAATGGCGGTCATTGTTGCAGGTATGTCGAACGACATGGGGGCAGTCTCGATGCTATTGGAAACGGTGGTTGCAGGTCTATCCGGTCGGCGGCAGACTGGCAAGTCCAACCCTTAGCCCTTAAGGAGCGCGCCGTGGAAATTGAAGATGATCGCCCGCAAAACATGCCGAAGCCCAAGCGTGACCTGGACCCCATGTCGATCGAGGAACTACAGGAATACATCGAAGAAATGGAGGAGGAGATCGAACGGGTGCGCGGAGAAATTGTCAAGAAAGAAGAACATCGTGCCGGCGTCGAAGGGCTTTTTAAATCGAAATAGAAGCCGATTATCTGCGTTAACGAATCAAATGCTCAATAACAGGGGTGGCTTCAAAAAATACGATTTCTTCAATCCGTTTATTGACGTTTATGACACCAATATAATGATAAAATATTATGATTAATAAGAAATTGGGTTTTTTCCCCACGTCCTGATCAAAGCGCAAAACAAATTCAGGTAGTTCGAAATCAGGCGTTTTTTTAACATTCATTATTAAATTCGACCAAATATATCTTCGTGATGGCCCGGTGCTCCCGGGTTGTTCAAAGGGATCCTCATCCCACCCTTTTGACGCCTCACTATTAACTGAGCCGCATTTCCCGGGAGTTTCTTTTTCTATTTCAACTTTTTTCAAGCCGGTAACTTTAGAATAAGGCTCGCCCAGCCTTTGAAGATTACCCTTTCCCGGTCCTTTGACCGCATTTGTCGAAGGATCCTATCAGGATAAGCTAACTCTGATGAAGGAGTTACGGAATTATCTATCCGTGGTGAGGGATAGCCCCGAAGCCGACCTTGCGTCGCTGAGGCCGCGAACACCTTGATCATCAGGGCAATTTTCGGGATGACGCGGTATTTGACAGAAGCGACGGCCTGGTTGCTGCTGCAAAAAGCCGTCGCAGCAGGTGAGATATCGGATGAGGAGGCGCAGAGCCGACGCTACGGATAAATGACTGTGCAGGGTGGGGAACCGGGCCCCGATGGCGCTGCGGGAATTCCCCCATTGAAGTGCGGAGAAATATTGACCGGCCCCGTCATAGTTATAACCAGATCGCCCGGTTATGGGATATCTCAGAGCGAGGTGGGGACGCTCACTAAAAAAGGACGCTGAGAAGCGTCCTTTTAGATTTCCTGAGACCCGGCCGGTTCATTCGATCCCCAAATCCTTGAAGCGGTTGTTGAACTTGGCGACCTGTCCCCCGGTATCCACCAGACGTTGAGAACCACCGGTCCAAGCCGGGTGGGACTTGGAGTCAATATCCAGTTTCAGCGTATCGCCTGGTTTACCCCAGGTTGAGCGGGTGGTGTAGGTCGTCCCGTCGGTCATCACGACTTCGATTTCGTGATAATCGGGATGAATATCTTTTTTCACCGCAATTCTCCTGCGAAAGAGCGCGCTTTATAGGGAAGACGCGCCGATATTGCAATAAAAATGGGGCTGAAAATGTTACTCGCTGGCGTTCGCAGAGCCTGCGTTTTAAATTCTACCCCTATCGCTGTGTCAGTTTGAACTCAATTCGCCTGTTTCGCCGGAAAGCCACTTCATCGTTTCGGGCATCCAACGGCTGGAATTCACCGAAACCGGCTGCAACCAGCCGGTTGGCCGGCACACCGCGGGCAATCAGCGCCTTGACGACCGCAATTGCCCGGGCCGAGGAAAGCTCCCAGTTGGATGGAAACTGCGCTGTGCGGATGGGAATCCGGTCGGTGTGACCATCCACCCGAAGTACCCAGTTCAGATCATGCGGAATACGCGTAGATATCTCGTTTAGCGTTTTCGCAAGCTGAGCGATCTGGTCGGCGCCGCCCCTATTCAAATCTGCCAAGGCAGATGGAAAAAGTACCTCCGACTGAAAGACGAAACGATCACCCACAACGCGAATGCCTCGCCTGTTTCCCAGCGCCTGCCGTAATCGGCCGAAGAATTCCGAGCGATACCGTGCAAGCTCTGCGACCTTGCTCGCCAGGGCCTCATTAAGCCTCTTGCCCAGATTTAAGATCTGGACGTTCTGAGCCGCCGCCTTCGCCTCTGACGCTATAAGAGCCACGTTGAGTCGCGCCAGTTGCTGCCGCAAGGCCGCCAACTGCAGGTTAAGCGCTTCAAGCTGTTTCTGTGCTGCCGCATTCGCGCGCTGTTCTTTGGTCAGGTCTTCGCCGATCCGCTGCGCCTGTTCGCCGAGTTCGCGGATCATCAGCACTTTCTTTTCGATGTCTTTCTGGGCCAGAGCGGTGCGTTCCTGCTCACTGGCGAGTTTTTCTTTCAGTTCCTTCGAACGGTCGCGCAGCGTTGTCAGCGCGTTATCGCGCTGTGCAAGCGTGGTGGAAAGCTCGGACACTTTTTTCTCGAGCTCGGATCGCACCT
>CAJWUK010000195.1 GCA_913047365.1 uncultured Alphaproteobacteria bacterium | reverse complement strand
AACCCTGAAATCCATGATTACGTGACAAAATACGTTCAATCTCCTGGTGTTCCGGGGGAAGACCGCATCAAGCTAATGAAACTCGCTTGGGATCTGATCGGGTCCGAATTTGCCGGCCGGCATGAGCAGTACGAGAAGTTCTATGCCGGCGCGCCGTTCATCGTGAAAACCCATTCTCACCGCACCTATGACTGGGATAAGGCGACTGGTCTGGTCGATTACGCGATGTCTGGATACGACATCCACGGGCGGAAGTTCTAAAAGAAAACCGGAATAGGGCGGGAACGTTTTGACACTGTTTCTGATGGGCGATATACTTTGTGTACATTCCGTCCATACAGTGTACACATTGTGCCTAAAGCTCCAGAAAACAGTGAACTGAAGACCATTCGGTCAATCGAACGGGCGATGGATGTTCTTGCCTGTTTCGATCCGCAGACCCCGCAACAGAGTGTCACCGAACTGCAGAAGCGAACGGAATTGAGCCGTCCGACGCTGTATCGAATCCTCGCTACTCTTCAAGGGAAGGGCGTTATCCGGTCCTTCGGAAACCCGCAACGTTTCGAACTAGGGCATGAGGCGACACGCCTTGCTGCCAATTGGATCGGACAGGATGACTTTATCCGGGCCGCCGGACCCGCGCTCCGGGGGTTGTGGGAAAAAACCGGTGAAACTGTCGCGCTTTTCGTCGCCACCGACGACGGCATGAAAATCTGTATTGAAGAAATTCGAAGCCAGCAGCCGCTGACCTTTACGCGGGGTATCGGATTGCGGGAGGACCTAGAGGTCGGTGCTTCGGGTAAGGCCATACTGGCTTTTATGGAAGACGGGAAAACCGATCCGGACCTGGACGATGTTCGCCGTAACGGTGTGCGGATTTCCGAGGGTGAGGTTATCGACGGCGCGGTGGCAATCGCGGCGCCGGTGTTTGCCCGAGACGGAAATGTTAAAGCCAGCGTCTGCCTCTTCGGGCCGGAAGTCCGGATGGCGGATCAGGGTCGGCGTTCGGCGAGCGTGGAATTGGTTCGCGCGGCGTCAGAAGAAATTTCCCATGCGCTGGGATATTTTCCGGCCCATGCGGCCGAATAGGGAGAGTGTCATGGATGGAATGACCGGTGCGCCGGCGGTTGGAAACATGATCGACGATCGCCTGTCAGAAGGCGTCTTCCGAGTGGACCGGAACATTTATCTCGACGACGCTGTATTCCAGGCGGAGCTAGGGTCGATATTTGAGGCCGACTGGATTTTTCTATGCCACGAAAGCCAAGTTAAGAATCCGGGAGATTATTTTGCCGCTTATTTGGGCCGCCAGCCGGTTTTCGTTCATCGTCAGGAAGACGGTAGCCTTAAAGGCTTTCTGAACGCCTGTTCCCATCGTGGCGCCATACTGACGCCCACGCAGCAGGGCAATGCCAAGACAATCTCCTGTCGTTTCCACGGTTGGACCTATAGATGCGACGGTGCCTGTATCCGCATCAAGGAAGAAGAGGGTGGTTACGGCGAAAACTTCGACCGTAGCGCCTATGATCTGAGGGAAATCGGGGCGATCGACAGCTACAAGGGTTTCGTCTTCGGCAGCCTGTCGCCCGATATACAATCGCTTGAAGTTTTTCTGGGTGAATCCAAGCGGTTCATCGATTTCGTCGCCGACCAGTGCTCCCCCGGTATGGAAGTTCTGCCCGGATCCCAGAAATATATGGTCGGCGGCAATTGGAAGATGTCGACTGAGAACGCTGTCGATGGCTATCACACCAGCACGGTTCATCGCGTCTTCGCTTCCACGGTTCGCCAGCGCGAGGCGCGGGAAGGCTATGAAGGCATGATGCGAACGGAAACCGGTCGTCTGGCAAAGAAAACGGTGCGCAACGGCTGCTATGATCTGGGGCAAGGGCATATGGTGATCTGGGCCGAACGAGATCCGGTTTCCACATCGCCGTTGTCAGAAGCCGAGGAACGGCTGGAGAAGGAGAACCCGACCGGCAAGGTCAACTGGATGCTGCGGCGAGGCCGTAACCTGATCATCTTTCCATCCCTGATGATCAACGATTTCGCGGCAACTCAGATACGGACGTTTCGGCCGATTTCCGCCGATTTGACCGAAGTGACGATCTATTGTCTGGCGCCTTCGGATGAAAGTCAGGAGGCGCGTTACGCTCGACTACGCAAGTTCGAAGATTTCTTCATGGCCAGCGGTATGGCGACGTCTGACGATGTGGTGGCGCTGGAAGCGACACACGAGGGCAGTCGTGCCCGAAAGGCGAAGTGGGGTGAATTCCATCGTGGCATCGGGACATTGGTGCAGGGCGCCGACGATCTCGCTGCGGAAGGTGGATTTACGCCCGAAACCAGTAACTCAAGCTGGGATCATGAAACGCTATATTACAGTTTTTACCGCAAATGGCGCGACAAGGTTGCGCAGGCCTGGGGAGGCTGAACCGGAATGTACGAAAGCATCATACAGAGGGACCTCGACGCGTTGATAGACGACCGGGTGTCAGACGGGATGTTCCGCGTGGACCGCGCAGTCTATACGGACGAGGCGATCTTTGAACAGGAAGTCAGCAGAATTTTCGAAAACTGCTGGTGGTTTCTGTGTCATGAAAGCCAGGTGGCGAACCACGGTGATTACTTTTGGACCGATATTGGCGATCAGCCGGTCTTCGTTCACCGTCAGGAGGACGGTTCCCTAAAATGTTTCATCAATGCCTGTTCCCATCGGGCGGCAATCCTGACGCCATTTAAACAGGGCAACGCCAAAACGCTGACCTGCCGCTTTCACGGCTGGACCTACAAATGCGATGGCGCCTGTATAGGAGTGAAGAACGAGGAAGAGGGTACTGAAAAAGGTAAGTTCGACCTTCGCGAAATTGCGCGGCTTGAATCCTATAAAGGGTTTGTCTTCGGGTGTTTGAACTCAAATATCTGCTCGTTGGAAGATTGGTTAGGGGCGGCGAAGCCTTGGATTGACCTGATGGTGGTGCAGTCGCCGGAGGGCTTGGAAGTCGTTCCCGGCAGTTCAACCTATAAGACTGATGGAAACTGGAAGTTGCAGGCGGAAAACAGCGTCGATGGCTATCACGTATCGACCGTCCACCGGGTTTTTGCCCATACGATCGCAGCCCGGGAAAGCAAGGGCGAATACACCGGAATAAAGAAGACGGAATCCGGGCGTATCGCCGGCGGGGTCCCGACCGCGGGATACAGTCTGGGCAACGGGCATATGTCCATCTGGGCGCAACATACTACGCCTGAAGTGCGACCGATCTGGGAGGCCAAGGACCGTCTTGAAAAGGAACTCTCGCCCATCGAAGTGGAGTGGATTTTGACCAAGGGGCGGAATTTGTATCTTTTTCCCAACGTCATGTTGATGGACAACCCATCGACCCAGATCCGTGTAATGAAGCCTGTTTCGGCCAACCGGGTAGACATCACCGTCTACTGCGTTGCTCCGAAGGGGGAGAGCGACAAGGCGCGCGCGGGCCGGTTGCGCAAGTTCGAAGATTTCTATCTGACTGCGGGGATGGCGACGTCGGACGATATAGCGGCCCTGGAAGATACCCATGAAGGGTCCATGGCACGGGACGCCAAGTGGAGCGAATTCAAACGGGGTATCCGGACATTTACGCGGGGCGCGGACGATGACGCGAAGGCGCTGGGCTTCGAGCCGGAGGTCAGCAGCGACAACTGGGATCACGAGGTGCTGTATCACGGCTTTTATAGGCACTGGTTGAAAATGATGAAGGGGGAGCAGGCCGGATGAGCGACGTGCAGCAGGAAGTAACAAATCTGATTTACCGCGAAGCAACGCTGCTCGATCGGCGCGAATGGGATGACTGGATCGATCTGTATACCGAGGATGCGGTGTACTGGGTGCCGTCCTGGGCGAACGAGGAAGAAACTACCAACGACCCAGAACTGCAGCTAAACCTTATTTATCTGCGCAATCGCGGCGGTCTGGAAGACCGTGTTTTCCGCATAGAGTCGCGGGATTCCTATGCATCGGTGCCGCTGGACCGGACTGTTCATCTGGTCAGCAACGTACTGGTCCAAAAAGAAGACGGTGACGATATCGAAGCCACCGCCAACTGCATTGTCCATACCTATGGAAAGAAGGGCGGTCTGACCCGCGGCAGCCTATACGATTTTAATCTCCGCCGTATAAATGGCGAACTGAAGATTACGCGTAAGAAGATCACGTTTATCGATGACCGGCTCGAAGGGCCGATCGACGTCTACCACCTGTGATGCTGGCACTCTGCAAAACGGAAGCCGAAATCGGTAGCATTGGCCTCCGCGACTGGGAGCCGCGTGATGCCGAGCCCGGTGGAACCCGGCTAAAAGTTGGCGCTGCCGGTGCCTCAAGGATAAAAATATGAGCACGCATCAGGTTACGCTGGTCTTCGAAGACGGTCGCGTTGTGAAGTTCGAGGCCAGTGAAGACGACAATATCTATTTCGCCGCGCTGAAGAACAAAGTCCGCATTCTGACGGATTGTCTGGAAGGTGCCTGCGCCACTTGCAAGGGTGTCTGTACCAGTGGCGAGTATACGTTGGACGAATACACCGACGAGGCTCTGACGCAGGAAGAGTTCGACAGGCGGGAGGTTCTGACCTGCCAAATGCATGTGAAATCCGATTGCGTGATTGAATTTCCCTATGAAGCACGGGTCGCCCTGAAATCGGATCCAGAAACGCGCCAGGCGACAGTGGTCGAAACCCAAATGATCTCATCGACCGTCGCAAAACTGGTTTTGGAACCCAAAAGCGGTACCGTGCCGATTTCCTTTATCCCGGGTCAATATGTTCATTTATCGGTGCCAGGCACCTCCGATCACCGGTCATATTCCTTTGCCAACCCTGCTTTCGAAAGCGGTCGCTATACGTTTTACGTAAAGATCCTGAAACGGGGGGCGATGAGCGATTACCTGTGCCGGCGCGCAGCGCCCGGTGACGACATGACGGTGACGGGCCCGTTCGGGCGATTTTATCTGCGGCCTGTGCAGCGGCCTATTTTGATGGTAGCGGGCGGCACCGGTCTGGCGCCGATGTTGTCCATGCTCGACACCCTCGTTGAGCAGGATGACATGGATTTTCCAGTGAGACTTCTCTATGGCGCAAATACTCCGGATGAGTTCTTCGGAGAAGATCAGCTTGCCGCCTACATCGACCGGGGGGTTGACCTGA
>CAJWUK010000194.1 GCA_913047365.1 uncultured Alphaproteobacteria bacterium | reverse complement strand
GGTTTAGACGTGATGTCGTAGACCACCCGGTTTATGCCGCGAACCTGATTGATAATTTTGTTGGCCGTGCGGCCGATAAAATCCATTTCGAAGGGGTAGAAATCCGCCGTCATTCCGTCGGTCGAAGTCACGGCGCGGAGCGCACAGACGTAGTCGTAGGTTCGGGCATCGCCCATCACACCGACGGTCTGAACAGGAAGCAGTATTGCAAATGCCTGCCAGATATCGTCGTACAGACCGGCATTGCGGATTTCTTCCAGATAGATCGCATCAGCCTTACGCAGGATATCCAGTTTTTCCCGCGTAATTTGCCCGGGCAACCGAATGGCCAGACCCGGGCCCGGAAACGGGTGGCGGCCTACAAACCGGTCCGGCAATCCCAGTTCACGCCCTAGTTCGCGGACCTCGTCTTTGAACAGCTCGCGCAACGGCTCGACCAGGGCCATGTTCATACGTTCCGGCAGACCGCCCACGTTGTGGTGAGACTTGATGGTGACGCTGGGACCGCCGTGAAACGAAACGGACTCTATTACGTCGGGATACAACGTCCCCTGGGCTAGAAAGTCGGCACCTCCCACCCTTTCCGCTTCCTCTTCAAAAACGTCGATAAAAGTCGCGCCGATAATTTTACGCTTCTGCTCGGGGTCCGTCACGCCGTCCAGCTTACCCAGAAACAGATCAGACGCATCCCGGTGAACCAGCGAAATATTGTAATGATCTCGGAACAGGCCGACGACCTCTTCCGCTTCGCGCATGCGCATCATACCTGTATCGACGAACACACAGGTCAATTGAACGCCGATAGCTTCATGAAGCAGCACCGCAACAACCGATGAATCGACGCCGCCGGACAGGCCGCAGATAACACGGCCGCCACCCACCTGCGCGCGCACCTTAGCGATTTCCTGTTCCTTAAACGCGGCCATAGTCCAGTCGCCCGAACAGCCGGCAATGCCATGCGTGAACTGCCTTAGCAAGGACGCGCCATCCAGGGTATGGACGACCTCTGGGTGGAACTGGACGCCATAAAACCGCTTGTTATCGTTAGCGATGGCGGCGAACGGCGCGCCGTCGCTGGTTCCGACGACGCGAAATCCTTCGGGCAGATCCTCGACCCGGTCTCCATGGCTCATCCAAACCTGGGTTTCGTCGCCATTTTTCCAGACCCCGTCGAAAAGATCGCAGTCGGCTGAAACATCCAGCATGGCACGGCCGAATTCGCGGTGATCGGAGGTCTGCACGGTTCCCCCGAGTTGTTCCACCATCGTCTGTTGGCCGTAACAGATGCCCAATAACGGCACGCCAAGATCGAAAACCGCCTCCGGCGCACGGGGCGTATCTATATCGAGAACCGACGCCGGACCACCCGACAGAATTACGGCACGCGGGCCGAAGTCAACCAGACTATCCGCCGATACTCGGTTGAACGGATGAATTTCGCAATACACGCCGCTTTCCCGCACACGGCGCGCGATTAATTGGGTGACCTGGGACCCGAAATCGACAATTAGAACTCGGTCCGGCGACTTCACAGCCTCAGGCACTCCCCCAGACCATTGGTTCGGAGGCGTCTTCCCATCCGTAGCCAATTTCTTCCACCACCGCGGTGCCGAGCTGTGCCGGTCGCCGGGCGACCGGCGCCCCGCCCATACGCTCGTAAAAGAAGCGAGCAGGACTTTCGTTCAGACACCAGACAATAACCGATGGCCCGCAGGCTTCCTGAACCCCCGCAACGCCGCTGGGGAACAACTGCCGGCCGATGCCGTTGCCGTGATATCCGTCCCGGAGATAAGATCTCGCCTTTATATATCAGCGTCGGATTTCGGGACGATCCGGCATTTGCTAACTGGAGGGTTCCTTCGCCCCGTTCCTCCTCGACATAAACGAAATGGTCGCGGCGAAACCGGCCCAGCACGTGCCGCCACCACCACGCCTCATGGTGCGCTGAATCCCGCTCGAGCAGAATTTCGTCTGGCAGAATTCCAGCATAGGTCGACTGCCAGCTTTCAAGGTGAATTCGTGCGATATCTCCCGCATCGTCTTCGGTGGCGGGACGAAGAATGATATCTCGCTGGATATCTTGCATGGGCCCTATTCCGGCGGACGGTAATTCGGGGCCTCGCGCATGATGGATACGTCATGCACATGACCTTCTCGGAAACCTGCCGTCGTCGCCCGCCGGAAGGTGCAGTTGCGCTGCATGTCGGCGACGGTGCCGTTGCCCGTGTAACCCATGGATGCGCGAAGCCCGCCGATCAACTGGTGCAACACCGCACCAGCCGGGCCTTTATAGGGTACGCGGCCTTCAATACCTTCCGGCACCAGCTTCAGGCTGTCGTTTACCTCCTGCTGGAAATAGCGGTCCGCGGATCCCTGCGCCATCGCGCCTAGAGACCCCATCCCGCGATAGGATTTATATGACCGCCCCTGATACAGAAACACCTCGCCGGGGCTCTCGTCCGTCCCCGCCAGCAACGACCCTACCATCACGCAGTCTGCCCCTGCGGCAACTGCCTTGGCGACATCCCCTGAAAGCCGAACCCCCCCGTCAGCAATACAGGGCACGTCCGAGTTATGGCACACTTCGGCGGATTCCAGAACGGCGCTGAACTGAGGAACGCCGACGCCAGTGACGGCCCGCGTGGTACAGATTGACCCAGGACCGATGCCAATCTTCACGGCATCGGCGCCAGCGTCTATTAACGCCTTCGCGCCATCGGGCGTGGCGATATTGCCGGCGATAATCTGTGTATTGTTGGAAAGGCGTTTGATCTTGCCAACGGTATCCAGCACTCCGTGCGAGTGTCCATGAGCAGTATCCACTACCACGACATCCGCTTCCTCATCGATCAACGCCTCGGCCCTGGCAATGCCGTCCTCGCCAACACCCGTCGCGGCCGCCACGCACAACCGCCCTTTTTCGTCCTTCGTCGCGTTGGGATGAAGCTTCGCCTTTTCTATGTCCTTCACCGTAATCAGGCCGATGCAGCGGTATTCTTCGTCCACAACCAGCAATTTTTCAATGCGGTGCTGATGCAGTAGGCGGCGGGCTTCCGCCATATCGACACCTTCCCTGACCGTGATCAGGTTTTCCCTCGTCATAAGTTCGCTGATGGGTTGCCCCGACTGATCGGCAAAACGTACATCCCGGTTAGTCAAAATACCGACCAGCTTGCCGCCAACGCTTTCAACCACGGGAATGCCCGAAATCCTGTTTGCTTCCATCAGGGCCAGTGCGTGGGCCAGGGTCTTTTCAGGCGTAATCGTCACTGGATTGACGACCATTCCGGATTCGAATTTCTTGACCGCCCGAACCTCGTCCGCCTGCTCGGCGATGTCGAAATTTTTGTGTACTACGCCAAGCCCACCCGCCTGCGCCATGGCGATCGCCATTTTCGCTTCGGTAACTGTATCCATGGCGGCGGAAACAAGTGGAATGCCGAGTTCGATCGTTCGGGTGAGCTGGGTTCTGGTCAGGGCTTCTTGAGGGAGGACGGCGGATTCCGCGGGTACGAGAAGGATATCGTCGAATGTCAGCGCGTCGCGGATGTCCATGCCACCACCTGTTATGTGAGTGGCGCCGAAATATACACACTGGAAGATCGAATCCCAAACGGATAGGACGCTCTGAGACTTATTTCAGAGCAACCGCCTGTTGGTCGTTTACAGGTCTCCGCGAAAACCGGTAGCGACGATATATGTTTCGGGACTTTCCGCCCGGGATGCAGCGGGTTTTACCGTGCGTACTTTCTCGAAATCAACCTTGATGGCAGCCATCAGTTCGCCCTGCGCACCGCCTGCGAATGTCTTCATGACCAATGTTCCGCCAGGTGCCAGAGACCCCACCGCGAAGGCATGGGCCAATTCACACAAAGCGGTGGTCCGCAGATGGTCCGTCAATTTATGCCCGGTCACCGGCGCCGCCATATCGCTGAGGACAAGATCGGCAGCACCGCCGAGCAGCTCGTTCAGCTGCTCCGCCGCAGCGTCATCGGTAAAATCCATACACAGGATGGCGGCCGCACCTACGGGTTCCATTTCCTGCAGATCGACGGCGACGACCCGGCTTTTCTTCCCGTCCGGCCGGACCCTGTCGACGGCGACCTGGGTCCATCCACCGGGCGCCGCTCCGAGATCTACAACCTTCTGACCCACGCGCAGGATTTTGTATTTCTCATCCAGTTGCAGGAGCTTGAACGCGGCACGGGAACGGTATCCCTTTTTCTGGGCTTCGTGCACATAGGGATCGTTCAACTGACGGTCCAGCCAACGGGTCGATGATGACTTTCTGCCGCGGGCGGTGTTAACCCGAACACGCATATTTCGTCCGGTCAGACCCCTGCCGCTCCCGGAGCGTCTATTTTTTTTTCGTGACATGCGATGCGTCTATTCGGCAGCGATCGCGCCATCGCAGGTCGCTCTGGGTTGCCCGGCCATCACGCTCAGAATACCCTCCCGTACGCCCCGGTCCGCCACCCTAAGTCTCCCCGCTGGCCAAAGGCGGCATACGGCTTCTAACACAGCACACCCGGCGACCACCAGGTCAGCTCGGTCATGGCCAATGCAAGGATAGGCCACGCGCTCGTCATAAGATTTTGCGGCAAGGTCGCGACTGATGCGTTCTACTGCCTCGAACTCGAGCCACGAGCCGTCCACCCGGGACCGGTTATATTTCGGCAGCGACATGTTCACCCCGGCAATTGTCGTCACCGTCCCGGCAGTCCCGACCATCTGGGCCCGGCCCGACGCAATCTGACTCGCTATTCCGAACTGTTCATCGAACGGACGGAGCAGGTTCATGACCTCATTTACAAGACACTCATACTCATCGGGCGTGAATTCCTTCTGGCCATGACGCTCTGTCAGGGTCACCACACCACAGGGCAGTGAAGTCCAACCCTCTATTTCCGGCTGCCCGGCCCCGCCGATCCGCGACCAGACGAATTCCGCACTGCCGCCGCCGACATCGAACATCAGAGTATGGTCTAACGACGAATCCAGCAGCGAAAAACATCCGGTCAGTGTCAATTCGGCCTCTTCGCGGGAACTGATGATCTCCATATGGATGCCGGTTCCTTCCCGAACCCGGTTCAGAAAATCACCGCTGTTGTAGGCCGATCTGGCGGCCTCGGTCGCGACGCAGCGGGCATGAGAAACGCGTCGCCGCTTCATCTTTGTGGCGCA
>CAJWUK010000193.1 GCA_913047365.1 uncultured Alphaproteobacteria bacterium | reverse complement strand
GGCAACAGCGTCATCGCCGCGACGCTCGCCAAACTGCACTACCTGACCGGCGAAGACGCCTATCGGGTGCGGGCGGAAGAAATCCTCACCGCCTTTGGGGGCGAAGTATCTAAGAACCTGTTTCCCTATACCGGCCTGCTTTGCGCCAACGAGGTACTGCAACGCTGTGCCCAGGTGGTGATCGTCGGCAGCGCAGGCGACACAGACGCGAACGCCTTAGCCGAGGCCGCCTGGAAATCACCCAACATGAATACCCTGATACAGCGCATCGCGCCGGAGGACACCCTGCCCAATGGCCACCCCGCCGCCGGCAAGGACCAGCGAGATGGCAAGGCCACGGCCTATATTTGTGTCGGTCAGACCTGTTCGCAGCCTCTGACCGATGTGGCGGCGTTAGAAGAGGCGTTATAGGGGTGCTGAAGGTGGCCGCATTACCAATGAGCTTCCTGCCTTCGCGGCAATGACGGCCAATATTCAGAATGTCATCGCCGTGCAGTTGGGTATCCAAGGACACTTTGGCCGTCGGCCAAGTACCAAACAAACGGTATGGACCCTCGGCTCAAGGCTGCGGCGGAATGTTTAGACCCCTTTCGACCGCGGGCCTGGACAGAATGCGGTCGGGCCAGGCGATGACGTTCCTGAAACCGTCGAGGCCGAGATCGTCGCCTGCGTCATAGGTTTTGATCAATGTCCGCACCCAGGGGGCGGTTGCGATGTCGGCGATAGTGTAGTCTCCGCCCATAATATAATAGCGGTCGGAAAGCCGGCCTTCGAGCACACCCAGCAGACGTCTGGACTCGTTCAGATAACGGTCGGTCGGATAAGCTGTCGGTGATCTTGTCGGCGGCGAATTTAAAGAAATGGCCGAGCTGGCCGAACATCGGGCCGACGCCGCCCACCTGGAACATCAGCCATTGCAGGCATTCGTAACGCGCCACCGGTTCGGTCGGCATAAGAGTGCCGGTTTTTCCGCCAGATAGATAAGGATCGCGCCGCTTTCCCAGATCGGCATCGGCTTGCCGCCGGGTCCGTCTGGATCGATCATCGCCGGTATCTTGTTATTGGGGTTGAGCGACAGAAATTCGGGCGTCATCTGATCATCGCTGCCGAACGACACGAGGTGCGCCTCGTAGGGCAGGCCGGTTTCTTCCAGCATTATCGAGGCCTTCACCCCGTTCGGCGTCGGCAGGGAATAAAGCTGGATGCGGTCGGGGTGTTTCGCCGGCCAGCGATCAGTAATCTTTAAGCCGGAAAGGTCGCTCATGATTTTATCTCGCGGTGTAGGCGGATAAGGGATGGTTTAACTAGGCGCGTGAACGCCGCCGGTCAAATACGCCGACCGTACAAGACCATTGCGCGAACCACGATAAACAGCACAGTCGCATTCAAAAGATGCCACAGGAAATGGGTGCCGAGAGGGAACGACTGGCAGACCGGTTCGTCAATCGTGCGGAAGGTCAGCGACACCAGAAACACCGCTGCTGCTAACAGCAGGTCCCCGCCCGCAGGGTGGGTGCGTATAAAATTTAAATAACCGCCGATAATCAGCATCGCCAACAACGCGGCCGCGTAGGATCCGCCCCGAAACCCGGTCAGGGGCGGCACCGCCATCGCCACGGCAAGCACGGCAACTACAGCCGCCGCGCACACCCAGGCGGGGGCCCGGACAAAACGGCACAGCGCGTACCAGGTATAGATCAGGATAAACAGGGCGATCGGTATGATATCGGCCAGCATCGCCCAGCGTTGCGCTTGAGTATGAAATAACCAGCTTCCAAGCCCAATGACGCAAATCAGGGTCGCGAACAACCACGGCACAATATCAAAGGCCGCTTCTCCGCGTCGGGCGCGAATCAGCCTTATGGCCAGCAAGCCACTGATAATAAAAGCAAAATTCGTTAATGCGTTCACCGGTTCGGCCCAATGTTCGGGGCCCGTCCGTTCGCAATAGATATCGATATAGCTTCGTTCCACGATGCCCTAACCTAAGGCCTAACGGGCGCAAAACAATCCGGCCACGGGCTTAAAAGTCTCCAACCATAAATTATTGCCAAACCCCGGGGCTTCGGCATGAGATTGACGCCCTGTTCGCCGGCTAAAATCCGGACACGGAATAACCCCGCCGCCGGCCTTGACGATCGGCATCCCGCTGCTTAACGATGGCTAATGGCCAGCGTTTCTTTCCGATCCCCGATCGGGCCGATCTCGGTGCACGCAAAGGATAACCACATCGCAGTTGTCGGCTGGCGGAATGTCGACAATCCCGAACCGACGCCGTTGTTGCGCGACGCAGTTTCCCAACTAAAGGCCTTTTTTGCCGGCGATCTGACCGAATTCGACCTGCCGCTGTCCCCAGAAGGCACCGATTTTCAGAAACGGGTATGGGAAACAATGTATACCATCCCCTATGGCAAAACCTGGTCCTATGGAGAGCTCGCCTCCCGTGTCGGGACCGCCGCGCGCGCCGTGGGCGGCGCCTGCGGGACGAATCCAATCCCGATCATCATACCCTGCCACCGGGTGCTGGCCGCCAATGGGCGCAGCGGTGGATATTCCGGCCGGGGCGGGCTAAAGACCAAAACCGCGCTGCTTGATATCGAAAATTGCAAAGCACGTCTGCTCTAATTGCACACTAAACGCACGATCCGTCCATGACTTTTGCGCCTTCGGGAGATAATCTGCTTTAAATAAGAACAGCTTAACCGAAACGACTCTAATGAGACTAGGGGGACACTAATGCCCGATATCACCATCGATGCCGCCGACGGCAGCGGCTCTTTCTCCGCCTATTGCGCCACACCCGCCACCGGCAGCGGACCAGGCGTCGTAGTGCTGCAAGAAATTTTCGGCGTCAATCAGGTTATGCGCGATATCTGCGACAGCCTGGCCGCCCAGGGTTATATCGCCGTCGCGCCAGACCTGTTCTGGCGGATTGAACCCGGCATACAGCTAACCGACAAATCCCAGCAAGAATGGGACAGGGCGTTCGAACTTATGAACGCGTTTCTACCAGACTTCGAAAAAGGCGTCGGCGACATCGGCGCAACCATCTCCCATGTCCGCGCTATGGACGGCTGTACCGGCAAGGTCGGTGCCGTGGGATACTGTCTCGGCGGTAGCCTAGCCTTCGCCGCCGCATGTTTTACCGATGCGGATGCTTGTTCCGGCTACTATCCGGTCCAGATCGAGGACTCGCTGGAATTGTCGTCCGGCATCAAGAGCCCACTGATCCTCCATGTCGCCGAATTGGACGCCTTCTGTCCACCGGAGGCCCAGCAGAAAATCAAGGGCGCGCTGGACCCGAACGAGCATGTGACCGTCCATTCCTATCCCGGCGTCGATCATGCGTTTGCCCGCATTGGCGGCGATAACTTCGATGCCGATGCCGCCGCGGTCGCCAATGAGCGGACCGCCGAACTCTTTAGGGCGGCCCTTAGCTAAAGGAGAAATGCGGGCCGCCTAATCACGAACCGATAGGCCCCCGACGGGGCGTTGAAAACCATCCGTCAACGGAACGATTCAGCAAAGGAAGCAAGAATGCCCAAAGCAATTGTCGTCGAAAGTCCGGGTTCCGCCTCCGTCATGAAGTGGCGAGACGTGGAGGTCGGCCGCCCGGACAAGGGCCAGGTCACAGTCCGCACCAAGACGATTGGCGTCAATTTTATTGATATCTATCAGCGGTCTGGCCTGTATCCGATGCCGATGCCGTTCACCCCAGGCGGTGAAATGTGCGGCGAGATCGAGGCCGTGGGCACAGGAGTCACCGGCTTCAAGATCGGCGACCGCGTCGCCACCGGCACCGCCGGAGCCGGCTGCTATGCCGAGGTTTTGAATGTCGACGCCGGCAAGCTGGTGAAAATTCCGAAGGAAATAGACGACCAGACGGCCGCCGCCATGATGCTGCAGGGCATGACCGTCCAGTTCTTGATCCGGCAAGTCTACAAGGTCTCCAAAGGCGAAACGATCCTGGTGCATGCGGCCGCCGGCGGCGTCGGCACGATTCTCTGCCAGTGGGCCAGTCATCTGGGCGCCACCGTCATCGGCACCGTGGGTTCGCCCGGCAAGGCGCGCCTAGCCAAGGCCCACGGCTGCGACTATCCCATCATCTACAGTCGCGAAAACTTCGTCGACCGGGTACGCAAGATCACTAAAGGCGAGATGGTGCCGGTAGTATACGATTCCATCGGCAAGGCGACCTGGCCGGCCTCACTCGATTGCCTGCAAAAGCTCGGCATGTTCGTCACTTTTGGCAACGCGTCCGGCCCCCTGCCGCCGATTGAGGCGCTGATGCTGTCGCAGAAGGGTTCTCTGAAAATGACCCGGCCGACGCTGTTCCACTTCGCCGATACGCCGGAACGCATGCGCAAGATGGCGGGCGACGTGATGAAGGTGATCAAGTCTGGCGCCGTGAAGATCGAGGTAAACCACAAATATTCCCTCCGCGAAGCCGCACGCGCCCACCGCGACCTCGCCGCGCGCAAAACCACGGGATCAATCATTCTAGAACCATAGTATATAGGCCGCTAACGCGGAATTGCACGAAGCCAACAATAAAAGGGGCGCCCCGACGGGCGCCCCTTTTCTCTGCCATTTAAATGCCCGTGTTACTGGTTCATGGAATCGAAGAACTCGTCGTTGGTCTTCGTGCCCTTCAGCTTGCCGAGTAGGAACTCCATCGCATCGACAACGCCCATCGGCGTCAGAATCCGGCGGAGCACCCACATCTTGGCGAGCACGCCTTTTTCAACTAGCAGCTCTTCCTTCCGGGTGCCGGACTTGGTGATGTCCATCGCCGGGAAGGTCCGCTTGTCGGCCAACTTGCGGTCTAGAATGATCTCCGAGTTACCGGTGCCTTTGAACTCTTCGAAGATGACCTCGTCCATGCGCGAGCCGGTATCAATCAACGCAGTGCCGATGATCGTCATCGACCCTCCTTCCTCGATGTTTCGGGCAGCACCGAAAAACCGTTTGGGGCGCTGCAGCGCGTTAGCATCGACACCGCCGGTCAGCACCTTGCCGGAGGACGGCACAACGGTGTTGTAAGCACGCGCCAGACGCGTGATCGAATCCAGCAGGATGACCACGTCGTGCTTGTGTTCGACTAGGCGTTTCGCCTTTTCGATCACCATTTCCGAAACCGTGACATGGCGCGAGGCGGGTTCGTCGAAGGTCGACGAGATGACCTCCCCGTTCACGGAGCGCTGCATGTCGGT
>CAJWUK010000192.1 GCA_913047365.1 uncultured Alphaproteobacteria bacterium | reverse complement strand
CCGGCAATAGCGGTGACAATACCCGCGGCCAAACCCTTGTCTTCCAACACAGGGCCCTGCTCGATATGGAGTTCAAGATAAGCGATTACGTCGCGAGGCTCACGCGCCGCCTGTTGAATACGATCGGGATCGAGGCCGAAATCGCGCATTGCGTCAACCATAGAAACATCATCGGCATCAGTTCTTGAAAGGAGGCCAGCATCGAAAGTTCCCGCAACCGCCCGACTACCTAAATATGTTGAGTGAAATCGCAAACCTTCCTCATCAGCGAAACCGATCACTTCAACAGCGAACGGAAGACGGACGCGGCGCCGGTTGAGGGAGGCAACGCAGTCTATCCCCGTAACGACGCCGAGCATACCATCATAGCGCCCGGCATTGAGGACGGTGTCTAAGTGAGAGCCGACCATGATCGCCGGCAAGCCAGCTTGTTCACCCTCATACCGTCCAATGATGTTTCCGACGGCATCTTCGCGGACCGACATCCCGGCAGAAGCCATCCACTTGCCGACCAAGTCATTGGCGCTGCGGTGCTCCGGCGACAGATAACGCCTGGTCAGACCGTCCGCCTGTTCGCTGATTTCGGCGAGTTCATTGAGCCTCGACATAATTGACGAGCTTGGACCCTTAGCTGAATTGGTGGAAGTCTTCATGCAGTTCCTCAATTTTCGCCAATCGTTTCCGGCCCCTTCCACCTGCCTTGGCGACCACACCCATGCTCAAGAAATGGAAAAGGGACATGACGCCGGCATAGCGGTCGAAGACATCGGCGCCCCGCGTTTCGCAACGGATCGTCCAGGTCGCTTCCGTGTCGCCCGACACAGTCGGATCTGCAATTAAAAGAGAAGGAACTTTTTTACGTTCTGCCCAGCCAAGAACTTGACGCACTTCAAATGTACGCCGGCGGAAACCGACAACGATCAACAAATCGTTCGGTGTTATGTCAGACAAGTGCTCCGCAAGCGATTCGCCGCCACCTGGCAGAATATGTACGTCGCCGCGAACTTGGATCAATTGCCACCGAAAATATCCGGCTAGAAAGTGACTATTCCGGTAGCCCAGGAGCCAAATGCGTTTTACAGCGCAAATTCGTTCGACGATTGCGGTATATTGGTCTTCATGCAGATCGTCAAAGGCTAGATGAACAGCCTCTACGTCTTGCTCAAGATGGCTCTTAAGGCGCTCGCGAAACGAATTTGGCCGCGGATCATTTTTCATTAGGTACATCGGCGACCCCCAATCCCGAGCGTCGCGGGCGGCCCGACGGGCCTCTTCGAAATTTTCGAACCCCAAACGATGAACGAGCCGCGTCATGGCCGCCTTAGAACCCCCGGAGAATTGTGAAAGCTCGGTCGCCGAGTAGGCCGCTATTTCACCCGGAAAATCTAGAATGAAGTCGGCGATCCGTCGTTCGCTTTCCGGAAGCAAATCATAAAATTTGCGGATACGGGCCTCTAAAGATTTGGGCCGCTTAGTGCTTCCTTTCGCCATTTCCGGTCCGCTAAGTAATTGTTCGCTTTAGGCGTTGATATGCGGTGCGTCTTTCCACCCCTACCTGGGCATTTCTATGTAAATAGTAGACTGGTAAAAATCAAGTTTCAGAATATTGACTTTTTAAAATATTCGTTTCACTGTGAAATTGTCAAATTCCAACGGTGTTTTAACCAATTCTTAGCTGGGAAAATTAGGATTGACCGAAGACACAAATACGGGATCCGCCGTTGTAGTCGAGGGAATGAGTAAGTTTTTCGGCGACTTTCAGGCACTTTATGATATCGATTTAACTGTGGATTATGGTGAACGCGTCGTCATCTGCGGCCCTTCAGGTTCGGGGAAGTCGACCCTTATCCGATGCCTCAATCAGTTAGAAACCCATCAGCAAGGGACTGTCGTTGTGAATGGTACCGAGCTGAGTGAGAACACCAAAAATATAGAAGATGTGCGCCGCAACATCGGCATGGTCTTTCAATCCTTCAACCTATTCCCACACCTCAGCGTGCTGGATAACTGCGTCTTGGCGCAGCGCCGGATGCTCAAAAAGCCCAAGGCGGCGGCTCGAGCGACGGCGATGAAATATCTCGAACAAGTCAAAATCCCTGAACAGCGCGATAAGTTTCCGGGTCAGCTTTCCGGCGGTCAGCAGCAGCGGGTTGCCATTGCACGGGCGCTTTGCCTCGAACCCCAAATCATGCTGTTTGACGAGCCGACGTCGGCGCTCGACCCGGAGATGGTCAACGAGGTGCTAGACACAATGATTGGGCTGGCCGAAACAGGAATGACCATGATCTGCGTGACACATGAAATGGGCTTTGCCCGGCAAGTTGCGGATCGGATCATCTTCATGGATTCCGGTCGAATCGTCGAGGTGAACGAGCCCGAGATATTTTTTACCAATCCGCAACACGAACGCACGAAGACATTTCTAGGCCAGATTTTGTAGATGCTCATGATTGGACCCGGGCCGACCTTTCCGAACAGATTAAACGCCATCAGGCGCAATCGGGGCTAAGCATGTTCGACTTTCGGTTCTACGAGATTTGGCGGGAGCCCGATTTTATCGATCGTCTTATCAACGGCGTTTGGGTCAGCGTCGAATTGTCCACAGCCGGCGGAGTATTTGGTCTTATAATGGGCCTAACTTTAGCTGCGGCGCAGAGCTCGGTATCTCCGAGCGTCCTGCGATATGCGTCTATTTCCTATATCGAAGGCATCCGCAACACGCCGTTCATAGTCCAGCTTTTCTTCGTTACCTTCGGTTTGCCGTTGATCTTCAATTACCGCTGGCCTTTCGAGGCATCAGCTCTTCTGGCTATAGTTCTGAATTTTTCGGCCTATTTTGCTGAAGTACTTCGGGCGGGCATTGAATCGGTGCATCGCGGTCAGATCGAGGCCGCTCAGTCCCTTTGCCTAACACGACGCCAGACCTTTTTCGATATCGTCCTACCCCAAGCCTTCGCCAACGTTTGGCCGTCCCTTACCAGCCAATTCGTCTTCCTCTTCCTGACCACGGGCCTGATTTCCGAGATCGGCGTCGAGGATTTGACATGGTCAGGCCGCTACATTGCCGACCGGAACTTCCGCGATTTCGAAGTCTTTATCGTCCTGACCTTGCTCTACGTACTCATCGTGTTCGGATACAAGGCGATCTTCAGTCTGGTCCAGCGGTTCGCTTTCCGCTGGAGGGTAGCGAGATGACCGAATTACTGCAGCTACTACTCGGTGAATTCCATGCCAAAATGCTCTTGGTTCTGCTGAGTGCCACGCAATGGACAATATATTTGTCGCTGACCGCATTTATCGGTGGCGGCCTAATAGGACTGCTTTTCACGGTATTAAAAATCTCCCCCATCGGATGGTTGCGGCGCCTCGCTACGGCCTATATCTGGCTATTCCAATCAATCCCCCTGCTCATGCTGCTGTTTCTGACCGGCCTCGGAATTCCGGCTTTCTTCAAGATCGACGTGCCAGCCTGGTTGGCGGCGACGGTGTCGTTAACGCTATTTACCAGCGCCTACATGTCCGAAGTCTGGCGGGGAGCGCTTGAATCCGTGCCTAAGGGCCAATGGGAAGGCGGTCGCGCCCTTGGCCTGGGGTTCAACTGGATACTCTATTCCATCGTCGCACCGCAGGCGCTCCGCATCGCAACGCCACCCACCGTCGGATTTATGGTTCAGGTAATTAAAGGAACATCGATGGCCTATATCATCGATTACAACGACCTTATGCGCTGGGGCAAGAAGATCGCTAATTCCCAACTCGACGGCGCCGAACCCTACATCGTCTATCCGGTTGTGGCACTCATTTACTTCGGCCTCTGCTTTCCGCTTTCGCAGTGGTCCAAATCGTTGGAAAAAACGATGTCGCCAAAATAACCCCCCGAGGAAACAGCAACTCAACAGGAGACTTAAAATTATGTTAAAAAAATTCGGACAGATAACAACATTCGCGCTCGCCCTTCTAGCGCTTAACCTGCCTGCCGCTCATGCTGACCAATTGAGCAACATTCTAGAAGCCGGCAAGATCAAGATCGGCGTGCCGGAAAACTTCCCGCCCTTTGGTTCCGTCGGCAAGGACCTAAAGCACGAAGGTTATGACGTTGATGTCGGTATGCTAATCGCAAAGGACCTAGGCGTTAAGGCCGAGATCATACCGCTGACCTCGAAGCAGCGGATTCCGTTCCTTACCTCGGGAAAAGTGGATTTAGTGATTTCCTCCATGGGCGCAAATCCGACCCGAGCCAAGTCCATATGGTTCTCGTCGGCTTATGCACCCTTTTTCTCGGGCGCTTTTGCGGCCAAGGGAATGCAAATTTCATCGCCGGCCGATCTTGCCGGTAAAAAAGTGGGGCTCACGGGTGGCACATTGGAAGACTTAGAATTGTCCAAGGTCGCGCCTAAGTCGGCTACCATCACCCGGTTCGGCGACAACGCGGCAACCATTTCCGCTTTCGTTGCTGGTCAGGTGGACGTCCTGGTAACCGGTAATACGGTTGCCGCAAAGGTCAGCGCCGATAACCCCAAGCTCAACATCGAGACAAAATTCATCATTAAGGAATCGCCGTGCTTCATCGGCGTCAAGTCTGGTGAGATGAATATGCTGCAATGGGTTAACGTATTCATACTGCACAAGAAACTGGGCGGCCAACTGAATACTATGTCCAAAAAGTGGTTCGGTCAGAAGCTGCCGCCATTGCCGTCTTTATAAGACTTTACGAACCGTTATGCAGATCCATCCCTTGATCGGTCATTCTGACCGGTCAAGGGATGATTTTTTAGGCGTTCATGCCAAACCGGCGGTGCCAATGTCGGGCGATGTCGATGCGGCGGCAGAACCAGACACCTGAATGCGTCCGGGCATGATTAATGAAATTCTCAAGCGAGCGGATCCGTCCCGGCCGGCCTGCCAATCGGCAGTGAAGGCCAACGGACATCATGCGGGGCGTAACAGAACTTTCTTCGTAAAGAACATCGAAGCTGTCTCGTAAATAAGCGAAAAACTGATCGCCCGAGTTGAACCCCTGCGGCGTGGCAAATCGCATGTCGTTTGCGTCGAGGGTATAGGGAACGACGAGATGCCGTTTCCCATCAACCTCCGTCCAAAACGGCAGGTCATCATTGTAATCGTCCGCGTCGTAAAGAAACCCACCTTCCTCGACGAGTAAACGCCGGGTGTTGACGCTTGTACGACCTGTGTACCATCCAAGCGGCCGTTCACCCGTTAGC
>CAJWUK010000191.1 GCA_913047365.1 uncultured Alphaproteobacteria bacterium | reverse complement strand
GTGGCATTCTTCTCTGCCGGTCTCTATGGCATCGCGATCGCCGCGACGACCATGCTGGCTCTGGCCGGTATGGTGGTCGCGCTCGACGCTTACGGCCCGGTTACAGACAACGCCGGCGGTATTGCCGAAATGGCGGAACTTCCCGACGAAGTGCGGAAATATACCGATGCGCTGGATGCAGTGGGTAATACCACGAAGGCGGTTACCAAGGGGTACGCAATCGGATCGGCGGGTCTTGCCGCGCTGGTTCTGTTCGCGGCCTATACCGAAGACATGAAGTACTATGTGCCGGAAATAGCGGCTCAGGTAAAATTTAGTCTTCAGGATCCCTATGTTGTTATCGGGCTGTTTATAGGCGGTCTGTTGCCTTACCTGTTCGGTTCTCTGAGCATGATGGCTGTGGGGCGGTCGGCCGCTGCCGTGGTGGTCGAAGTCCGGCGCCAGTTCAAGGAAATCCCCGGCATCATGGATGGTTCGGCGCGGCCTGAATACGGTCGGGCTGTCGACCTACTGACCAAGGCGGCGATCAAGGAAATGATCGTACCTTCGTTGCTGCCGGTGCTGGCGCCCATCGTTGTCTACATTATCATTAAGTGGATCGGCGGGCCCGCCGCCGCTCTCACGACACTTGGTGCGCTGATGCTTGGCACGATTGTGACAGGCCTGTTCGTTGCGTTGTCGATGACGGCGGGCGGCGGCGCCTGGGACAATGCCAAAAAGTACATCGAAGACGGCAATCACGGTGGCAAAGGATCGGACGCACATGCGGCGTCCGTCACCGGTGACACTGTTGGCGATCCCTACAAGGATACAGCCGGCCCCGCGGTAAACCCGATGATCAAGATCATCAATATTGTCGCGATTTTGCTGCTAGCAGTCGTCGGTGGGCTTTGATCTGAGCAGACTGACGAAAAAAGCCCCGGTTCCCCGGGGCTTTTTTATGTCAGGGCAGTTCTATAAGCCTACGCCGCCGTCATCTTCCTCAACACCGCCGAACCGGCCGACATTACCGAGGAGTTGTTCGAGAATTGTCAATTCCTTGCCTCGGGTCGGAGTTTTGCGATCGACGACCTGAAACGCCCGGCCGCTATTTTTGTCCAGCCGTTCCACCTGCCGGACGATGCCCTTTTTGTCGAACCGGACCACAAGAACTTGTCTTTCCAGAAGTTTCGGCTCGAAAAAGGCAATCCGGCTTGTGCGTGTGCCGACATAGTACCAGGCTTCCTGATCGAATGTTGCGATCGTAGAGGGCGTGCCCAGCATCGCTGATACCTGTTCCCGGTTATTTATACCGATACGGATGCTTTTCACGAGTTCCTGATCCGGCACGTTTCCGTGGTTGTTCATCGTTGGCGAACAGGCGGAAATCATTAGTGTAAGTGCGGTCGCGGCGCCTGTAAAAAGATTATAACCGGATCGCTTCATTTGACCTTCAGAGACGTAGTGGCTACCTATATCGGCACGTTTGGCAGGATCGTATAGTGCCAACTTGCCGCTCGTTTCGTTCACTGTCAATCTATGTCAGGGCGTGCCGCGAATGTCTCTTCAGTCAATGTTTGGCAGGTCGAAAACACAAGTAGCCGTCGACCGAATTTACCAGATTGCCGTCGATCAGGCGCGGACATCCGACCTTTACGAAAAATATGGCGTGCCCGACACAGTCGATGGCAGATTCGAAATGGTGACACTGCACATTTTTCTTGTCCTTCGTCGATTAAAGGGGGCGAAATCACCTGGAAGGGATATAAGCCAGGCTCTTTTCGATTACATGTTCGAGGACATGGATCTCAGCCTACGGGAAATGGGTGCTGGCGATATGGGTGTTGGGAAGCGGGTAAAAGCGATGGTCCAGGCATTTTATGGCCGGGTGGCATCCTACGAAGAAGGTCTCGCCGCAAAAGGCGACGTACTGGCGAAAGCCATTGAACGAAATGTCTTCGGAACAGTGGATGCACCGGGCTGCGCGGCTGCGCGGCTCGCAGAATATGTCCGAATCCAGGACCAGGCGCTTTCGGATATACCGAGAGAACAAATCGAACAGGCGGCGTTCAACTACGGGCCGATGACATGAACAGCAAGCTTTTCAATGTTCCTGAACTGTCTATTCCAGTGAAACTGGAAGAGTTGGCCGACGGGCCGCGGAAATATGAGTTTTCTGCGGACCCCGAAGAATGCGCGGCCTTGGCTGACCGGTTCGGTCTGGTGGCGCTGAATTCCTTATCGGCCCGGACAACCCTTGAATGGGTCCAACCTGACACCGTGCTGCGAATGACGGGCCGGTTTTTGGCGTCAGTCACCCAGAAATGTGTGATCACGCTGAGTCCGTTTGATGCGGATATCGACGACGAAATCAGCATTTTGTTTGCGCGTGATGTCTCCGAGGCGGCCGATATCGTAGACCCTGATGAGGCCGAACCTCTGGAGGGAACCGTTATAGATATCGGCGACATCGTTGCGGAAGAACTATCGCTGTCTCTAGACCCGTATCCCCGAAACCCGGCTGCCGATCCCTCGGACTTGGTGCTGGGTCCCGGTGTGGAACTGATAACGGAAGACCAGGCGGCGGTATTGCCCAAAGGCGAAAACCCCTTTTCGGTGCTGGAGAGTCTCAAGCCAAAAGGTTAATATCAAAGAGGAAACTTCGGGTTGCCGGAAGCGCCAGGATCGAATATCTATCGCCCCCCGAAGGTTAACCCAAAACATTTGAGAAAGGGCGGCTAGTATGGCTGTTCCAAAGAACAAGGTTTCAAAGTCTAAGCGCAATATGCGACGGGCCCATGACTCGCTAGCGGCCAATCCGAACGCTGAATGTCCAAATTGCGGCGAACTCAAGCGTCCGCACCATGTTTGCGCTTCCTGCGGTTACTATGATGGCCGTGAAGTTATGGAGACGTCTGGCGCCTGAGCGCTTCCGGATATTGGATAGGAACAGAAATTGAGCGGCTCTCTCACGATCGCTCTGGATGCGATGGGCGGTGACAACGCACCCTCGATCGTGGTGAAAGGCGCGGATATGGCGCGCCGCAGATTTCCTAATGTCAATTTTCTGATGTTCGGTGACGAACAACGAATTTTGCCGCTGATGAAACGTCGGAAGCGGTTGCGGGCGATCACCGAGATAACGCATACCGATGACGTCATCGCGAACGACACGAAGGTGTCGGATGCGCTGCGTAAGGGCAAACAATCTAGTATGCAGCTTGCTATCAATGCCGTCCGCGAGGACCTGGCGGCTGGTGTGGTTTCGGCCGGAAATACCGGCGCGCTAATGGCGATGGCCAAACTGGCGCTGCGGACGATGCCGGGCATCGACCGCCCCGCTATTGCCGCCATATTTCCCACTATACGGGGAGAAAGCGTCATGCTGGATCTTGGTGCCAACGTCGAATGCGACGCGGAAAACCTCGTTCAATTTGCCCTTATGGGCGATGTCTTTGCCCGAACCGTGCTGGGAACGGTGTCGCCATCCTGCGGGCTGCTGAACGTCGGGTCCGAGGAGATGAAGGGTCATGCGGAAATTCAGCAGGCGGCTGCCTATCTGCGCCAGATGGGAGCCACACTGAATTTTCACGGCTTCGTTGAAGGTGATGACATTGCTGCAGGTACCACAGATGTCATCGTTGCCGATGGCTTTACCGGTAACATCGCGTTGAAGACGACGGAAGGTACCGCGCGGCTGATCAAGGAATTTCTTAGCGATGCGTTTCACAGTTCTTTGTCGTCTCGCCTTGGGTACGTTTTAGCCCGTCGCGGTCTGCGCAAGATGCGGGACAGAATCGACCCGCGTCGGTACAATGGCGCCATGTTCTTGGGTCTGACGGGCATAGCCGTGAAAAGCCATGGCGGTACGGATGCATTCGGCTTCGCCAATGCCATCGGTGTTGCTGTCGATATGGCGGCAAACGGCTTTAATGATAAGATCACCAAAGGGCTGGAAGCCTTTGACGATTTCCAGCCGGGACCCTTGGAAGTGGCTGCCTCTTGATGGTTCGCCGCTCCGTTGTCGCCGGTTGCGGCGCCTATCTTCCGGAACAGATTGTCACGAACGAGGAACTCGTCACGCGCGTCGATACATCCGATGAATGGATCGTGCAACGTACCGGCATTCGGTCCCGCCATATCGCGGCGGAAGGGGAAAAAACATCCGACCTTGCCCTGTCGGCTTCACGAGCCGCGCTGGATCATGCGGGAATAGATGCGTCGGACATCGATCTGGTTGTGCTCGCGACCGCCACACCTGACGAAACCTTCCCATCAACGGCGACGACGGTTCAGGCATCTCTCGGCATGACCAAGGGCGCCGCGTTCGATGTGCAGGCAGTCTGTTCTGGGTTCGTCTATGCCATGAATATCGCCGACAATTTCGTCAGGGTGGGGCAGGTGGATAATGTGCTAGTTATCGGAGCGGAGACGTTTTCCCGAATCCTCGATTGGGAAGACCGGTCGACCTGTGTGCTTTTCGGTGACGGGGCGGGCGCCGTGGTATTGACCGCCGAAGATGGGGCCGGTGAAAGCGGTGACCGCGGTGTATTGTCAAACTGTCTGCATTCCGACGGTCGTCATCACGACCTTCTTTATGTGGATGGCGGGCCGTCATCGACCCAGACCGTCGGCTATCTGCGGATGGAAGGGCCTGAAGTCTTCAAACATGCGGTTAAAAACCTGTCCAGTGTTATCGGCGAGGCTCTCGACCTTGCCGGATTGGAACCCGGAGATGTCGACTGGCTAGTCCCGCACCAGGCCAATCAGCGCATCATTTCGTCCACAGCCCGGAAACTGAAGGTCAGCGAAAACAAGATCGTGGTGACCGTCGATCGCCATGCAAACACATCTGCTGCGTCCATTCCTCTGGCGCTGAATGAAGCGGTTAAAGATGGCCGGATTAGTTCCGGTGAGGTGGTCGTTCTTGAAGCTATGGGAGGCGGATTCACATGGGGCGCAAGCGTCGTCCGTTGGTGATCTGCATACGTCTGTACATAGGCCTAAAAATACCTCTATCCCTTTGATATTGACTGCCTTCTTTGCAACGGCTACCGTCTACGCTAGGGACATAAAGGGGGCATGCTATGGCCGAAAAAACGGTCACAAGAGCGGACCTTAGCGAAGCGGTTTATCAGGAAGTGGGCTTGTCGAGGAATGAATCGGCGGACTTGGTCGAATCCGTTTTGTCAGAGATCGCCGACTCGCTGACGCACGGCGAAACGGTCAAGATATCTTCCTTTGGCAG
>CAJWUK010000190.1 GCA_913047365.1 uncultured Alphaproteobacteria bacterium | reverse complement strand
CCGTCTTCGTCGTGGTCATTTTTCGCGTTTTCGACCGCCCAATAGGCCGCAAGATCGAGTTCGTCCAGCTTGTTATATAGGGAACTGAGGCGTGCAGAGCGGTTGATACCTTTGTCCATGGTTTGGTTCGTCGACGTCGCCATCTCGCGTTCCTCCTCCGTTTATCATTTCGTCCGAGGGCGTATCACCGGTTACAGAGCCTAGATCTGTTCAACGATATGCAGACCGCGCAACCGGTCGATCACATAAATCAGCCCACGATCATCAGTCGTTATGTCGTTGGCGCAGATCCGGTCACAGCCGGGTTGGGGATCGGGCTCGAAATAGGCAACCTCCTTCGGCGCATGCGGGTTCGAAATGTCCAGCATGCGGATGCCTTTGGCGAACCAGGCGAACGGGATCACGGTTCCTGTAACAATTTCGCTCGGCTGGTGGCAGCCGGTGAAGGGCTGATCCGGATCCCCGATTGGCGTCAGATCGCTTGCCTGCCATGATGAAATTGGGATCGGATTGGTTTCGTCCGTAATGTCGAAAATCCAGGTAAATGATGGCGCATGCGGCCTCAGCTTCGCGACATCTTCATCCGCAACGATCATGTGGCGGTGGCCCCCGATATCAAACGGGATCGGCAATGCCGTATGGGTGGGGTGCGGGAATGTCGGCCCGGTATTGAAGGACGAGATCATCCTGGGGTTGGACAAATCTTCGATATCCAGAATAAACAGGCCATGATGCCAATAGCTCATATACAAACGGTTGCCCATTCTTAGCGGATGATGACAACGGGGTTCCGGACCGTCGCCCCAGATATATTCTTCACCGCCGGCTTCCCACTGGCCGGGAATCCACCACCTGCACACTTCAACTGGGTTCTCCGGGTCCTGAAGGTCTAGAACCACCATGATTGGTCCACGATACCCTTCGACGGTTGACGAGAAATACATATAACGCCCATCGAAATCGAACCGGTGAACGCCGCGTCCGATGGTATCCCAGGTTGAAATAAGCCTCGGGTTGGATTTGTCCGAAACGTCATAGATACCCACGCCGACGGAAAAATTTTCGGGTTTGCCAGGTCCTATCAGTTCGTGATTCCGGACCATGATATCGTCGCGGGCGTGCACCTTGTGAGAGTGGGTGCCTTCCGGCATTCCCGTGTGGGAAAGCAGTGTCGGGTTTTTCGGATCAGATACATCGACGATGCTGGTGCCGAAGGGATTGGCCATGTGACCGATATATGCCGTTGTGCCGTCCACGCGAATTTGCCCGCCGCCTGCACAGTCGAAAAATCCGACTTCTTTCAGCCCGTCGGCACTTGCCATTCCTGTTCCCCTAAACGAATTGATCGTAACGTTCGATGCAGGTGTCGATAACCTTCACAGGATCCAGTTTCCACCAGTTGTGTTCAGAGAATATCTCAACTTCGTTGTAGCCGCGATACCCTGCTGCTTCGACCCAGCCGCGAATGCGCGGAATGTCGATGACGCCGTCCCCCATCATCCCCCGGTCCCAGACAAGATCGATCGTCGGGACGAGCCAGTCGCAGACATGAAATCCCAGGATCCTGTCGCCCGCACGGGCAATTTGTTGTTCAAGTTTCGGGTCCCACCATACATGATAACAGTCAACGGCGACGCCCGTGCCTTCACCGAGGGTGTCGCAAAGATCGAGGGCGTGTTCGAGTGTGTTGACGCAGGCACGATCCGCGGCCGTCATCGGATGGAGTGGTTCAATCGCAACCGGAACGCCGGCATCGATGGCATAGGGCAACATCTCTGCAAGTCCGTCGGCGACCTGCTTCCGAGCATCAATCATATCTTTAGACCCGTCGGGCAGACCTCCGCACACCATGACGAGACACTCTGCGCCTATTACGGCGGCTTCATCGACAGCCCGGCGGTTGTCATCCAGCGCAGCCTGACGTCCGGCATCATCGTTGGCGGGAAACAAACCGCCCCGGCACAGACCGGTAACATCCATGCCGTGGTCTGAGAGGATTGTGGCTGCTTCCGTTACGCCGCATTCGGCCAGTTTGTTTCTCCAGACGGATATACCCCGAATATCTCTGGCCGCGTATCCCTCTATTGCTTCTTGCAGCGACCATTGTTTCATTGTGGTCGCCTGATTGATAGCCAGCTTTTGTCTGTCGGGCACCGCCATGGTCAGACGCCCACGCCATGAACAGCCAGGACATGCTGCATCCGTGCAGCGGCTTGTTCCGGGTTGGTCAAAAGCCCTGCTTTGTCGGCGAGTTTGAAAATCTCCGCCAGGTGAGTGATGGAACGGGTGCTCTGCTGCCCGCCGATCATGACGAAATGGTCCTGATGGCTGTTCAGATATGCCATGAACACGACGCCGGTTTTATAAAAACGAGTCGGCGCCCGGAATATATGGCGGGACAGCGGCACCGTCGGTTTGAAGATGCGGTGAAATTCCTCTAGGCGGTTTTCGGCCAGCGCAGTCAGCGCAGCGGACGCCGCCGGCGCAATCGCATCGAAGATTCCCAGTAGAGCATCGGAATATCCCTCCTCGTCGCCGGCGATCAGCTCAGCGTAATTGAAGTCATCGCCAGTATACATGCGGACATTGGCGGGAAGTCCGCGCCGGAGGCGGATTTCCTTGTCCTTGTCCAGTAATGAAATTTTGATCCCGTCCACCTTTTCCTGGTTCCGGATCAGAACGTCCAGACAGACATCCATTGCATCGAAATGGTCGTCATGGCCCCAGTACCCCGTAAGTGCCGGATCGAACATTTCCCCTAGCCAATGTACGATAACGGGTTCCTGCACCTGTCCCAGTATCCGGTCGTAGACGGCCGCATAGTCGTTCGGCGATCTGGCACAGTCCGCAAGAGCACGGCTTGCCATCAAAATTATGCGGCCACCCACGGCTTCTACTGCTTCGCACTGTTCTTCGTAGGCCCGAACAACGTCGTCGAGGTTATGATCTTCAGACGGGGAAAGATGGTCCGTTCCGGCGCCCGAAGCCACGACGGCCCCCGGAATATCCTTTGACGCGTCGATGCTGCGGCGAATGAGTTCAAGCGACGTCGGCCAGTCGAGCCCCATACCACGCTGTGCGGTGTCCATGGCTTCGGCCACACCGAGGCCCAAGCCCCAAAGGTGTTTGCGGTAGGCAATGGTGCGGTCCCAGTCCAGTTCCGCGTCCATCCATGGGTCGTTATCCGCGGTGGCGCGGGGCACCACATGGGCTGCAGCCAGGGCAGCGCGGTTGAAAGGCCGGTTGGTCGTTTCGGGAAAGCCGAGGGGTTCCGACGTGATAAATTCCTCTAACCCGCCGTCCTTCGTGGGAAGCCGGATCGCGGGCATTATTCCGGCACCTCTTGAATATCGATCCAGCGCCGTTCCTGCCAACTTTGCATGGCGGCTTCTGCCAATTGCACGCCTTTGGCACCTTCCCGCAGGTTCCAGTGAAAAGGTTTGTCCTCATAAAGGCTTTGGATGAACATCTCCCACTCGGACTTGAAACCGTTGTCGAAGCCTAGGTCTGCGCCGTACTCCTGCCATGTGTCGAAAAACTTGATGGTTTGCGGCTCGTCCGGATTCCAGATTGGGGACGGCGTGCCGGGACGGTCTTGGGTATAGCATTTGGTCAGTCCCGCGACGGCGGCGCCATGCGTGCCATCGGCATGGAACGTCACCAGGTCATCCTTTCTAACCCGGGTGCACCAGGAAGCGAATATCTGTGCCACTGCCCCACCTTCCAGTTCGATCATGGCATAGGAGGCATCGTCCGCATCCGCGTCATAGCGCTGGTCTTCTTCGTCCCAGCGCTTGTCGATATTGACGCGGCCAAGGCAGCTCACGCTTTTCACGCGTCCAAACGTATTGTCCAGGACGTAACGCCAGTGCGGCATCATATCCAGAATGATGCCGCCTCCGTCTGCCTTACGATAGTTCCAGCTCGGCCGCTGCGCCTGTTTCCAGTCGCCTTCGAATACCCAGTAGCCGAAGTCGATCTTCACGGACAAAAGCCGGCCAAAAAACCCTTCATCCATCAGCTTTTTCATTTTCAGCAGGCCGGGCAGGAAAATCTTGTCCTGCACAACACCGTGACGGACACCGGCGGCTTTAGCCCTCTGGTATACATCCACCGCATCCTCCAACGTGGCCGCAGACGGTTTTTCGCAATAGATATCTTTCCCGGCGTCGATTGCCTGGCGAAGAAGAGAAGCTCTTAGATTGGTGCTGGCGGAATCAAAAAATAGCGTGTCGTCGACATTGGCGATGGCGCCATCTAGGTTCGTGGTCCATCGCTCGACGTTATATTCCCTAGCCAGCCCCTCAACTTTTTCGGTATTTCGCCCGACCAAGATCGGGTCGGGCATGACCGTATCGCCATTCACCAGCTTGACGCCGCCTTCTTTCATGATTGCCAGGATTGACCGGATCAAATGTTGGTTGGTGCCCATGCGCCCTGTGACGCCGTTCATTATTATGCCGAGACGATGTTCAGTCATTTTTCTTTCCTCCCTGTGGTTCGGCGGAGACGAACCGTGTGACCATCTCATGGATGTGCGCTTTCCAGTCTTCGAGCTCTTTTGGGGCGAGCAGATCCCTGTCGAAAAACACGGAAAGCGAATGGCTGTTGGATAGATAGTAGTAAATCAGACCGACGATGGAGATATAGAGCCGGGCGCCGCTGATTCCCTTTCGGAAGTCACCCGTTTTCACTCCCCGGGCCAGTAGCGCATCCAGCATTTCTTCAAACGGCAGATGAATTGATCTGATCAGTTCGGATTTTTTTAAATGGCGGCCTAGATGCAGGTTTTCCGCATTCAACAACGTGATTGCCTTCGGATTGCCAAGGTAGAAATCAATAACAAACTCGACCAGACGGTCGACAGCCTGCCGTGGCGAGCCTGTTTCCAGGTCCAGCGCACTGCTTTCCCGGCATATCTGTTCGTAAAGGGCATCCAATACCGCTCCGAACAAATCGTCCTTGTTGCCGAAATAGTGATACAGCATGCGTTTGTTGATGCCTGCTCGTTCTGCAATGTCATCAACCCTGGCACCGTCCAGACCCAGCGCCGCAAAAGTCTCTGTGGCGGCGGCAAGAATGCGTCGTCGGGATGCTTCAGGGTTTCTGCGCGAAGGCCTAGCAGTCGGTGGGGGCGTTAGCAGTTCTGCCGGCATTGGCACCTTCTCTGCGTGTGGCACCCGAAGGGTCGTTGACAGGCGGGGGCCACATTTGTATCTTAAATAAC
>CAJWUK010000189.1 GCA_913047365.1 uncultured Alphaproteobacteria bacterium | reverse complement strand
CGCCGTAAGAATGGTTTTTCAGGTAACATGGCGCCGCGCCGACGAGCCCTTTTTCATCCTCAATGACGATATGCTGAGGTAGCCAGCCGGCTTCCCCATTGGTGGCATCGGAATCTTCCAGCGTCTTCAAAAACGTATGGGATACAAACGGATTTTCCGTTCCCGCGCAGGCATCCCAGTGGCCGGCCGGTACTTCTTCCAGTGAGGAAAGAACCTTGACGTTAACGCCGCCGCCGCCGTCCGGCATCGCTATTCTATTTCAAAGATGGCGTCGACTTCGACTGCCGAACCGCCAGGTAATGAGGCGACCGCAACGGCAAACCGCGCGTGACTGCCAGCTTCCTTGCCCATGACCTCGATCAACAGGTCCGATACCCCGTTGATAACCGATGGGGGACCTGTGAAATCGGGCGGGGCATTCACGAAGCCGCCCAGCTTTACAGCTCGGGCGCGATCGATATCGTCTCCTAAGGCGGTGCGAAGCTGGGCCAGGATATTCAGCCCGCACAAACGCGCGGCGGCATAGCCGTCATCGACGGAAAGATCGCCGCCGACTTTGCCGGTGATGCCTTCGTCACTGGTTATAGATACCTGTCCAGCAATGAAAACCTGATTGCCGGACCGGCGAAACGGCACGTAATTGGCAGAGGGTGTCGGGGCGTCGGGTAGCATTATCCCCAATTCCGAAAGGCGTTCTTCTATACGTCCGGCCATCTTAAACTCCCTTAGTTGGGCGGAGCCTAGCGTGCCTCGGTCGGTCAATCCAGCGGCGAGAATTTTCTCGGTTTTTCAATGGCTTGAGTGTTTAATTTTTTAACTATGAGAGTGTTGTATCTACATCCTACTGGACGCCGTGCGGCGGGTTTGCGATAGTCCGTCCCGGTTCGTTAAACCTATTTGTCCTGTCCGGTTTGAACCGGTATCGAGGTAAAAATGACCATCGGCACACGACTGTTCACAATGTTCAACGGCAAGCTGGTCGGCAAAGATTCCCAAGGCAATGCCTATTACCGTTCCAAGCGGACGCCAAACGGCGGACGCGAAAGGCGATGGGTGGTTTATGACGGCAAAGTGGAAGCTTCCCGTGTGCCGCCGGCCTGGCATTCCTGGCTGCATCATACGACCGAAAGCGTACCGGAAGACGATATTGCCCGCCGCTGGGACTGGCAGAAAGATCATGTCCCGAACATGACCGGTACGTCAGAAGCGTATCGGCCGCCAGGGCATGTTCTTAAGGGCGGTAAGCGTGCCCAGGCAACGGGTGATTACGAGCCTTGGCAACCGAGCTGACTGGTATCGGGCCTAGCACAAGATTAGGAAACGCGTCGAATGAACAGAAACCTGATAGAAACCGTCATGGGGGCTGTTGTGCTTGTCGTAGCAGCGCTTTTTATCGTGTTTGCCTACAGCAAGGCCGAGGTCGGCGCTGTGGAAGGGTACGAGATACAGGCGAAATTTGATCGCGTTGACGGCATTCTTGCAGGGTCGGATGTCCGGATGAGCGGTATCAAGATCGGCACGGTGACCGCATCGTCGCTGGACCCCAAGACCTATTTCGCCGAGGTCAAAATGAACATTCGTTCGGACGTGAAGATTCCGGACGATACATCCATTGCCGTTTCAACTGACGGCCTGCTAGGCGATAAATTCCTCGCGCTCTCACCGGGAGGTTCCGACGATATGCTGGAGCCAGGCGGTGAAATCACCACGACACAAGGTTCGATAGATCTGATGAGCCTTGTAGGGCAGATGATCTTTAGCCAGACCGGCAAGGATGGTGACAAGGACAAGTAACGTGTCTTGCCGTATGTTGCATTTATTGCCTTCGCTTATCCTGCGTCCGTTCGCAAAGGCCTGCCTAGCCGCTGTCCTGTTCATGGTGGTGCTAACCCCGCCTGCATTGTCGCAACAGGGAGGGGAAGGGCAGGTGGCGGTTCTTCAGGGTCTCGATAAGATCACGGCCCGGATCACGACAATAGACGCGCCCGTGGGCCAGCCGGTTCGGTTCGGAACGCTTGATATTACTGTTCGCCGCTGCCATAAGAGGCCACCCGAAGAAACGCCCGAAACGACCGTATATCTGCAAATCCGTGAACTGCGCTTAGGCGAGAGGGTCCAGGATCTTTTCGCAGGGTGGATGTTTGCTTCAAGCCCGGCGGTGTCGTCTATGGAGCACCCGGTTTACGACGTCTGGGTTGTCGACTGTAAGAATTTATCCAATTCCGGCTGAGTTAATTCCGTTTCGAACGTGGCAGAACCATCCAGCGCGGTGGACAGCATTTGCCTGAAGCCCGATCGCGGTAATTCAACCACGCCGAACTGCGTCAGGTGCTCTGTCGCGAACTGGGTGTCCAGCAGCTTGAAGCCACCCTTTCGAAGACGTCCGACTAGATGAACTAGCGCCACCTTGCTGGCGTCACTTTCGGTGCTGAACATGCTTTCGCCGAAAAACGCGGCGCCCAATGCGACGCCGTAAAGCCCCCCCACCAGCGTGCCGTCCAGCCATGCTTCCACACAGTGGGCCCGGCCCAGTTCATGTAGGTCGGTATACAGGGAAATGATCTCGTCGTTTATCCAGCTTTCATTTCTGCCGTACCCCGGGGCGGCGCAGGCGCGGATGACGCCGTCGAAATCGGTGTTGAAGCGAACATCGAAAACGTTTCGGCGCACGGTTCGCCGCAGACGCCTCGGGATATGAAATTTCTCCAGCGGTAAAATGCCGCGCTTCTCTGGATCGATCCAATACAGGGTGGGATCGTCCCTGCGTTCGGCCATGGGAAACAGGCCCACCGCATAGGCGCGTAACAGGATTTCGGGTGTGAGACCGCTCATGGTTTTCGGCGGAAAGCCTTTTTAGCCGCTCGTTGCGTCCTCCGCGACGAAGCGTTCCAGCCAATGGATATCATAGTCGCCGTTTATAAAATCCGAATTTTCTATGATTTTTTCATGCAGGGGTATCGTGGTATCGATGCCGCCGATCACGTATTCCTCCAACGAACGGCGCAGCCGCATCAGGCATTCGTTCCGGTTACGCCCGTGCACCACCAATTTCGACACCAGACTGTCGTAATAGGGCGGTATTCGATAACCGGAGTACAAACCGGAATCGACTCGAACCGACATTCCTCCGGGAGGATGATAGTCCGTTATTGCCCCCGGGGATGGTGCGAATGTCCTCGGGTTTTCGGCGTTAATGCGGCATTCGATGGCATGGCCTTGGAAGGTAATTTCCTCCTGCGTGAAGGAAAGTGGCAAGCCCGCCGCTACGCGAATTTGTTCTCGCACCATATCAACACCGGTGATCATCTCGGTTACCGGGTGTTCCACCTGCAGGCGGGTGTTCATTTCGATAAAATAGAATTCACCGTTCTCGTATAGGAACTCGATGGTTCCCGCGTTCCGGTATCCCAGACGCCGAACTGCCGAAGCCGCAATTTCCCCGATCTCCTTCCGTTGTTGATCGTTCAACACCGGGGACCGGGCCTCTTCCAGCACTTTCTGATGACGGCGCTGAAGGGAACAATCCCGTTCGCCCATATGGACGGCACCGCCCTGGCTGTCCGCAAACACCTGCACTTCGATGTGCCGCGGTTTTTTGAGGAATTTTTCGATATAGACTGTGTCGTTCCTGAAACTCGCCTTGGCTTCCGTCCGGGCCATCGTAAAGGCGGTTTCTATCTCATCCGGGCTTTGGACGACCTGCATGCCGCGGCCGCCACCCCCACCGGCCGCCTTGATCAACACAGGATATCCGATCCGGTCGGCAGTTGCCTTCGCCTCATCTACCGTATCCACGGCGCCGTCCGATCCCGGAACGACGGGCACGCCGTTTTCCTCCACCGCCCTCTTTGCCGCGACCTTGTCGCCCATCAGTTTGATGTGTTCGGGGGAAGGGCCGATGAAGGTGAAGCCGTGTTCTTCAAGAATGGAGGCGAAACTCGCTTCTTCCGAGAGGAATCCGTATCCCGGATGGACCGCATCGGCGCCGACGATCGTCGCCGCAGAAACAATTGCCGGAATGTTCAGATAGCTTTCCTTGGCTGCCGGTGGCCCCAGGCAGACGCTTTCATCTGCCAGCCGCACATGCATGGCATCCGCATCGGCAGTCGAATGAACGGCAACGGTCGCAATGCCCATTTCCCGGCAGGCCCGATGCACCCGAAGGGCAATTTCGCCGCGGTTCGCGATGAGCACTTTTTCGAACATGACTTTGCGGTCCCCGGCCAAGGCGGCGCTATTCGACCAAAATCAGTTCTTCGCCGAATTCGACCGGCGTCGAGTCTCCGACGAGAATCTGCAGAACCTTGCCACCAGTCGTTGCCCGAACGGGGTTATAGGTCTTCATTGCCTCAATCAGCATCACCGTTTGACCTTCGGTAATCGTATCACCAGTTTTTACAAACGGTTCTGCTCCGGGTTCGGGCGAAAGGAAAACAGTTCCTACCATCGGGGCGGTGATCGGCTTTCCATGCCGCTCGGCCTCTTCCGCCCCCTCCTCGGAGGCCGCAGGCTCGGCAGTAGCGGGTGCGCCTCCACCCCCGACGGTGACCACCGGCCCAGTACCGGCGATGTTCCGCGCTACCCGTATCCGTCTGCCGGCGCTTTCGTATTCGATTTCGCTCAGGCCTGTTTCGCCGAGAAGATCGGACAGCTTTCGGACGAGGTCTGGGTCGATATCGAATTTGTTAGCCATCGAATTTTCCTATTTCGTCCGGGCCAAGTTGACAATCGCATCTAGCGCCAGCAAATACCCGTTAGAGCCGAAGCCAGAGATGATTCCCGTTGCGCCCGCCGAGATGTAGGAATGCTGGCGGAAACTTTCCCGCCGGAAAATGTTGGAAATATGAATTTCCACCACCGGCAGTTCCGTCAGAACCAGCGCATCCAATATGGCCACGGACGTATGTGTAAACGCGGCCGGATTTATAACTATTCCGTCTGCAGTTTCCCGGGCGTCGTGAATCCAGCTGATGAGTTCCGCTTCGCTATTGCTTTGGCGGAAATCCACCTCGATGCCGGCGCCATTCGCATGGGTTGCGCAGGCAGCTTGGATGTCGGCGAGGGTCTCTTTCCCGTAAACCTCGGGTTCGCGGACTCCCAACATATTCAGGTTGGGGCCATTCAAAACTAGTATTCGCGGTTTATCGGACAATATCGGATCCTGCGATCTCGCGGACGTTGAGATAGCCTTACCCCAGGACGACTTCCTAGGGCAATGGCGCGGAATCCCGCTGATTTCAG
>CAJWUK010000188.1 GCA_913047365.1 uncultured Alphaproteobacteria bacterium | reverse complement strand
CGACCACACCATGCCTCGCTACATCCGGGTCAACGGCATCGCCGATGCCGGAAAAGACGAAACCGCGGCCGATCTGGAATCGGTAGTCCTGCCCGGTATCGACGGCATCGTTTTGCCCAAGGCACAGTCCGCAGATGACATTTTCTGGACATCGGAACGGATCGATGTGCTGGAAAAAGACCGTGGCATCGAGGCTGAATCAGTCGACATCGTTCCCATGATTGAATCCGCCCTTGGCGTACAATTTGCCTACGAAATTCTGAACGCCAACCCCCGTGTGACCTCCGTCATCGTCGGTAGCGCGCAGGACGGCGATCTGCAGACCGATCTCGGCGCAGACTGGTCATCGGAGGGCACCGAACTTATGTATTCCCGGTCCCGCATTCTGGTCGCCGCCCGAGCCGCCGGAATCGACCACCCGATGGACGGCGTATTCCTCGGTCTCGACGACGAGGTTGGATTGATCCAGGACAGCGAAAACGCGCGACGTCTCGGCTATCGCGGCAAGACGGTGATTCACCCGAAACAGATTGAGCCTGTCCACCGTGTGTTCACGCCGGGCGAAAAGGAGCTCACTTATTACCGGGACATGATCGCGGCGTTCGAGTACGCAGGCGAAAACGCCTTCAATTTCCGCGGCAAGATGATCGACCGGGCGATGATCCGCAAAGCCCGTGGATTACTGGACAGGTTTGGTGGCGATTGATTTCTGAATGACCACAGCCGATCCGGAACAACCTTCCACACCCGATACGCGTTCCTACGCCGCTCTTCGCTACCCGGCGTCGCGCATTTACCTGCTGGGCGCAGCACTGGCGATGATGGCGGACAGCGTCGAACACGTGATCAGTTACTGGATCATTTTCGAGAAATTCCAGTCGCCGTCCCTGGCCGGCTTCGCAGTAATCGCGCACTGGGTGCCGTTTCTGCTGTGTTCCATCTGGGCCGGCGCGCTGGCCGACCGATACGATCCTCGCCGCATCATCCAGGCGGGGATGATCTTGTTCATGCTGGTCTCGCTGGGCTGGGGGATTCTGTTCGCAACAGACACATTGGAAAAATGGCATGCGGTCATTCTGCTGATTGTGCACGGACTGGCGGGCGTACTCTGGGCACCGGCAGGTCAGGTGCTGGTCCACGATGTTGTGGGCGGCCGCCAATTACAAAGCGCCATTCGACTGCTGGCAACATCCCGGACGCTGGGCCTGCTGCTCGGCCCCGCGGTTGGGGGTGGGTTGCTACTGCTGGTGGGGCCGACGATCGGCATCTTCATCAACGTGCTGATTTACCTGCCGCTGACGCTCTGGCTGATCCGCAATCCAAAGGGAACCAACACCGACCCCCAGCCCAACGGCGCGTCGATGACCAGTTTTCGTGACATGTTTGACACGGTCCGCCAGATTTCCGGTATACCGGTGGTGTTCGCCATGTCGTTCCTTGCCGGACTGGCCGCGTTTTTTGTGGGCAATGCGCATGAACCACAAATGCCGCAATTCGCCCGCGATCTGGGGTATGGCGGCGAAGGTCTGTATTACAGCCTTCTGCTGGCGGCCAACGCGGTCGGCGCGCTGACCGCCGGCATCGTGCTGGAAGCCGGCAACCTGTTGCCTGCCAAGACACGCACGTCTTTCATCCTCGGCTTCCTTTGGGCGCTTGCCATCTTCGGGTTTGCGATTTCAGAAAACTACGTCTTGGCATTCTGTCTACTGGTCTGCGCCGGATTCCTGGATCTATCGTTCAATTCAATGACACGCACGCTGGCGCAGCTTCATTCGCCCGCCGAAATACGCGGCCGTGCCATCGGCCTGTTCAATGTTGGTAGTCTCGGCTGTCGTACGTTCAGTGGCTTCACCGTCGGGTTCGGCGGCGGGATGATGGGCATCCACTGGTCGCTGGGCCTTAGCGCACTGGTCCTGTTCGGCTGCATGGTTGCGCTTTTCCTTTGGGCAAAGCGGCGAAAGGTAATGGAAACCGCCTGACGCGCCGTGACTGGGCCACGGGACAGGCCCTGTTTGACAAACCAATCATAAGAACAAGGGGTTTTGTAATGACGGACAGGCAATCCAACCGCGAGGCAGGCGCTTTGCACCGACGGGTGCTCCACCAGGCGGACGACGACCCAGGTCTCGCGGTTCCCTCCTATCGAGATTACGTGGACGATTTCTATCACGGCACCGTCGGCGCACGGGATGTTCTCGTGATGGAGGACCGGCTGATCCCGGCCCTGACGGCGGTTTGTTACCGGGGGGAGAAAAAGGCTATCGCCCGTCTGGTTGGCGCGGCACTGGATGCCGGCCTGGAACCGCGATCCGTCGTCGAGGTGTTCATCCAGTCCGCGCTTTATGGCGGCCTGCCGCACACCGAACAGGCGATCGAGATCGCAAACGACGTCTTCTCGAAGCACAAAATCGTGCTAGCAAACGATCCACCCGATACCCGCACCTCAGAACAACTGGACCAAGAAGGCGCGGCGGTGATGGAGAAGCTGCATGGCAAACGCCAGGCGGGCGGCTACGCCTCGCCCGACGATCCGATAACCTTCGCGCTCTATCAGGGAGCTATCCGCCACGGATACGGCAACCTTTGGATCCGGCCGGGTCTTGATATACGCCAGCGCATGATATGCGCCATCGCGGGGTTCAGTATGCTGGGGCTTCATGACTCTCTTCGCAAGTTCTGCGTGTCAGCCTTGAATGTTGGCCTTTCCAAGCGGCAGGTGGCGGAAGCCGCCATCCAGACGGCGCCTTGGAACAGCCTGCCGGTCGCCATGACGGCGCTAGCCACAATCAGCGCCGCCCTCGCCGAGATGGACTGAGACTGGACGGCACCGTTCGGCCTATGCCAACGTTAGGAGGGGCAGGTGCAATTGATCTGAGGCGGTCACACGATGGGCGATCTAGACACTAGAAATAACACGGACACCAAGCCGAAGACAAAACGTCCGAAGCTCTTCAAGGTGATCCTTGAAAACGACGATTACACGCCGCGTGAATTCGTCATGCGGGTGCTGATGAAGATCTTCCGCATGTCGGAAGAAGAGGCTTATCACAAGATGATGGCGGCCCAACAGCAAGGAAGCTGCGTGATTTCGATCTATACCAAGGACATCGCCGAATCCAAGGCGAGGGACGCGACCGACATGGGCAAGGAGTGCGGCCACCCCCTGGTGTTCAATATTGAGCCGGAGGATTAGGCCAAGGTTACCCTCCCCGAGCCGCCTCAATCACCTCAAGGATATGTTCCGGTGTGAACGGCTGTTTGGTCACCTGCGCGCCCAGCGGGCGAAGAGCATCGTTCACAGCGCACCACAGCGCGGCGATAGCGCCGATGGTTCCACTTTCGCCAATGCCGTTGGCGCCGAGTTCGGTATTGGTCAGGGGGGTTTCCACATGGGCTACCTTCATGTCCGGCATTTCGCCCGCCATAGGCAACAGGTAGTCCGCTAGGCTGGCATTCAGTAACTGACCGGTTTCGTCGTACTGGCAGTGTTCGTACAGCGTGTTACCGATACCCTGGATAATACCGCCGCGGAGCTGTTCGTCGACCAACAACGGGTTCACCACCCGGCCGCAATCATCCGCCACCCACCAACCGAGGATGTCGATAAAGCCGGTCTCTATATCGACCTGCACCTGCGCACCCTGAACACCGTTCGCAATGTAATAGGCCGTGTCCGGCACATGATGGCGAGTTACCATCAATTCAGGCTGGGTGCCGGCGGGCAACGTGTCTTGGCGGAAATAGCCGACCTTGGCCAGCTCGGCGAGGTCCATTCGCGCCTCGCCCGTCGCCGCATCGCGGATTTCACCATTGGCGAGGCCCAGCGCATCGGCCGATGTCTGCAGGATTGAGGCGGCGAGGTCGAGAATATTGGCTTTCAGTGCCTTGCCCGCCTGCAGCGCCGCTTCGCCCCCCATCGCCATGCCGCGGGACGCCCACGCGCCGCCGCCGTAAGGCGTAGTCGCACTGTCACCCGCGATAACGTCGATGTCATCCATGCCGACGCCAAGCTGATCGGCGACAATCTGGGCAATGCCTGTCAGCGTGCCCTGCCCCTGGTCGGTAACACTGGTCATGCAACGGACCATGCCGGACGGTTCCAGCTTGACGGTGCAGCCATCCTGGGTGGAAACGCGCGCACCGGACGGGCCGTAATAGACTGGACCGAAGGCCGCGGCTTCCACGAACGTGGCCACCCCAACACCGCGATAGACGCCGTTTTGCCGCTGCGCCGCCTGATCGGCGCGCAGGTCGTCGTAATCCATCAAGTCGACACAGGCATCAAGGCATCGGTGCAGCGACATGTATTTCGCCGCGTACCCGCCCACGCAGGCGACAGGGTAATCCTCGTCCTTGTGATAATTGATGCGACGGAACTCGACCGGATCAATCCCTGCCTTCGCGGCGGCCTGGTCGACGAGTACTTCTGTGACCGCCACGCCGACAGGCACGCCGACGCCCCGGAACATCCCGACGATACCCTTGTTCACATAAGCGACGCGGGTGCGGGCGTGATAATTTTTCAATGCATAGGGCGCGGCGGCACAGGATACAGCCATCATCCCTTCGGCCAGGCCGAAGCGAATATAGGCGGTATAGGCGCCGACCGACAAAGCGTTCTCGAAATCCATCGACGTAATGTTGCCGTTCTCATCCACACCCATTGTCCCGGTAGCCACATGATCCCGTGTCTGGCAGTCGGCCGTGAAGGATTCCAGACGGTCAGCGGTGAATTTCACCGGTTTACCGATCATTTTGGCGACGGCGGCAACAGCAAGTTCTTCGCCGTGAACGTTGATCTTCAGCCCAAACCCGCCGCCGATATCGGGCGTGATAACCCGCACCTTGTGTTCCGGGATATTCAGATGGCGGGAGAACACGTCCTGCATCTGATAAGGCGACTGATGCGAATGGTGAACGGTCAGGCGTTCCTCCAAGCGGTCCCAGTGGGCAATCAGGGCGCGGCCTTCCAGCGTTACCGCCGTGTGCCGGCCAAACTCGAATTCGTGGGTAACGGTGAACGCCGCCTTTGACAGGCCGGATGCCGCGTCGCCCGTATCGACCGTGTGCTGAAAACACAGATTGTCGCCGAGATCGGGATGGATGGGTCGCGAGTCAGGATCCAGCGCTTCCAGAATACCCATGACCGCCGGAAGTTCTTCCCAGTCGACCATCACCATGTCAGCCGCGTCTTCTGCCTCTGCCCGGGTTTCGGCGACGACAGCAGCGACGGGTTCGCCCTGATAAAACGCGTGATCAACCGCCAACGCGTATTGCG
>CAJWUK010000187.1 GCA_913047365.1 uncultured Alphaproteobacteria bacterium | reverse complement strand
GCGCCATCGTGACTTCATATTCAGGCACCGGATGCAGGCCTAGCAACAGCATTGGTCCGGGGAACAGCATCGCGTAATCGACGCCCAACGCATCCATCCATTTCAGCGACAGGTGGATATCCCGATGGCGGCCGTCATCCGGCGTCGGGTCCATCTTCCGCAGCGGGTAGCGGGTGACGCGTCCGGCCACATCCTGGGCGCCTGGACTACCGACCATGAATGGATTGTTCCCTACGCCTCCTGCACCGGCATAAACCTGCCCAGTGCGGCGCAGGACGGGGTCTTCGATGTATTCGATTATCTCGGCCATCGATTCGTTTTCGTAGTGATGGCAATCGACATCGATGACCAACGTGTCGCTCAGCTTCCTCTGATCCCGCTGGCGGGCGGCGTTGATGAGGAGCTTCGACGTATCGAACTCCTCGATCGACATCTTGTGCAGATGATCTGTGGGGATTTCCATCCGCTCTATCCAATACCTTTATACCGGCGATCAGGCCGGCGGCTGATAGTTCGGAAACCGGTCGGACACATCGATGTTGTAGAGCTTGCGCGCATTTTCCCCCAGGATGTTCTTCTTCTGCCGTTCATCTAGGAACGGCAGGTCGTAGATCACGCTGGGCACGTCCATATCCCAATGCGGATAGTCCGAGCACCAGCAAAGCTGGGTTTCCGCGTTGATCATCTTAAACGTCATTTCGAGGATGTCCGGGTTATGCGGCATTTCCATCGGCTGCGACGAATAGAACATCTCGCCCATGTATTCGCTCGGCAAGCGTTTCAGAAGCGGTGCTTCTGACGACCGCATCCGGTAGTCATTATCAAGGCGTTGCATCAGCCACGGCACCCAGGCGAGCCCAGACTCGATCCACATCACATCAAGGTTGGGAAACCGTTCCGGCAGGCCGTTAACGATCCAGTTGCACATATGGACGGCATTGAAGATCGTGAAGCCCAGCGCGTGTGTGACCAGAAACCGGTTAGTATTCCCGAGAAGCTGGTCGTTCCAGCTGTACGAGCCGTGGAATGCTAGAGGTTTGCCCATTTCCTCAATCAGGGAATAGGTCTTCATATAGGCGTTGTCGTAGACCGGCTTGTAGCGCGTCGAAACGACCATGAAACCGCAGACGCCTTCACGGTCGCCGAAATCCTTGACCATCTGGTAGGTGGCATCAGGATCGTTGAACGGCAGATACAGCATCGTCTTCAGACGGTTTTCCTCCGCCAGGATTTTTTCCGTTAGCCAGCGGTTATAGGCCCGCGACATCGCAACCTCATATTCTGGTACGGGATGCAGACCCAACAACAGCATCGGCGTCGGGAATAGCATCACGTAATCGACGCCCATCGCGTCCATCCATTTCAACGAAAGATGGATATCCCGGTGCGTGCCGTCTTCGGGCGTTTCTTCCATCTTGCGCAGCGGATAGCGCGTCACGCGGCCGGCGACATCCTGGGAGCCGGGGCTGCCCATCATGAATGGGTTATTGGCGCCGGTACCGGCACCGGAATAGACCTGGGCCGTTCGACGAAGGACCGGGTCGTCGATAAATTCGACGATGTCCTTCATAGATTCGTTTTCGTAGTGATGACAGTCGACATCGACAATCAGCACATCCTCCAGGCCGCGCTGATCCCTCTGACGTGCCGCGTTGATAAGAAGTTTCGAGGTATCAAACTCCTCAACAGACATCTTGTTAAGGTGATCTGTGGGTATTTCCATGTCGCCTCTCCTTCGTCAGTTTACCTCAACCGCTCGACCAGGCCTGCCACATGCCCAGTTCAAATAATTCAATATTCACAGCCTGCAACATGGCTGTCGTCATGATCATCACTGATGTAACCGGCATACCGCGCCCGTTGGAAAACGGGTCCCAGCGCTCGCCTTCCTGAAAACGTACGGTATAGAGCTTGGTCAGCGCATCGAGGCCTTCCTGAATCATTGCCTGTGAAGGTGCTTCGCCGTCTGGCAGATCAATCAGCTTTTGCGCCAACGATTTCAGCGCCGCTGTTTCTTGGTCGACGTTAGCCAGCGGGTCTCCCGTTTCCTGGGCGATCCGCGCCGTTGCTTTTCCATGAAATGGCGATTTCGCGAGTTCCTCGTCGCTGATTTCATCAGAGGGTGACATAAATGCCATCATCCTTTTCGACCACATCATATTTCTTCAGTCGGAATTTTCGATCAGCAACCATGTCACCGGTCGCCAGGTCGAATTCCCAACCGTGCCAGGGACAGACGATATGCATTTCATCGTGGTTAAAAGTCATACCCTGGTATGTCTTATCCTCAGCGATCACCTCCTCCACTTTCGCCATCAGTAGACCTTCGCAGGCCGGGCCGCCCTGATGAGGGCAGACGTTTTGATAGGCAAACAGATCGCCGTTGACACGATAAACACCGATTTCATAATTGCCGTTGGGAACGATTTTGCGCTCCCCGTCCGGCAGATCATCCGATTTCGAAACGAAAAGTTCCTTCGCCATTTGTTTTTATGTCCCCTGACTTGAGTGTCTAATTGGTTGCGACGACGCCAAGCCCGCCGGAAGCGGACGCCTGCGCCTTTTTACCCTTGGTCGTGGTCGGCGCCATGTGCCGGTTCACTCTGTCTTGCAGGCGGGTCATTCCTACATTCGCGGCCGCCGCAAGCGCAAAAATTATCAGAATAATCGCATACATTGGCGCGATGCGAAATTGTTCGTAGTAGATGCCAAGACGATATCCCAATCCGCCATCCGCGAATTTCAGTTCGGCGACCAGAACGCCGATTACCGTTATCGCCATCCCAAGACGAAGGCCGGTAATCACAGGGTTCACCATCGCAGGCATATAGATTTTGGTGATCATCTGCCACTTGGACAAATTGAAGGTCTGCCCCACCCGGATCAGCACCGGATTGATCAGTACCATGCCGAGAGTGGTGGTGAACACTACAGGGAAGAACGCCGAAAGCGAGCCTTTCGCCATCTTGGATTCGATGCCGGTACCAAACATCAGGAATAGGATCGGTAGAAAGATGATCTTGGGCGTCGATCCGATGGCATTCAGATAGGGTTCCAGCGCACCGCGCAGCAGCGGACTGGTGCCCATCCAGATCCCTAGGAAGATCGCGATGATCGATCCCACAATGAACCCGACTATGTGTTCAGCAAAAGTTATCCCGAGATCGCGGTAGAAGCTGGAGGAAACGAGCTCTTCGTAGATAGCAATTATGATGTTCCAGATATGCGGCACAACATCGTCATAGAGGATGCCGACGGTCCCCAAAGACGCGACAACCTCCCAGAGAAGCACTAGGCCGATCGCGGTTACAACGCGAATCCGCGTGATGGAATTTTCGTCGCTGCCCGGATCAGGTGTGCTGGTCTGGATCAGACCGGTCTTAACCATTTCTCGACCCTTCCAAACCCCCAGTAAAAAAAGACACTGACCATCACCACAGCAATGATGCTGGCATAGGTGCCAGGTGTGTCAAAGCGGAAATACATTTCTGAGACAATACGTCCCAAGCCACCAAAATCGATCAGGTATTCGATGGCGACGATGTTTACCAGCGTGTACATGACGCCGATGCGGATACCCGTGAAGATGGTTGGTACCGCGCTGGGCAACTGAATTTTCCAGAACATGTCGCGGTGAGACACGTTGAAGCTTTGTCCGACGTTCAGCAGTGTACGAGAAACGCCGAGCAATCCCTGCCGGGTCTGAATAATGATGGGGATCGCACCAGGGATGAACCCCATCGCAATCAACGTCAGATGGCTACGCCCGAAGATGACAAGGAACAGCGGATATAGCAGCACCGTCGGCGCCGCGAATGCCGCGGCCAGCCAACCTTCATAGGCAATTCCGTAGCGCGTATTCCGGTACAAAAAATAGCCAAACGGCACACCGATGAGCAGCGCCAGAAAGGTTGCTGCCGCCGTCATTGCTAGTGTAACAAAAAAGTTCCCGAACAGGTCCATATCCTCCTGAACCTCCGGGAACGCAAGAATGGTATCCGAAGGCCGGGGAACGACCAGCTGCATCACCCAGCCCGCATCGACGGAAAATTCGAGTAATACCGCGCAAACGAAAAACCCGATTAAGCCGACAAAGACAGGCATTTTGTGAAGTCTGGACATATTCCCCGGCAAACGTTATTCGCGATCAAGCTACCGCGGTTTGTGGCCCATTGGATGCACCAGTTCTTTTAACTGCGCCGCCGTCAGTAGCTTCTTGATCTTTTTATTCTGAAGCGCGATTTCATTAATCTTATCGAGCCCAGAAAGTGGAAGCATGGTGGTTAACTCCGGAGGAGTATCCTGCGGCGCAGACTTCACATCCTCATAATTTAACTTCCAGCGTTTCGCATAAGCGCGGAGTCGTTTCTCGCTTGTGTAGGTTGTCGAACGACTTTCCTCCATAGCAACCATCAGCCGTTTGGCCGCTTCGCGATTTTTGTTCAACCAATTTAGGTTGGCAGCGATAACCCGGATTGTGACACCGTTTAATCCAGCGGCCGCCTTCCCCGTACCGATCACACGAATTTTCCCTTGGCGAATCAATCCCTTGTTGAGCGGGTAGACCGACCAACCAGTCGCGACCTGACCTGACATCAACTGGGTTCTTGAGCCAGATGGCCCACCAACAGAAGTCAGTTTAGCTTTCAGGCCCAAGGCGTTTTTGATATAGATCGCAGCAAGGTTTGTCGTTGAACCAGGCCTTGAGTAGGCTAATTCTTGACCAGCCTTAAGGTCTGTAAAAGTCTTAATTGGGCTGTCAGCCTTCACATACCAGTATAAATCCGGAACACCTCGAATATTGCTTCCGAGGACCCTGATTGGTGCTCCCTTTGCATACGCCGAGAGAACGCCCAACACACCGTTCCCCCAAACGACATCCTGACTACCCGTCAAAACTGCTTGGAGGGATGCCGCACCGCCAGATCCGTGAATAACAGAAACATCAAGACCATATTTCTTGCAAATCCCCTCCTCGATACACGTATAGGGGTGATCCATCTCAAAAACGACTTTGGTACTATTTACCAACCTAACTTTATCAGCGGCAAATGACGGGCCCGCCAAAAGTGTGGCTCCAGCGACCCCAATAGCAAGTGATTTCAACATCTTGGACATATTTTCCTCCCGGTTCTGTTTGTCCACAACACAAAGTCTAGTCCAAAACTTTGTCGCAGGCGAACGGTCCTTAAGTAGCGGCTATTTCGGCTTCCGCTTCAACCATTCCCCGCGATGCCTCTTCGCGCAACAACGTCCATAATTTACCAACATAGGTACCAAATTCAGGGGTTGAAATAACCTCCGACGACCGCGGCCGAGGCAATTCTAT
>CAJWUK010000186.1 GCA_913047365.1 uncultured Alphaproteobacteria bacterium | reverse complement strand
TTCACCGCCCTTTTCCTTGCCAGCTGTGAAAATGCAGTCCCACCCGTAGACGATCCATATACGGAGACGCCGGGTCAGTCGAATAAGGGATACAATAACCCGGAAGGGTCCATTTTCGGCGAGGGCGGAGTGGATATATTTGGCATGTTCGGCGGTGGGAAGCGCGGCGAGCGTGGTGGCGGCGGAAGCGGTATCGGCGTCAACAACTACCTGTGGCGGGCGACGCTGGACACCATTTCCTTTATGCCATTGTCATCCGCCGATCCGTTCGGCGGCGTCATTATCACGGACTGGTATTCCCCACCGGAAGCGCCGAACGAGCGGTTCAAGATGAACGTCTATATCCTGGGCCGGCAATTGCGGGCCGACGGCGTACGCGTCGCCATATTTCGTCAGGCAAAGGGCCGTAACGACTGGGCCGATGCAACGGTGAAAAAAGAAACCGCCTTCAATATGGAAAACCAAATCCTGATCCGTGCCCGGCAGCTTCGTGTCGCGGCGAGCGCTGAAGCGAATTAGACCGCATTTTTCCGTCCCCAGCTCCCGATGTCCCACCCCGCCGTTTTAATGGGCCCCGAAGTTGCGTATAAGGCGACCTGAAATCCCCGAACGGTTGGCGGGCCGAGGCACGGCGCGCACCAGAACGACGAGTTGAGACCCCTATGACCGCTGATCCGTCCCCTTCCAGATACGCCTTCAAGGACGCAGAAAAGCGTTGGCAGGCCGCCTGGGACGACGGAGAATGCTTTACGGCGGTCGAAGATCCCGAACACCCGAAGTACTACGTGCTGGAAATGTTTCCCTACCCCTCGGGCCGCATCCACATGGGTCATGTCCGCAACTACACCATGGGCGATGTGGTCGCGCGGTACAAACGCGCGCGCGGCTTCAACGTTCTGCATCCTATGGGGTGGGATGCCTTCGGAATGCCCGCCGAAAACGCGGCCATGGAGCAACAGGTACATCCCGCAGAATGGACCTACGAAAATATCAACACCATGCGTCGCCAGTTGAAAATGATGGGGCTTTCCATCGACTGGAGCCGCGAAATCGCGACCTGCCATCCGGAATATTACCGGCACGAACAGCAAATGTTCCTGGATTTTTTGGAAGCCGGGCTGATCGAACGCCGCGACGGCTGGGTCAACTGGGATCCGGTCGACCACACGGTGCTGGCGAACGAACAGGTGATAGACGGCTGCGGCTGGCGGTCGGGGGCGGCCGTGGAAAAGCGCCGGCTGTCACAGTGGTTCTTTAAAATTTCCGATTACGCGCAGGATCTGCTGGATACGCTAGATACGCTCGACCGGTGGCCCGAAAAGGTCCGCATCATGCAGTCCAACTGGATCGGCCGGTCGGAAGGCCTGCGCATCGCCTTCGAAATGGAAGGCCGCGGCGACCGGCTGGAAGTCTATACCACCCGGCCGGACACTATTTTCGGGGCGAGCTTCTGTGCCATTTCGCCAGAACATCCGCTGGCCGGCAGCCTCGCCGACGGCAACCCGGAACTGACGGCCTTTATCGAGGAATGCAGCCGTCTGGGGACGTCGGAAGCGGCCATCGAACAGGCGGAAAAAATCGGTTTCGACACCGGGCTTCGGGTGAAGCATCCGTTCATCGATGGTAAGACCCTGCCAGTCTATGTGGCGAATTTTATTCTGATGGAATACGGCACCGGTGCGATTTTCGGCTGCCCCGCCCACGACCAGCGTGACCTGGATTTCGCCCGCAAATACGGACTCGATGTTTTGCCCGTGGTCGTACCGGAAGGGGCCGAGAATTTTGAGATCGGAGATGAGGCCTATACCGGACCGGGGCGTCTCGCCAATTCAAAATTTCTGGATGGCCTAGAAATGGACGCCGCAAAGGCAGAGATTGCCGACCGCATCGAGGGCGCAGAGGCCGGCGCGCGGGAAGTGAATTTTCGCCTGCGCGACTGGGGCATTTCCCGACAGCGTTACTGGGGCTGTCCGATCCCGGTCATTCATTGCGATGCCTGCGGAACCGTCCCGGTGCCGTCCGCCGACCTGCCGGTCGTCCTGCCCGATGACGTGACCTTCGATCAGCCGGGCAATCCGCTGGACCGCCATGACACTTGGCGCAAGGTCAACTGCCCGTCCTGCGGCGGGCCGGGCGAACGGGAAACCGACACCTTCGATACCTTTGTCGATTCGTCCTGGTATTACGCGCGGTTCTGTTCGCCGCGCGCCGACGGTCCGACCGATCGGGGCGCCACCGATTACTGGCTGCCGGTCGATCAGTATATCGGCGGCATCGAACACGCGATCCTGCATCTGCTATATTCCCGTTTTTTCACCCGCGCCATGTCGCGCACGGACCACGCCGCGCTAGACGAGCCGTTCGCCGGATTGTTTACGCAGGGCATGGTGTGCCACCAAACCTATCAGACCAGATCGGGCGACTGGGTCGAGCCGACCAGCGTTGTCGAACAGAACGGCAGCGCCTGGGTGCATGCGGATACGGGGGAGGCAATTACGGTCGGCCGCTCCGAAAAAATGTCCAAATCCAAGAAAAACGTGGTCGATCCTGAAGACATCATCGATACCTACGGCGCGGACACGGCGCGCTGGTTCATGCTATCGGACAGCCCGCCCGACCGGGACCTGGACTGGACCGAGGCCGGTATTTCCGGCGCCTGGCGCTTTACCAACCGGCTTTGGCGTCTGGTGGCGGCCCATGCGGGCGACCTGCCGCCGCCGGGCGGGGATATTCCCGCCGGCAGCGCCCCCAACACACGGCGCGCCATCCATGCCACCGTCGCCGGCGTAACCGAAGACCTGGAAACCTTCCACTTCAACCGCGCGGTCGCCCGTATCTATGAGCTGGTTAACGCCCTGTCCGGCGACGAGGCGATCGAAAACAAAGCCGTCCTGCGCGAAGGGCTGGAAACCGTGACCCTGCTGATCGGCCCTATGATGCCCCATCTGGCGGAAGAGCTTTGGCACGCGCTAGGACACAGCACCCTAGTGGCAGATAGCGCCTGGCCAGAAGCGGACGAAGACCTGCTGGTGCAGGAGACAATCGAAATCGCGGTGCAGGTGCGCGGCAAGATGCGCGGCACGGTGGCAATCGCGCGGGACGCGGACCAGGCGGCCGCGGAAGAAGCCGCGCTTTCACTGTCGACGGTGACCGCGGCACTCGGTGACGACGAGATCAAGAAGATCATTTACGTGCCAAACCGGATCATCAATGTCATTCATTAGCGCCCTCCGCCGCCAGAACTTGACGGGTGCACTGATTGTGGTGCTCGCCGCAACCATCGCGGGTTGCGGGTTCCAGCCTATGCACGGTCAGCGGTCCAACGCCTCCGCCGCCGCGCTTGCGACTATCGATATCGGCCTGATCGCCGACCGTACCGGCCAAATTCTCAGAAACGAACTTCTGCAGGTGATGCAACCGCAGGGACCGGCCCGGCAGCAGCCCTATCTGTTGACCGTCACCCTCACCGAATCTCTGCAGAATCTGGCAATAAAACGAAACGAGGATGTAACCCGCGCCAATCTGACACTAGTGGTAAGCTTTGTGGTGTCGCGGCGAAGCGACGGATTGCGGCTTCACAGTGGCGGCGCCCAGTGGGTGAATACCTACAACATCTTGACCTCGGATTTCGCGACGTTGAGCGCACGCGAAAACGCCCGGAAACGCGGCGCCCAACAGCTCGCGCTGGAGATCAGGGAACGAATTTCCGTTTGGCTGGTCCAAACCGGCGGGGCGCCGAGACGCCGATGAAAGTATCGCCGGCCCGCGCCGATGCCTTCGCGGCGGCGCCGCCGGACGATATTCGCGCGGTTCTGTTATATGGTCCCGATCTGGGGCTGGTGCGGGAACGGGCCGAAACTCTGACCAGGGCGGTAGCCGGCACTCTGTCCGATCCGTTTAACGTAATCGAGCTCACACCGGCTGCGCTGAAGGAAGAACCGTCACGCCTGACCGACGAGGTTTGCGCACTGTCGATGATGGGCGGACGCCGCGTGGTGCGGCTGCGCGAGATCACCGATGGCGCCGCCAGGCAATCGGAAGAAGCCATCGCCGCAGACGGCGAGGCATTGATGATCGTTGAGGCGGGCGATCTTAGCCCCCGGTCGAAACTGCGCGCCCTGTTCGAAAAGGCTAACGGCGCGGCAGCGATAGCATGTTACATGGACGAAGGCGTCGGCTTAGACGATTTGGTTCGCCGCGCGCTTGCGGACGCCAACTTGAAAGCAGACGAAGGCGTAATATCATGGATCGCCGGCAATCTGGGCTCGGACCGGATGGTCAGCCGAATGGAGCTCGAAAAGCTCACCCTCTATGCCGCGGGAAAATCTGAGGTCACGCTGGAAGACGCGCAGGCAATAATCGGCGATGCCGCCGCGGTCACACTGGATGACGTAGTACTCGCAGCATGGGGCGGAAATCTGAAAGGCCTGACGGTGGCGCTTGCCCGGGCGCGGTTCGAGGGCGTCGCCCCAATCTCTATATTACGTGCGGCAAGTCGGCATTTGTCGCGCCTCGAACAGGCCGTCACCGCCATGGACGGTGGCGCGACCCCGGAACAAGCGATGAAAAGCCTTCGCCCTCCCGTGTTCTTCAAGCAGCGGGATGCGTTCCGCTACCAGCTCCGCCGGTGGCAGCCGAAGACCCTTTCCCGGGCCCGGGAGGAACTGATCCGGTCCGAGATCGACTGCAAATCCACCGGTATGCCGGATCAGGCCGTATGCGAGCGCGCGCTGATGCGCATCGCCGCCATGGCGGGTGCGCGGGTGCCGCGTTGATCCTCTGCGCTTACTCCTAAATTATTATAACCTGCTCTCGCAGGCCCGCCAATATTAAGAGGCAGGAGAGATCGATCACCTCTCCCGTATCTTGCCCGCCCCACTCGAAAACGCGATGCTACCCCTTCGACAATAGCAGGACGCATTATGGCCGATCTCGAACCCCTTTTGCGCGACCTGGTGGTCGCCAACCGCATTCTCGCCAATGAAAACGTGGTCGATGCCTATGGCCATGTCAGCATCCGCAACCCGAACAATCCGGATCATTATTTCCTATCGTGTTCGCGCAGCCCCGAGCTGGTTCAGCGCGCCGACATCATGGAATTTCGGCTGGACGGCACGCCGGTCGACGGCGATTCCCGGAACCCCTATCTGGAACGCTTCATCCACGGCGCGGCGTTCGAACGTAATCAGGACATCCAGGCCGTCGTTCACAGCCACGCCGAGGAAGTCCTGCCATTCACGATCTCATCCCAACCGCTGCTGCCAGTAATCCACTCCGCCGGTTTCATGGGGCCGGAACCGCCGGTATGGGACATCGCCGACAAGTTCGGTGACACCACGCTT
>CAJWUK010000185.1 GCA_913047365.1 uncultured Alphaproteobacteria bacterium | reverse complement strand
CCGGAACACCAGGAGATTGAACGTATTTTGTCACGTAATCATGGATTTCAGGGTTTTTCAGATCCTCAACAGATGACGGTAGCTGGATCAAACCGCCCCCCGCAAGTTCACGCACCATATCCAGCATTTTGGGATTGATCTCAGACTGCAGGTTCATGTTCGCATATTGGTGCGACATGCTGGGCAGTACGTAGCCGTTGTCATTTGTCCAGCAATCCGCTTCCTGAGCATAGACCAAACCTTCATACATGGACGCGTAGGTCGCCAGCTTGCCCAATTCGCCGATGACCGGCGGAAGATTGCCAATACCGTTCATTTCGGTGATTTTCTTGGCGAGGCCCAACAGGAAGCGCAGCTTTGTCATGTAGCGGATCTGCGCCTGATTGTTGCCCATGATATGGGCCGGCGCTTCGAACCACTGGGCGCGGGCCACGTCGACATCCTTGTATACGAACACGCGTTCCCACGGCACGAACACGTCGTCATACACCAGCAGCGAATCCGTTTCATCGAACCGGGACGCCAATGGGTAATCGAACACGCTGTTCGCCGCCCAGGCATAGGAACGGCGGGAAAAGATGCGTACGCCCGGTGCATTACAGGGTACTGCGATGGAGATCGCATAATTCTCGTCACCCTGCCGCATGGGATGGATGGTGCTCAATTGCACGAAATCGGAGAGTGCCGCGCCGGTGCCCAGCATCTGTGCACCGCGGATAATCACACCATCGTCTCGTTCGTCGACGATACCGGCATACAGATCAGGCGGATCCTGCTGATGGGCCGGTTTAGACCGGTCGATCTGTGGCGGCACGATTGTATATGCGATGTAGATATCATGGTCGCGGCAAAATTCGTAGAACTTGAGCATGTTTTCGGCGAACTGCTGTCCGCCTCGGGCCAGAACCTCCGGCGCCATGGCGTAGCCGGCAAAAAATCCCGCGACGTGGTCCGGGCTTCTTCCCATCAGACCGAGAGTAATTTCGGACGTTTTGGTCAGCGCCTCACGCCTGGCGATCAGTTCTTCCTGCGACCGCGGCATCGCCCAGTGACGATTGACCCTGTCACCGGTGGTCGGCGATTCATACGTCATCAGATCTTCGTTGGCGGGATCAGCGGCGTTATCGAAGACCTTCGAGATCGAATGTACCGCGCCAGAAAATGCGTCGTGGGAGGTGACGTCGCTGACGACCTCACCGTTGTGCACGACATAGCGCCCGTCATCGCGCACGCCTTCAACGTATTGTTCGCCGGTGCGCACACCGGTGCCAAAGCGTTCTCCTCGGCAAAACCCGATACATCCGCAGACCGGCTGTTTGCCGCAATCGAGGGAGACCTCCGCTGCTTTAGTCGCCATAACAATCCTTTGCTCTGTTGTTGGGCTCACAATAGCGGTCTAGCACTGGCGCGCAAACCGGTGTGACCTAACCCCTTTAGTTGTTACGTCACTCTTTTACTGGCAAGATTCGATTAAGGAATAAGCAGAAAGCACGTCATGAAACAGCATCCAGTCGCGGAAAACCCGCTTTATAACGACAACAAAATGAAGATTGGGATCATTGCGATGAACTGTTCACACGGGTCCACCATCACGCAAGCCGAAGGCGCCTGGGAGATGAACTGGCCGGAAACGAAGGATGTCGCAGTCATGGCTGACCAGGCCGGGTTCGAGGTGCTACTGCCGGTTGCACGGTGGCGCGGATATGGAGGGCCAACCAATTTCAACAACCGAACCTTCGAAACCTATAACTGGGCGGCGGGGGTTGCCGCGGTCACCGATTATTCCTGCATCTTCTCCACATCTCACGTTCCCCTGACCCATCCTGTCGCTGCGGCAAAACAATGCGCGACCATTGACCATATTTCGGGAGGGCGTTTCGCCCTTAACGTTGTGTGTGGCTGGTTCAAGAACGAATTCGAGATGTTCGGCGCCGAATGGAACGAACATGACGTACGTTACGAATACGCGACGGAATGGCTCGACCTGGTACGCCGCATCTGGACCGAGGAAGGCGAATTCGACTTCAAAGGCCGCTGGTTCGAGTCAAAGAGCATCTGGAGCGAACCAAAGCCAATCCAGAAACCCATGCCGCCAGTCATGAATGCCGGGGGGTCTGAAGCTGGGCAGAAATTCGCCGCCACTCAGGCGGATATGAATTTCGTCATCCTGAAGCAACGGGATATAGAGGGTGGCAAGGCGCAGATCGCTCACCTGAAAAACATGGCGCGGGAGGCCGGGCGAGAGGTCAAAAGCTGGATCCACGTCTACGTAGTCTGCCGGGAAACCGAAAAGGAAGCCAAGGATTACCTGAACCATTACGTGGTCGAAAAAGGTGACTATGAAGCGGTAAACAATCTACTCGACATATTTGGCATGCAGTCCGAAACCCTACCAAAGGAAGTACTGGACGAATTTCGTTTTCATTTTATAGCCGGTCACGGGGGCTACCCTCTGGTTGGAACGCCCGACCAGATCGTCGAGGAGATCAGCAAACTAATCGAGATCGGGGTCGATGGAATGCTTATTTCCTGGGTTGATTACAAAACTGAATGCAAACAATGGATCGAGCAAGTCTTGCCTCTAATGGAACAGGCCGGCCAAAGAGAACAATTCCAGCCAGGTTGATAGAATAAGAATATATGTTAGAAACGCGTTAGAGTTTTAACTGGGAGATAAAAAATGAAACTCGGGTTTCACCAAACAGCTATGTCCGCAATTGGAATAGCAGCAGTGCTTGGCATTGCATCAAGTGCCTCAGCTCAGATCGATATGAAGATCGGTTATCCGACGACTGCCGACCCCCAACACGACTACGCGGTAAAGTTTGTGGGGGAGGTAAACAAACGAACAAATGGCAGGGTTAAGGGCCGCGTGTTCCCGACTAGTCAGCTTGGGAAAATTCCGCGTCAGATTGAAGCTATTCAGCTTGGCACCCAGGAAGGTTTCTTTGCACCGCCCGGCTTTCTTCAGGGTGTGAACAAAGCTTTCCAGGTTGCTGATGTTCCTGGATTTTTTGCTAATCACAGCCATGCACACAGAACCCTGAATGTTCCGCGCTTCAAAGAGCCCTTCAATGCTCTCGGGGTTGATAAGGGAATTCTAAGCGGCAGCCTTTGGGTTTATGACGGTGCGTCTTATATGGCGACGAAACCCATAGCCAAACTGGCTGATTTCAAAGGAATGAAAATCCGCGTTCTAGCGACGGAAATCGAGCGGCTTGGCGTAGCGACCCTCGGGGCTACAGGCGTGCCAATTCCGTTCACCTCGGTTGTTCCCTCGCTTCAAAGAAAAGTGGTAGACGGTGCGCGTACCAGCCTAGTGGTTGCGGCGAAAGCCAAATTCCCGACTGTTACAAAATACCTGACAATCACCAACGATTATTACATTCCCTGTATTTCTGCCTTCAGCATTAAGTTCCTGGACAAGCTAACCAAAGAAGATCGTAAGACCGTTCTCCAGGTAGCTGACGAGCTCGGTCATTGGGCTTCCGCTCGATCCGAGAGCTTTGTGGGCAAAATGATTGATGAATGGAAAAGCACTGGTGCCACCGTTAGTTACCTCCCAGCCGAAGAGCAAAAGCTGCATATGTCGCGCCTCGCTCCTCTGGCTGATCAGGTTTTCGGTAAGAACAAAAATCCGACAATCCGGAAACTATATGCAGTGCTTAAAGAAGAAGCCCAGCGGATGGACGTTCGCTAGGATTTAAAAAAATCTGTTCCGAAACGCCCTCTCTTATCGAGAGGGCGTTTTTTTATGCGAGAGAATTGGCCTTGTCCAGTGCGTTAATCATTGATGATTGACGCAGGAATTTTCTAGCTTTTGCTGGGTCGGCCACCGTAGCACGCATTTCATCGTGCGTGGCTTTACGAACCTCTGCATCGGTTTCTTCCAGCATTGCCTTATTCCGCAGTGTTGTCTGCTGCACATAATCAATAGCGATTGGGCGCCTCTGAGCATCGTATTTATCAAATTCACGGTCGTCGGCGTCTCCCCTCCAGACGCGCACTAACTTCTCAGAGAGGTTTACTGCATCGTGAATGCCGCCGTTCATGCCCATGCCGCCGAGAGGGTTGTTGATGTGTGCTGAGTCGCCCGCGAGAAAAATGCGGCCCTTCCTATAGGTTTCTGCCACTCTTTGATGGACGGCATAGGCTGTCCTATGGAAGGTGTCATAATCTCCATCGATGGGACAAACCTGATGCATCCGGTCCTGGACTGTTTCATCTGACACGAGGGAGTCCGCCGTTTCCCCCGGGCGCGACGGTAGCAACAGCCGCCACAAACCCGGCACGCGAACGAATACGAACCAGAAATTGGGGTCCGCGATATACGCGATCGGCGCCAGATCCTCGAAATGATCCTCAAAGTTGTATTCAGAACTGGTACAAAGCCAGAGTTCCGGAAAGGTCAGGCCGGGAAACTCAATACCCTGGGAAATACGGATGGCACTGGACGCCCCGTCTGCAGCGATCAGGTAACGGCCCTTTAGTTCATCCTGTCCGTCCGGCGTCTCGACGGTCAGCGTAACGCCTTGGTCGTCCTGAGCAGCTTCAATTCCTTGGGTGCGGAACCGGACATCCACATTGTCCATCTTTTCCAGCTCGGCAACCATTATACGGGTCAGCTTGTACTGCTCGCACTGCACCCGGTAAGGATGCCGGGTGTCATTTTCCAGAACACCAAGATCCCATTCTGCAACCACACCTTCGCGGGTATCCCGATACTGCCATTTTGGGCAGATGATCCCCTGACCTATCAGTTGATCAACAACACCGAGATCGTCGAGCATGTCCAGCGTCGGAGGGTGAAAGGTGGATGCGCGCAGATCTTCCGGCAATTCGGATGCCGCTTCGGCTAGGGTGACCGGAATTCCATTCTGCGCTAGGTATAGCGCGGCGCTGCAGCCGACCGGCCCTGCTCCCGAAATCAGTACGCGATCTATGTCAGTCATGGAAATCCTCCTCTAATGGTTTCTACTTCGCATTGGGCCCGATCCGGGTCAACCGGCGTTGCACCGGATGCGACGGATTGGCACATTCACGTTAACGAACACCAACAGGAAACCTCGAATGACGGTCTCTGCAGACATCAAACCCATCGGTTGGCGCGCCAAGGTCGGCGTTATCGTGCCACCCAGCAATACGGTCAATGAAGCCGAATTCAATCGCGCGGCCCCCGACGGTGTCAGCTTTCATTTTACCCGTTCACCCCTCCACGCGGACCCCGCCAACGACGGTTTCAAGGAAATGCTGGATGACGTGAAAAATGCCATGGGTGATCTGTCCGCATGCCGGGTGGATTACGCCACCTATGCCTGCACGGCGGGATCAATGGCCTGTCC
>CAJWUK010000184.1 GCA_913047365.1 uncultured Alphaproteobacteria bacterium | reverse complement strand
CCGTCCACGAATTGTTGTCGATAGCGTTGAGCGAAATATCGATGATCTTGGGTGGGGCTTGCTCCCGCGCCTCCAGAATATCCGACCGCCGGCGCACGGCGTATGTGCCCATGATGTTGTTGATGTCGATGGGGTCTAGGCAAACGATCACGTCCGCTTCGCGGATCGCCCCCTTGTCGCCGGAAAGATTCTGCGGATGATCGCTGGGCCAGCAATATACGCCACGGTCGTTGATTGCGGGCGCGCCGGTCAGGTCCAGCAATTCGATCAACGGCTCGCGCACGTGGTCGTATATGCCAAACCGTCCACCTACCAACAGCGGAAAATCGGCGTTAATGATCATCTCCGCCGCTTCGGCTAATGCGTTTTCGTTCGGTGCGGCGGGCGGCGGTGCCTGATAGCGGGGTAGGGACGGGTCCAGGTCTTCCAACGTATCGTCGACCGGAAGTTCCTGAATATGCGTGTCGATGGAAACGTAGACAGGCCCGGGCGGGTCGGTGGCGGCAATTGCCTTACCCCGCAGGATTGATTTCAGCGTCGCGTTGCCGGTTGGCGGCTCATCCGTCCACTTCACCCAATCCTTGATGATGTCGGACTGTGTGCTTGCGGAATGGTTCCATTCGATGAAGCGACGCTGGTCCGGATCCAGCGGACCCGCCCCGCCCAGGAAGACTACCGGGGCACGGTCGCAATAGGCGTTATAGAGCCCCATCGATCCATTCATTAGCCCCACCAGGTCGTGCAGGATGCAGAGCGACGGTTTTCCCGTTGCCTTGGCATAGCCATGGGCCATGGATGCCGCGGACAGTTCACTGGTGGCCAGAATAATTTTCGGATTCGCGTTTCGATTGAAGTTAACAAGGGAATCGTGAAGCCCCCGATAACTGGCACCTGGCAGCAGAAACACGTGTCCGAAATCCATCTTGCTCAATAGTTCTGACATGGCGTCGGAAACGTATTCAGCATCGGCACGGTTGGCAGGCAGATTGACAGGGGTCTCGTGGCGGGAAAAATTCGTTGGCTTATCGTTCATGCTTTTGGCTGTCCTGTTCTCACTGGGGTAAGTTGAGGCTATCCAATACGACCACCGCAGGTTTGACCAGCGGCGGCGCCAAAAAAAGAGAAGGGAAAAAAACATGTCGCTTTCACTGGACGGACGCGTAGCTCTTATCACTGGCGCCGGCAGCGGAATTGGCCGCAGCCACGCTGTGTTGATGGCTGAACGGGGGGCGGATGTGATTATCAATGACATCAACGCTGACGGTCTTGCGGAGACCGCCGAAAAAGCGGGCGCAAATGGCCGACGCATCCATCAGGTCGTCGAGGACGTCAGAGACATCGCGGCAATGACGAACGCAGCCAAGAAAGCGGAAGCTGAATTCGGTAAGATAGATATTCTCGTCAACAATGCTGGTGTCAGCGGCCAGCGCCTGGCCTTCGAAGATATCACCGAAGAAGCTTATGACCGGATGGTCGACATCAACCTGAAGGGCGCATTCTTCCTTACCCAGGCCATTGTTCCCGGTATGAAGGAATGCCGATACGGCAAGATCATCAATACGTCGTCGATGTATGCGATGGGCGGAAATAATGTGGCCGCGCATTATTCCGCGGCAAAATCCGCTCTGTCCGGTCTGACGAACTCGCTTGCCCGCGAACTGGCCGAATGGAATATCATGGTGAACGCGGTTGCGCCGGGATTTGTTCTGACCGGGATGACATCTCCAGGGAGAGATGAAGAAGGGCTGAAAAGGCGAGTTGAGCAGGTACCCCTGCAACGTATGTCCGGTGAATTCGACATAGCCTATACGGTTGCCTTTCTGGCCTCCGACGAAGCGGATTTCATTACCGGTCAGGTGATCAGCCCGAACGGCGGGGAACGGATTGTCGGGATTTAATTAAGACGAGCCGAATACGCCTTCTTCGCGCAAGGCGGTGAACTCTTTCCGCACGAGACCGGCTATCGCGTTAACGGCGGGAGATTCTGGTCGGTCCGTTCGATGGATGAACGTTCGTGTCAGTTCTATCCCTTCCATCTCCGTCGCGACCAGTTCACCTTTAGTAATGTCCCCAAAAATCGACGAATGGGGCATGACCCCGTATCCGAGCCCCCGGCGTACGAAATCCTTGATGACATCGGGACTGGCGGCCTCGAAACGGACATTTAGTGAGATGCCGCTGCTTGCAGCTGTGCTTTCCAGCAAAGCCCGGCTGCCGGAGGGCCTAGAGAACAAAACAAGCGGCCGGTGTTTCAAATCCTTCACCGAACAGGACGGTGCGGGCGAATCTGCCTGCCCCGCGGCACTGACTAGATAGACCTTTTCCGTCACCAAGGGCTCGGTATAGAAATAGGCCCGCGGTTCGGGGTCGACCATAACGGCGATATCGATCCGTCCTGTATCGAGACCCTCGAGCAGGAAATAGGACGCGCCTTCCGTCATATTCAGATCGATGCGGGGGTATCGCTTGACTGCCGCTTCGGCAAGTCGCGCATAGAGTAGCCGGCTAGAAGTGGCGGATGCGCCCAGCGTGACGATCCCGCACGGGCTGGTATCCGTTGCGGTGAGTTCCGCCTTGGTTTCTTCTACTTCCCGCAATATCCGATCTGCACGTTCTTTTAACCGCACCCCTTCCGGCGTCAGGCAAACACCGCGGGCGTGGCGTTCGAACAGGGAGACACCCAGTTCGTTTTCCAAAGCACCTACGTGGCGGCTAAGCGCGGATTGCGCGACATTGGCGCGTTCTGCTGCCTCGCGAAACGATTCGCTTTCCGCTACGCGGGAAAAATATTGAAGCTTGCGTAAATCCATTGATTAAAGAAGACGATCTCATTTTGAGATCACTATAATCGCGATACGGTATTGGAGACAATTACAGAGTTTAATTAGGTTATTGCTAAGAGGTGGGAAACGCCGGCAAAAAATAAACTGCCCCAAAAAAACGGGTGTGCAGGCAAGGAAAAGATCTAGTTCATGGCTTCTAAAGCTGAACACGCAACGAATGAGCGCCCGGTACCAAGCGTGACTAATGAGCTGCGTATTCCCTATACGAACATGCGCGACTGGATTGAGGAAGCCGAAAAGCTGGGCGAGGTGAAATACGTCGAAAGCGCGACCTGGGAACGAGATATTGGCATGGCATCGGAAGTCGTCCAGCACGATGAGAACGCCCCCTGCGTCATCTTCGAACAAATTCCGGGATCTCTGGAAGGCTCGCGCGTGCTAGTAAATTTCTTTGCTGGCAAGCGGATGAACATGACGCTCGGGTTCCCCACGGATCTGTCCAAACTCGAACTAACCGATGCGTTCCGTACCACCTACATGGAAGATATCAAGGAACTGGCCCACGAAATCGTGGAAGACGGGCCGATCCTCGAAAACGTGGTCGAGGGCGATGATATCGATGTTGAGGTGTTTCCTTCACCGATCTGGCACGAAGACGATGGGGGGCGTTACATAGGAACCGGTTCATATAACGTCACGCGTGATCCCGAAACCGGTTGGATCAACGTAGGCACATACCGTGTGATGATCCACAGCAAGAACGAAGTCGGATTTTATATTTCACCCGGCAAGCACGGGCGTATTCACCGCGACAAGTACGAAGCTAGAGGCGAGCCGATGCCCACGGTTATCGTATGCGGCGGCGATCCGATGACATTTTTGATGGGTAGTTCGGAAATACCGAACGGCATGTGCGAATACGATGTCGTTGGCGCGTTCCGGGGCGAGCCGATGAAGCTAGTCGAAGGAAAGCACACGGGCCTGCCGTTTCCTGCCGATGCCGAAATCGTATTGGAAGGTTTCGTTCATCCCGGTGACAAGCGGTCTGAAGGTCCGTTCGGCGAATGGACTGGCTATTACGGATCGCGAATGCGCGCGGAACCCGTGATGGAAATCAAGGCGATTTATTACCGCAACAATCCGATCCTGTTTGGGTGCCCCGCACAGCGCCCCCCCTACGAGGTGGGACGCTTCCGGGCGATTACGCGGTCCGCGATGCTGAAGGAAAACATCAAGTCCGCCGGTGTACCCGATGTTGAATCTGCCTGGCTGCACGAGGTCGGTACGGCGCGAATGCTGATGGGCGTCGCCATCAAACAGCGGTATCCCGGTCATGCCAAGCAGGCCGGTCACATCGCGTGCCAGTGCCACGTCGGTGCCTATGCGGGGAAATACGTGGTTGTTACCGACGAAGACATCGACGTTTCCAACTTAGAAGAACTAATCTGGGCAATGCTAACCCGTTCGGATCCTGCGGAATCGATCAGCATCATTCGCGGTGCCTGGTCGACCCATCTCGATCCTCGGATTCCGCCGGAAGAGAAAGAAAAGGGTAATCTGACGAACAGCCGCGCGATTATAGACGCCTGTCGGCCGTTCCACTGGAAAGACGAGTTCCCACCGGTCAACGCACCGTCGCCGGAACTTGCGCGGGAGGCACGAAAGAAATGGGGATATCTCTGCGAATAATAATAATAAGCGTGGGGGTTATGTCGGGGGGCTGATGGCCGCCGGCCAATAATAATAATACGGCTAAGAAACTGGGGGGTGGCGTATGGCATTGCCTGCGCCGCCCAACTTATATGCAAAGACCAAAGACAAGGATAAGGATAAGGACGATGGACGGATCGATCGCAAACCAATACGTGCAAAACGATCTTCGCGACTTTCTCGATGCAGTGGAAGAGGGTGGAGAGTTGAAAAACGTCGCTGGTGCACACTGGGACAAGGAGATCGGCGCCGTCACGGAAGTTCTTTACCGGGAAAAGGTCGATCGGTCGCCGGCGCTGCTGTTCGACGAGGTGCCCGGTTACGAAAAGGGCTTTCGCTGCCTATACGGTATGCTGGGATCGCCCTTGCGGCTCGCACTCGGGATGGGGATTGATCCCGAAACATCCGGTGACCGCCGGGCGATGCTGGATGCATACCGGTCGCGGATTAAGAAATACGAACCCGTCCCGCCACGCATGGTGACAGAAGGACCGGTCCTGGAGAATATCGACCGGGACGACGATGTCGATCTGACCAAGTTTCCGGTTCCCGTCCATCATGAAAAAGACGGCGGGCGGTATATTGGTACCGCCTGTGGCGTTATTACCAAGGACCCCGATACGGGCCGCGTGAATGTCGGCACCTATCGGGTGATGTTGAACGGCAAGAACATCGCGACTTCCTATATTTCCAACGGCAAACAGGGCCGCATTCAACGCGACAAATACCTGAATGCGGGAAAGAAATGCCCGATGGTTATCGTAGTCGGCATTGATCCCGCCACCTATATCGCCGCGCGCTATACCCTGTCGGACAATATTCCCGAACTCGATTGGGCCGGCGGTCTATGCGGCCA
>CAJWUK010000183.1 GCA_913047365.1 uncultured Alphaproteobacteria bacterium | reverse complement strand
GTCGGCCGAACGGAAGAGTTTGGAGACCGTGATCGAAAGATCATTGCTCAGGGGGAACTCGAGATCGGCGTATTTCACGTCGACGGAGAGTTCTTCGCATACGAAAACAACTGTGTTCACCAAGGTGGTCCGGCTTGTCAGGGCAAGATTATCAATAAGGTGGAAGAAGTCATTCATGAGACCGAAAAGACGGCTCACGGGCTAAAATTCTCAGAGACCGACGTTCATATCGTCTGCCCTTGGCACGGATACGAATACAATGTGCGCGACGGACGCCATCCGGGTAACAAAAACATCCGCCTTCGCCCGTTCAAGGTGGAAGTGAAGGACGACGAAGTATATGTCGTCGTCTGACGAACAAACGCAGGAACTGGATCAAGCCGCGACGCGGGTATTGGAGATCGCTGAAAGGGCGTTGTTGGACGGCCAGACGGAAAACATTTCGGACGAAACCGTGCAACGGCTACTGACCGCCGGAACACGGCTGTTCGCCAACAAGGTGGAGATGGAAGACAGATATTTTTCCCCCTACACCGGTCCCGAAGCGGTCACCGCGACGGATGTGGTGATGACTTGTTCAGACATGCTGCGAGCAGTGAACCTGTCCACCTTCGACCTTGCAATGTGGTTCCAGCGGCCCCGGTCGAACGAAGAATGAATTTCAGGACCAGATATGAATTTGAGAAGTCAGGAGTGAAGCGATGGATACAGGAATAGAACCGGTCAAAGAAAATCCGGTAAAGGAAATTACGACCTACACGGATTCTCGAGACGTACTTGCCAAGGCCCGAAAGCAGGCGGATGAGCGGAATTTCGATGACGTCTTTATCGCCGATATCGATGCCCATCACACCGAAACGGAATCCTGGCGTGAAATCATCACCTATATCGATGATCCTGTAGTCCGCGAACAAGCCAAGGAAATGGTCTTTCATCGGTCGGGCACCCCGCCCTACGGGCTGAATGGCGATCTTGCCATGCGTTACCAGGACGTCGGCGGGCGCATTCCCCATCAGGCGGCGCGCAGCGAAAAGATCGACGAAGCGGAAATCAAGGAAGCCGGTCATCGCGATCTAGTTCTGGCAAAGCGCGCCTATGAAGCGATGGGGATAGATGTTCAGGTCGTCTTCCCGACACCGATGCTGTTCCTCGGCATGCATCCGCAGTTCGACATGGAGGCCATCCTCGGCAAGGCCTACAACCGGTGGCAGGTAGAGAACATCCTGAAAAAAGACCCTAAGCTGAAAACCATGATGTTCCTGCCATTTAACGATCCGGAATCGGCGCTGGAAACGATCGAGGAATTTGGGGACGCCCCGGGCTGCGTCGGCTTCATGGTCACGTCCGTCCGCTACAAGGCGGTGCATCACAATCACTACATGAAGGTTTATCGCGCGCTTGAAGAACGCGGCCTACCCATCGGCTTCCATGCCGGATACTACTGGCAAGATCCCTTTATGATGCAGATCAACCGTTTCGGGTCCATGCATGCGTTGTCGTTCGTGTGGTGCAACGTGGTCCACATGACCAACTGGATCATGAACGGCCTTTCGGAACGGTTCCCCAACCTTCCGGTGGTGTGGATCGAGTCCGGTCTTGCCTGGGTGCCGTGGCTGATGCAGCGCCTGGACCACACCTATCTTATGCGGTCTTCAGAAGCACCGCTTCTGAAGAAACTGCCCAGCGAATACATGAAGGAGATGTTCTATACCTGCCAACCGATGGAGACCGACCATCCGAAGGCGCTGGAACTGACCTTCGAAATGATCAACGCGAAGGAGCAGCTTCTCTATGCATCTGACTGGCCGCATTACGACTTCGATGCGCCCAGCGTGATCTGGGATCTGCCGTTTCTGGACGAGCAGGCCAAACGGAACATCCTCGGGGAAAATGCGAAACGCATTTTCAATTTCGACAGGTAAACTGGTCATATACCAGGAAAAAGGCGGGTGTTTTCCCGCCTTTTTTGCGTCTACCGGACATCGATTTCCATTCGCCCGATGATATCGACTTCGCAAGTCAGCCGGTCACCTGCTTCCAGCGGGCCGACGCCCTCAGGCGTTCCCGTCATGATAATATCGCCCGGGAAAAGCGTGTAGAAGCGGGACGCGTATTCGATTAGTTTGCGGCAATCGAAAATAAGATACTTTGTGTTAGAATCCTGCCGGACCTTGTCATTCACCGTGAGACGGAAGCTAAGATCGTCGGGGTTTTCTATTTCATCGGCCGTGGTCATCCACGGGCCCAGCACCGCGTACGAATTCAAAGATTTGCGCAGACTTCGATCTTCAAAGCCTCGTAAGGTGTTGTCGAGCCCGATGGCATAGCCGGCGACGTAATCCAGGGCGTCTTCATAGGCAACGCCTTTAGCTATCCGGCCGATAATCATGGCGAGTTCAATCTCGTGATCGTTACGCCGGTCCGTATGGCTCAGCCTGATACCCTCCCCCGGGCCAACCAGCGCCGAGTTCGCTTTGAGGAAAAGGCCGTAATCGTCGATGGTCTTGATGGCGCGACCAAAATTGATCTCAGCATCTTCCCGTGCCTCGACGACATGATCCATGTAGTTCGCAGGCGCGGCGATAATCTTGGTCGGATTGGCAATCGGACTTTTCAGGGTGACGTTATTCACCCCCTGCACGTAGCCCATCTTACGGTTAGCATCGATTTGAGGAATGATCGCTTCCAGATTGGCGATCATAGCGTCGCCCTGGGGCCGTGGCCAACGAACCTTGGGCACTTTCTCCAGCGCCAGCGTCACGTCGATTAGCTGGTCGCCTTTTACCAGCCCCAGTTTGTCAGCGTTATACCGACAAATCCTCATTCGACAGCCTTGTATTCTTTGCGCGCGCCATCGGCCCAGCTGATGCCATGACCCGGCGTGTTCGGCGGCGCGATGTTGCCACTCCCATCCATGCCGACGGGATCTTCGAACAAGGGTTCCAGCAAAGGAAAATCTTCCATCCAGCGGATCGATGGTGCCGCGCCGGCTAAGTGGATGAAGAGCGACGGCAGGAAGTGCGGCGAAACAACCAGATTATAGTGCTCCGCCACTTGGGCGACCCGAAGGCTTTCGGTAATGCCGCCCATCATGGCGAGATCAGGCTGTACAATGGAGATTGCCTGCGCCTGCATCAGGGGGGTCAGTTCAACTACGCCCTGATGATGTTCACCGGTTGCGATCGGTACCGAACTGTTGGCCGCCAGCGTCGCAAAGCCGTTGGTATCGTGCGCCGGCAGTGGTTCTTCCAGCCATAACGCGTTAACATCGGCCAGTACGTTGACCAGCCATTGGGCGCGGGTCAGATCGCACTTTTCATTGGCGTCGGCCATGATATCGATACCGTCGGGCAGTGCATCGGCCACCGCGCGAATTCTATCCAGGTCGGCGGGTGCACCCGCAACACGCAACTTCACCGCTTTGCAGCCCATCTCGGCATATTCCAGCGACCGCGCCACCGCGGCGTCCGGATCCTGCGCTGGCCCGTAACCTCCGGAGCCATAAACCGGCAATGTCCGTGCCGCCCCGCCCAAGGCTTCATAAAGTGGCATTTCCAACCGTTTTGCATACAGATCCCACATAGCAACATCGATGGCGGCAATGGCGAGATAGCCATATCCGCGGCCCAGTCGGTTCAGTGATCCTACGAGACGGCGCCACAATGCCTGCGGCGGCACAATCTTCTGCCCATCGACAAAACGTTCAAGCATGTCCTTGGCCGCAGCGGCCACTGTTGCTCCGCCGCCGCCCAGAACGTAGCTAAATCCGGTACCGGATTGACCATCGGAGTCCTCGATATCGACGACGATCACATCGACGGCCGTGATCCCCGAACCGCCAGTTGGACCCGATAGAGGGAACACCCAAAGTTCTGCATTCGCCTTGGCAATCTTCGCCATTCTTCAACGCCTTATCATCAGAGTTACGGTGTCGCCGTCTTCTATACCCAGCGCATCGCGCACACCGACAGGCGCAATCACTTCGACCTGTGCCCGGGGATATCCATCGACCAGTGGATAGACGATGGCGCCATCGATTTTCCCGTTAATCTTTACCTTCCAGCACTTGGCGTCGCAGTCGTAGGGGCCGTCATTGGGATTTTCCATACGGATGCTAGCGGTCTGTTTCAGCCGAACCCACACCGGCATAGATTCCGGATCGTCGACGATCACATTGATTGTGCCCGGAAACGGATCGATGCCAACCCGGTCGATGAACTGCTCCTTCGCCCAGGGAAGCTGGGTGAAACTTGTCCCCATACCGATGCCGGTGGCCAGTCGGCCAATGAGCTGTTCGCCCCTCATGAATTTGCCCTTAATACAGAGAAGCTCGCCCGTTCCTGACCCCGGCCACTCAATGTGAATGATCCGGTGGGTAGCCGGCGGGGGTAGCAGGCAGACGCGATACTACGAAAGCATTTCATCAGTCATGCGGTGCGAACCGCCACGTCCATATTACCGATGCCTTCGCAGTAGCAATGCATGGTATCGCCCGGTACTACCGGTCCGACGCCCTCCGGCGTGCCGGTCATTATCACGTCGCCGGGATACAAGGTGTAGAAGCTGGACCCGTATTCGATCAGTTTTTTGCAATCGAAGATGAGCTTATCGGTATTGGAATTCTGGCGTTCTTCTTCGCCGACATGGATGGAGAAATCTAGTTTGTCGGGGTCGGCAATCTCGTCCGCCGTCACCAGCCACGGGCCGAGTACGGAATAGCTGTCGATCGCTTTCCGCAAGCTGCGTTCCTCAGTTCCCCGGACGGTCATGTCGAGGCCAATCGAATAGGCCGCCACATAATCCAGCGCACTGTCGTAAGACACGTTTTTCGCCGTCTTGCCGATGATCATCGATACCTCGACCTCATGATCGTTTCGGCGGTCGGTGAAATGCAGGTCGACCCCTTCTCCCGCACCCACCAGCACCGGGCTTTTCAGGAACAGGCCGTAATGATCGATCGTCTTGATCTCGCGGCCGAAGCTCACGCCCTCATCCTGGATGGATTCTTCCTGATGGGCGTAATAGTTCACCGGCGCGCCAATCACTTTGGTCGGGTTGGCAACAGGGCTTTTCAGCGTTACGTCTGTCACGGCATGGCGGTCGCCGGAGCCGACCAAATCCGCCGCTTTGGCGCAAATGGCATCCAGATTAGCAATAAGGGCGTCGCCGGGCGGTGCCGGCCAGCCACTGACAGGAATGACCTCCAGAGCACCGGTCACGTCGATAATTTCGTCACCTTCGACCACGCCCAACCGGTCGTCGTTAAATCGGCAGATTTTCATTCCCTTTCTCCCCTTCTGATATTTCCCTTTCGTCTGATTTCATCGCATTCCCGAATGCACTTGTACAGTGCTCCTGCCAACCG
>CAJWUK010000182.1 GCA_913047365.1 uncultured Alphaproteobacteria bacterium | reverse complement strand
TTGCTCACAGGAGGATATGTGCAATGCGCAGTTTTGATTTTTCACCCCTTTACCGTTCCGCTGTAGGTTTTGATCGCATGATGTCGATGCTTGATGCCGCTCAGAAAAACGCCGGTGCTGACAGCTATCCGCCGTATAACATCGAAAAAACAGGCGAGGACACCTATCAGATCAGTATTGCCGTGGCTGGCTTCACGACCGAGGATCTAAATGTCGAAGTGCGTGATGGACAACTTGTTGTAGTTGGCAAGGGTGCAGTGGATAAGGACAATGCGGATTATCTTCATCGCGGGATTGCACGCCGGGCATTTGAGCGCCGCTTCCAGCTTGCCGATCACGTCGAAGTGAAATCGGCGGATTTGCGCGACGGGTTGCTTCTCGTTGACCTGGTCAGGGAAATTCCGGAGGCAATGAAGCCCCGGAAAATCGAAATCCACCCGGCCGGTGTGACAATCGAGGGTAAAACCGCGAAAGCAGCCTAAATTCCAATCCCAGCAGGTCGGGCCGATAGGCCCGGCCTTTTTCTCTTTTACGGTTCTGGGAGATGCTTCACCGCCGTTGAGGCATACAACAAAGACCTGAATGTCGTGGTTGACGAATGCGTCAGAGGGCTTTAGTCCCTCGCCGTTAAATTGGATGCCTGGCTTTAACTGGGTTCGTATTCCGTTGGCGCCCAGCGGCGACATACACGGGAGGCTTAAAAACAATGAGCACAATGCTCGAGATACAGGGTCTGACAAAATCGTTCGGTCCGTTTACCGCGGTAGACGACGTCAGCTTTTCCGTCGAAAGCGGCGAAGTCCTTGGTTTTCTGGGTCCGAACGGGGCGGGGAAATCCACCACGATGAAGATGGTGACCGGTTTCTTGTCGCCGACAGCCGGAACGGCGGTCGTCTGCGGCAAAGATGTGACCCGCGATCCAATCGCCGTCAAACGGCATATTGGATATTTGCCGGAAGGGGCGCCGCTATATGATGACATGACCCCGGCCGGGCTTCTGTCGTTCGTTTCGGATGTTCGCGGGCTGTCCGGTGCCGCGCGCAGCACCGCAATCGACCATGCGGTAAGCCGTCTGCAGCTTGACGAAGTCTACAATCAGCAGATCGGAACCCTGTCGAAGGGTTTTAAACGCCGTGTTGGACTTTCGCAGGCGATCCTTCATGATCCCGACGTCCTGATCCTGGACGAGCCGACCGATGGTTTGGACCCGAACCAGAAACATCAGGTCCGCGAACTGATCGGAGAGATGTCTAAGGACAAGGCCATCGTCATCTCTACGCATCTGCTGGAAGAGGTCGATGCCGTTTGCAGCCGGGCGGTTGTGATTGCCCGAGGTAAAAAGGTTGCCGACGGGACGCCCGCCGATCTGGAACGTCAATCCACCTATTACAACGCCGTGTCCATTCGCGTTCATTCCGATCATGTCGACAGTGTGCAGGCAGCCCTCGACGGTATTGGAGATGTCGATCGCATAGAAACGGCAGATACCGATGGCGAAATCGCCCACGTTATTGTGGTCGCGAAGTCCGGAGCGGCAATTGTTGAAACCGTAAACGCCCGAATGCGTGAAAAAGGCATCCCGATTGAGCAGCTTTACGTGGAACGGGGACGCCTGGACGACGTGTTCCGCCAGATCACCGGCGGCCGTCAGGGAGAAATTTCATGAGTAAGGCGATTGCGATTTCTCGTCGGGAATTGGTGGCATATTTTTCGACGCCGCTGGCCTATGTCTTCATTGTTATTTTTCTCGCCCTTGCTGGAGCGACAACCTTCTATTTTGGCGGGTTTTTTCAAAGGGGCCAGGCGGACCTGCAATCGTTCTTTTCGTTTCACCCGTGGTTGTATCTGTTCCTGATTCCCGCAGTCGGGATGCGCCTTTGGGCGGAAGAACGTAAATCCGGGACGATTGAACTTCTGATGACGTTGCCTGTGTCGACAACCCAAGCCGTTGTCGGAAAATTCGTCGCTGCCTGGTTGTTCACTGGCATCGCGCTTGCCCTGACCTTTCCTATCTGGATTACCGTTAACATGCTGGGATCTCCCGACAACGGCGTGATCTTTGCCGGCTATGTGGCCAGCTTTCTGATGGCCGGTGCATTTCTTGCGATAGGAAGCTTTGTCTCAGCGCTTACCCGGAACCAGGTAATTGCGTTCGTCATTTCGGCGGCGGCCTGCTTCATCTTCATGATGAGCGGGCTGGAACCCGTACAATCGGCGTTTCGCGGGTGGGCCAGTGCCTTTGTCGTCGATCTTGTCGCGTCGCTTAGTTTCCTAACTCATTTCGACGCTATTACCCGCGGGGTTTTCGACCTCCGGGACTTCATCTACCTATCGTCGGTAATTGGCGTCTTCCTGTTCGCCAATGTCGTCGTCGTTGACCTCAAGAAAGGGTCGTGAGGTTCGATCATGGCTGAAGCTAAAAAATCACCTCTGAAAGATAATCGGACGCTAGGTGTCGCGGCACTCGGTCTGGCTGTCGTCTTGTTCCTGTCGATCAACATATTTTCTGAATCCGCAATCAGGGGCGTTCAGGTCGATCTGACGGAGAATTCCCTGTTCACGTTGTCGGATGGGACCGAGCAAACCCTCGCCGCGGTCAAAGAACCTATCACGCTTCGGTTTTTTGCAACCCGCATGCTGACGGAGACGATGCCGGGCTTGACCGCTTACGGCGATCGTGTTCAAGAGCTCCTAGAACGATATGTCAGCCTGTCCAATGGCGCGATTAAGCTGGAATTGATTGACCCGGAACCATTCTCTCCGGAAGAAGACCGGGCGGTCGGGTTTGGTCTGAATGGCGTTCCGATGACCGAAGCTGGAGACCTTGGCTACTTCGGTATCGCGGCGACGAACACCACGGACGATACCGACGTTATTCCCTTCCTGACACCGCAGCGTGAACGGTTCCTAGAATACGATTTGACCCGGATGATCAATAATCTCGCGAACCCAAAGAAAAAGGTGATCGCGCTTGTATCCGGTATTCCGGTCGATTCTGATCCCCTAAAAAAATACAAACCTTGGGCCCTGGTCGACCAGCTTCGTCAGTTCTTCGAGGTCCGTACCCAAGGGCTGACGCCCAAGATCACCGATGATGTCGATTTGCTGATGATCGTCCACCCTTTCGGTTTGAGTGAGGAATCTAAATACGCCATCGACCAATATGTGTTGCGTGGCGGCAAGGCGATTGTCTTCGTCGATCCGCATCCGGAAGAAGGCGCGCGCAGCAATCAGGCGTTGCGGCTGCCGGCCGGGCTTGGTTCCCATCTACCCAAACTATTCAAGGCATGGGGGCTGAAATTCGACCGCGACAAGGTACTTGGCGATCTGAAAGCCGGGCAGCGGGTTCAGGCGGGTGTCGATTCCTTCGGGCGGCCGATCATCACCCGGTATGTCGCGTGGACATCCTATGGGCCCGAGAACCTGAATACCGAAGACGTTACCCTTGCCCAGCTTCGTCTGTTGAATTTCGGCACGCCCGGATATTTGGAGGTTGAAAAAGACGCGACGACCACGGTTACGCCATTGATCACCTCAACCGAGGCCTCTGGCCCGTTCGATGCCAACAGCGTGCGGCGGAACCCGCAACCCGCGGAAATCCTGCGCAAATTCAAACCCCAGAACAAAACCTACATTCTGGCTGCTCGGGTGACGGGAAAGGCGAAAACGGCCTTTCCCGACGGTCTGCGTAAGGAAGACAAGAAAAAGGATGATAAGGACGCGAAAGACGAGGCGAAAAAAATCAAGCCGAAACCGCATATCAGTGAATCGACCGAGGCGCTGAACCTGATCGTTGTTGCCGATACCGATTTCATCGCCGATCTCTTCTGGTTGCAGACACAGGACCTGTTCGGACAGCAGGTCACGGTACCGAACGCCAATAATGGCGATTTCGTGGTCAATGCGGCTGACAACCTTGCGGGGGCCAGCGCTCTGATCGGCCTTCGCAGCCGGGGACTGTCTGCGCGCCCATTTGAGCTGGTTCAGACGCTTCAGGATGAAGCGGAGAATAAGTATCGCGCCAAGGAAAGATCCCTAGTGAAGGAGCTCGAAGATGTCGAAAAGAAGATGAAAGAACTTCAGACTACGGAGCGGGCGAAGGGAGCCACCGTTCTGTCGGGCGAACAGAAAACGGCGATCACGAAATTCCGACAGCGTGTGCTGGAAATCAGGCGCGAATTGCGGGAAGTCCAGTTGAACTTACGCCGCGATATCGACGATCTGGATTCCCGACTGAAGGTTATCAATATCGCGGCTATGCCGGCAGCGGTAGCGGTTTTTGCCATTCTAATTGGGCTTATCCGCAGAAACCGCAAACGCGGCCGGGCTTCGGCCTAGAGGGAGATCGCAGGATGAGAGCAGGAACGTTCTATGTCTTCGCAGGACTGACCGCTGCGGCCGTCGTTGCGTCCGGTATCGCGGTGTTTTCGCAGACGGAAATCACCTCACTGACCGCCGGTACCGAACCGGCATTCCCCGAACTTGCAAAGCGCGTCAACGATGTCGCCAAGATCGAAATCAAGAATGCGAAAGCGTCTTTCTCCATCACCCGGGACGGCGAAAACTGGGGATTGGATCAAAAAGACGGTTACCGGGTCGAATTCGAGAAGGTAAAAAGCGCGATCGTCAACATCGCCGAATTCAAGATTATCGAGAGGAAAACCAGCGATCCCGACCGCTACGCGAGATTGGAACTCGAAGAACCCAACAGCCCCGAAGCGAAATCCAAAAAGGTCACGTTGAGAGACAATAATGGCAAGGTTCTGGCATCCGTCGTTATCGGCAAGCTGAATCCCAACCTGTTTGGCACCGGCGGTTCCGGCACCTATATCCGGCGTGGGGACGAAAAGGCGACTTGGCTGGTTCGCGGTCAGGTTCAGCTCGGTGAAGAGGCGAATAACTGGATGGCGCGCCAGATCGTGAATTACGGACAAGAGAAGGTAAGACGAGTCGTCGTGCAAAATCCGGTCGGCGGCATATTAACTATCTCCAAGGCCGCCGAAAAGGACAAGAACTTCGTTCTGGAGAACATTCCTGAGGGCCGAAAGATGAAAAACGCCGATGAAGCCAACCCGCTGGGCGGTGTCATGTGGCGGATGATGTTCGACGATGTAAAGAAAGCCGAAAAACAGGATTGGCCGATCAAACCCTCGGTGGCTTATTACTCCACCTGGGAGGGTTTCACCGTAAAGATTGAAACGGCGAAGTTCGGTGACGATTTTTGGGGGCGTTTTCACGCATTTGTCGATGAAAACGTGACGGACGCCGATAAACGGACGAAAGCCCAGAAAACGGTTGAGGAAATCAACAACCGGACTAAAGGCTGGACCTATATGCTGACGGCCGGCGATTCCGAAAAACTGACATCCAAGATCG
>CAJWUK010000181.1 GCA_913047365.1 uncultured Alphaproteobacteria bacterium | reverse complement strand
TGTCGCGGACGCGATGATGGAAGGCCTCGAAAAGATCGAACCCGGCAAGCCGGTCAATTCGGTCTACATGATGGCACATTCCGGCGCCCGTGGTTCTGCTGCCCAGATGAAGCAGCTTGCCGGTATGCGTGGATTGATGGCTAAGCCGTCTGGTGAGATCATTGAAACGCCGATCATGTCCAACTTCAAAGAAGGACTGACGGTACTAGAATACTTCAACTCTTCGCACGGCGCCCGAAAGGGTCTGGCGGATACCGCACTGAAAACGGCTAACTCCGGGTATCTGACGCGTCGTCTGGTTGACGTTGCCCAGGATTGCACTGTTATCGAGGAGGACTGTGGAACCGGCAATTTCCTCACCGTTGCGCCGATGATTGAAGGTGGGGACGTTCTCGAACCCCTGTCAGAGCGGGTTCTCGGCCGTACGACGGCGGGAGATATTCTGGACCCGGTGTCCGGTGACAAGATTGCCAAGAAAGGCACGCTCATCGATGAAGCGCTGGCTGAGAAGATCGATGAAGCGGAGGTGGAATCGGTCCAGATCCGTTCCGCTTTGACCTGCGAAACCAAAGGTGGCGTTTGCGCCGCCTGCTACGGTCGCGATCTGGCTCGTGGAACGCCGGTCAATATGGGCGAAGCCGTCGGCATTATTGCCGCCCAGTCGATAGGCGAGCCGGGGACCCAGCTAACCATGCGGACCTTCCATATCGGTGGCGCCGCTCAGCGCGGGGCAGAGCAGTCCAGCGTCGAAGCGTCCTTCGATGCGACCGTGAAGATCAACAACCGGAACGTCGTGATTGATCGCAACAAGATGCCGGTGGTCATGGCGAGGAATACCGAAATTGCACTGGTGGATGAACAGGGCCGCGAACGGGCGTCCTATCGTGTGCCATACGGCGCCAAGCTCCTGAAGGACGAGGGCGACAAGGTGGACCGCGGCGACCGACTGGCGGAGTGGGACCCCTACACCCGACCGATCATCACGGAAAAGGAGGGCACGGCGAACTTTATGGATCTCGTCGACGGGGTGTCCATGCGTGATATCACCGACGAAGCGACGGGCCTGTCCTACAAGACCGTTGTCGAATGGAAACAGCAGCCCAAGGGGACCGAACTTCGCCCGCGGATCACTCTTCGCGACAAGAAGGGCGAGGTCATCATGCTCGAATCCGGCGCGGAAGCCCGTTACTTCCTATCGGTCGATGCCATTCTGTCCATAGAAGCGGGCCAGGAAGTCCATGCGGGGGATGTGCTGGCGCGTATCCCACTTGAAGGGTCGAAAACCCGTGACATCACCGGCGGTCTGCCGCGCGTGGCGGAACTGTTTGAAGCCCGAAAACCCAAGGATTTCGCGATCATCAGCGACACCGTGGGCCGCGTGGAATTCGGCAAGGACTATAAGAACAAGCGTCGCCTGTTTGTTCATCCCGAAGGAAAGGGTATGGATCCGGTCGAATATCTACTGCCCAAGGACAAGCCGGTCGCGGTCCAGGAGGGAGATATCGTGGAAAAGGGCGATGCCCTTATGGATGGAAATCCGGTTCCGCATGATATTCTGCGAGTGATGGGCGTTGAAGCGTTGGCGAACTATCTGATCAACGAAATCCAGGAAGTTTATCGTCTGCAGGGCGTGAAGATTAACGACAAGCACATAGAGGTGATCGTTCGCCAGATGCTACAGAAGGTTGAAATCACCGAACCCGGGGAAACCACTTTCCTTTCCGGGGAACTGGTTGATCGGTTGGAATTCGATGCTGCCAACGAAAAGGCGGCCGAAGAAGGCCTCAAACCGGCGGGAGCTTTGCCTGTTCTGCAGGGAATTACTAAGGCTTCGCTACAGACCCAGTCATTCATCTCGGCGGCGTCGTTCCAGGAAACTACCCGCGTTCTTACTGAAGCGGCGGTTTCCGGCCGGGTCGACAGCCTCGTCGGTCTAAAGGAGAACGTCATAGTGGGCCGCCTGATCCCCGCCGGTACCGGGGCATTCATGAACAAAATGCGCACGATCGCTGCCGATCGAGATCGCGAAATCGCTGAATTATCCCAGGCGGAAGAGCCTATTTCGCTGCTGACCGCGGAAGAAGGAGAAGAAGCGGTCGAACCCGCGGAATAAAATCTATTGTGCGGTGCGGAATAGGGGGGCTGACCCGGCGCTTGATTTGTGCTGAAAATAGAAAAAAACGAAAAAAAACCCTGTTGACGAGATTCCCGGACGCCACTATATTCCGCGCCTCTTCGGGGTAGCGGGATTGTCTTGGCGAAACGGCTGCCCCAAGAGAAACAGAATACAACAGTGTGAGTCGTAAACCGGCTGTGCCGGTCATGCGCCTTGATTTTGCGCATAGCCGTCTTCGGTTTGAACGCTCATGCATTACAGACTAAGGAACGGACGGCGTGCCGACGATTAATCAATTGATCCGCAAGCCGCGCAAGTCAAAGCCTGCGCGCAACAAGGTCCCCGCAATGGAAGCGTGTCCGCAAAAGCGGGGCGTTTGTACCCGGGTGTACACAACCACCCCGAAAAAGCCGAACTCGGCGCTGCGAAAAGTCGCGCGTGTCAGGCTGACCAACGGATTCGAGGTGACAAGCTACATCCCGGGCGAAGGCCATAACCTGCAGGAACATTCTGTTGTGATGATCCGCGGCGGCCGAGTTAAAGACCTTCCTGGCGTCCGCTATCACATTATCCGCGGCACCTTGGACACCCAGGGCGTCTCCGACCGCCGCCAACGCCGTTCGAAATACGGCGCCAAACGGCCAAAGTAAGGGAGACACGTTCGATGCCCCGCAGACGCGCAGCAGAAAAACGGGAAGTTCTTCCCGACGCCAAATACGGCGATATCGTTCTGACCAAGTTCATCAATAACATCATGTTCCACGGAAAAAAATCGGCTGCCGAGCGCATCGTCTATGGCGCGCTGGATACGATTGCCAAACGTTCCGGGCAGGACCCGGTCAAGCTGTTCCACGATGCACTTGAGAACGTGAAACCGACTGTGGAGGTCCGGTCCCGCCGTGTTGGCGGTGCGACCTATCAGGTTCCGGTCGAGGTTCGCCCCGACCGTCGCCAGGCGCTTGCCATCCGATGGATCATCGAAGCGTCGCGCGGGCGTCATGAAAACACCATGGCGGACCGGCTGTGCAGCGAACTTCAGGACGCGGCCGAAAACCGCGGCACCGCGGTCAAGAAGCGCGAAGACACTCACCGCATGGCGGACGCTAACAAGGCGTTCTCCCACTATCGCTGGTAATCCGGCAAACCTCGCCGCGTAAGGATCAGGACAGAGCAATGGCCCGCACCACGCCTATCGATAAATACCGAAACATCGGCATCATGGCGCATATCGACGCCGGCAAAACCACGACGACCGAGCGGATTCTTTATTACACCGGCAAGTCCTACAAGATAGGCGAAGTGCATGAAGGCACGGCGACGATGGACTGGATGGAGCAGGAACAGGAACGCGGCATCACGATCACCTCCGCGGCAACGACCTGCGAATGGGACGGTTACCGTATCAACATCATTGATACGCCGGGCCACGTGGACTTTACGATTGAGGTCGAACGTTCGCTTCGTGTGCTTGATGGCGCAGTAGCTGTCTTCGACTCCGTTGCAGGTGTTGAACCGCAGTCCGAAACCGTCTGGCGTCAGGCCGACAAATACGGCGTTCCGCGTATCTGTTTTGTGAACAAGATGGACCGCACGGGCGCGGATTTCTATCGCTGCGTCGATATGATCGTTGATCGTCTCGGTGCGACACCTGTGGTCATGCAGATTCCTCTTGGCGCGGAAGCCGATTATTTGGGCCTGATCGACCTGATCAAAAACCAGGCAATCGTTTGGAAAGATGAAAATCTGGGTGCGGAATTCGAATATCAGGACATCCCGGCCGAATACGCTGATCAAGCCGCCGATTACCGGAACCGACTGATCGAGGCGGCGGTCGAATTCGACGACCACGCGATGGAGGCCTATCTCGAAGGCGAAGAGCCGTCCGAAGAAGTTCTTAAGGCCTGCATCCGTATAGGTACGTTGGAAAATGCCATCGTTCCGGTTCTCAACGGAACGGCGTTCAAAAATAAGGGTGTCCAGCCGCTGCTGGATGCCGTGGTCGACTACATGCCGTCCCCGACGGATGTTGCGGCGATCAAGGGCGTGGAGGAAGACGGGGAAACCGAAGTTTCGCGCTCGAACGATGATAACGAACCCTTCGCGGCGCTGGCTTTCAAGATCATGACCGACCCGTTCGTCGGCACGCTGACGTTTGCGCGTCTATATTCCGGTATGCTGAAGGCCGGTGATGGAATGGTCAACACGGTTAAGAGTAACCGCGAACGCGTCGGCCGCATGCTGCTGATGCACGCGAATTCCCGTGAGGAAATCAAGGAGGCCTACGCGGGCGACATTGTCGCATTGGCTGGGCTGAAAGACGTGACCACGGGAGATACGCTCTGCGATCCGTCCCATCCGGTCATTCTGGAACGCATGGAATTCCCCGATCCGGTTATCGAAGTCGCGGTGGAGCCCAAAACCGCTGGCGACCAGGAAAAAATGGGCGTCGCCCTGTCGCGCCTGGCCCAAGAGGATCCTTCATTCCGCGTGGCATCGGATGAAGAAAGCGGCCAGACAATTATCAGCGGCATGGGTGAACTCCATCTCGAAATCATCGTCGATCGCATGAAACGAGAATTCAAAGTGGAAGCGAATGTCGGTGCGCCTCAGGTGGCCTATCGGGAAACAATATCCAAGTCGATCGACACCGATTACACGCATAAGAAACAGACCGGTGGTTCCGGACAGTTCGCCCGCATCAAGATCACGTTCGAGCCACTGGAGCCGGGTTCTGGGGTTGAATTCGAATCCACGGTTGTCGGTGGTTCGGTGCCGAAGGAATACATTCCGGGTGTGGAAAAGGGTCTGATGAACGCATCAACAACTGGCGTACTCGCGGGCTTCCCGATGACCGATATGAAAATGACGCTGTACGATGGAGACAGCCACGATGTGGACTCCTCGGTCATGGCGTTTGAAATCGCGTCGCGGGCAGCTTTTCGCGAAGGTGTCGAGAAGGCGGGTCCGAAACTGCTCGAGCCGATCATGCGTGTCGAGGTCGTCACCCCGGAAGAATACATGGGTGATATCATTGGCGACTTGAACAGTCGCCGCGGCAATGTGTCGGGCATGGACCAGCGTGGTAACGCGCGAGTCGTGAACGCCATGGCGCCGCTGGCTAACATGTTCGGGTATGTCAATAACTTGCGATCGATGAGTCAGGGCCGAGCCCAGTTCACGATGCACTTCGATCATTACGAACAGGTGCCGCAGGGCGTCGCGGATGAAGTCCGCGAAAGCCTTGCCTGAGCCGCTGACTAAGAACGTTTCTACCTAAGGAACCAAGAATATGGCGAAGGAAAAGTTTGAACGTACGAAGCCGCATTGCA
>CAJWUK010000180.1 GCA_913047365.1 uncultured Alphaproteobacteria bacterium | reverse complement strand
CCAGACAGACCTCAGGTATCTTTGGGTCCGCGAACTGGATGTTCTGGGTTCCAATTCCTATTCACAGGAGGACGTAGCGCGGTCCGTCGAATATGTCGCGGATGGACAACTATCGCCCGTGGTCAGCCACACTTTTCCCCTGGAAAATCTGGCCGAAGCGGAAACCCTGATGGAAGACCGGGGATTCTTCGGCAAGATCGTATTGCAGCCCTAGGCGCAATAATTTTCGCTCACGCTCCGCCGACCAATCCGTCACCGCCGATACGTTCGATCACTTCCGACGTCGCCAAGGATCTGTCGATTTTTCCGGCCCCGTTCAGTGGCATTGCATCTACAGCAAATATCCGCCGTGGGTGCGCATAGGCCGGGCCGTTTTGCAGGGTGAACTCTTTCAGGACTGCTTCATCCGGACCCGGTTGACTGCGAAGTGTCACAAGGGCGGCGGGTGCGTAACCCTTGATTTTGTGTGGCACGGGGACCACCACCGCATCAACGACATCCGGATGCTGAACCAGCAGTAATTCGACTTCCTTGGGGTTTATATTTTCGCCGCCACAGGAGAACTGGTCGTCCGCCCTTCCCATAAAATAAAAGAAACCATCTTCATCCCGACGGAAAATGTCCCGTGTTCTAAGAAACCCGCCGACGAGGCGTTCTTCGTTTAGCTCGGGCCGGTTGTTGTATCCACTAAGAACGGCGGGCGATTTTACCCAGAGTTCGCCCTCGCTCTCATCCTCGTCACCGTTTTCGCCAACCAGTTTGACCTCGACCTCCGGCGCGACCAGACCGCAACTTCCGAGCGGTGTCTCGCTTCCATCAACCGGCTCTCTCAGCGGGCCACCCCCTTCTGTCAAACCATAGGCTTCAATAACGGAGACCGAGAAGGCCTTCTCTACCGCCGCAATCAAATCGGCGCCAACGACCGCTGATCCCATTTCCAGACTTTTTAGCGCCGGAAACTTGAGGCTGGACAGCACTTCTTCTTCGGCAAGGATCATCCGGTACATCGCCGGCACCCCGCCCGTATGGGTGCATCTGTATTGCGCCAGCGCGGTCAAAAACATCTTTGGCTCGAAGCGGGGTAATATCACCACCGATCCGCCTACGCGAAGCTTCGGTTTTACCGAAACCCGCATCGCATTCTTGTGAAAAAGTGGCCCTGCAATCAGGGCACGATCTTCGGGTTCTGCCGGCCAGTACTGCTGTGCCGCTCTGATACCCCACAACATGCCGTCATGGGGCAGCAAAACCCCCTTTGGGACACCTGTAGACCCGGACGTATAGGGAAGAAAAGCTGTCTGGCCGGAAGAAATTTCAACCTGCGTCAGGGTCGCCGGGTCGGTCCCAGAAATCCAGTCCTCATAATTCTGCCAACCGCCGGGCACGGGGTCAGTGGCAACTTTCGACGCTAGTGTAGCCTCATTTACGATGGACACAATCTGTGAATGGCAGTTCGGATCGACAATTGCCGCCGTCGTTTCCGAGTCCGACATGATAAATCTGATGGTGTCCGCGCCCAGTTTGTGGTTCAGCGGAATGGGAACAAAACCGGCGCGCATGGCCCCGAAAAAACACTCAATAAATTCGAACCGGTTCTCCATCGCCAGCAACACCCGCGCACCCGGTCGCAGACCCGCATTTTGCAGGGCGGCGCCTGCACGATCCATTCGGTCGTTTAGGTTCGCGTGTGTGATCTCTGCCGCGGGCGATCGCGACATATCAATAATGGCCACGCGTTCGCCGTGCTGTTCGGCAGCCAAAAGATTGAAGTAGCCAAGATTACGGTCGCGGGGATCCATACCTGTTCCAATCCATGTATACGCCAGACATCGTCATATCCTTCAAACAGCAAACGCTATTTTCTTATCACTCGCGCGACAAAAATTTTAGCTCTCGCCCGATTTCTTTATCAGATGGACCGCCCACGCCGTTAGCGGTATCGAGGCCGCAAAGAACCAGAGACCGATTTCCATACTGGCGCCCGCGATGCCCGATGCTTTCGTCACGACAATCGCCATCGCGACAATAAGAACGTCTGCACAGGACCAGCGGCCGAGAAACTCCAACCGGCCGATCCATTTTGTCGGTGTTTCGTCGGTATTCGTGAACCGCAGCCACAGCATCCCGGCGGCCAGAATTTTTCCGAAAGGAAACACCACCGAAAACACGATGATCACGACCCCCAGCAAATATTCTTCATCGACCAGCAACTGCCAGGCAGCTTCAATGATGGAGAACCGGTTCGAAAAAATGGCAAGGTTTCGCACCTCGACAACGGGCAGAAACACCCCAAGCGCCAACGCAAATGCGGAAAGTACGAGCAACGGGAGAATGAGCCGGTTCTTCATCGAGACAAAGCTGTTTTCAATTTGCCCAACAACTGCTCTATCGCCCCCGCGTTAACATCCATCGTATCTATTGTTGCCGATCGTCCGGCCCAAGCGAAAAGGCAAATAATTCTCGTGGTCTGAGGGAATTGGGGTGGCTGAGGGGATTCGAACCCCCGACCTCCTGGACCACAACCAGGCGCTCTAACCAACTGAGCTACAGCCACCGCAAGAAACGGCCCAGTTTTCTGGGGTTTTTTGATATCCCCGTCAAGGCGAAAGTGGAAAATAGTGAAAAATACAGAATAAGAGTGAAACAGAAGTCCTGAAATTTTTTCTCCGTCCACTTTTTGTTCTGCCCCGATTCTTATGTCAGGAACTCGGTACCCTTTTCGAGGACCAAAAACAGCTTCACCCTAGTCAGCGGCGGTGTCTTCGGATCGTTATCCAGCGCCAGCCCGCTCATTTCCTGACAGTCTAACTGTATTAGAGCGGTCAACTCTTCGGCAACAGGTCCGACGGTGAACAACACGGTCGTTGCATCGATCCGCGCCTAATATTGAAAAAGCAAAAAGTTTTATTTTCGGGTAGCGTTTTGGATGTTATTTTTTCAATAAAATAAGAAAGCGAATGAGATAAGTTATGCGAATCTTTCGAAAAGTGTCGATTACGATTTTATTTTTATGGTTCATCACTTCCATAGTGATGACTGTATTCGGAACCGATTTGTTTTTCCCGTTCGATTTAAAAATTAGCGAAAGTGAGCAAATTTATCGTTACAAGACTAGCCGTTTTGCCGCAGGTTGCTTATTAGCTTACGCCGTTTTCAGGTACCTCTTTTCGTTTAAGGCTGCACCGTCACTCGCAATTGTGCTTAATTTTGGAGTTTTTTACCTGATTGGCGGTCTCTTGTTTGGTTACCGGGACAACATAGATCCGAGAGATATGCAACATCTTCTGGTTGTCGCTTTTCTGGCGTTAATGGTTTGGTTTGAACTTAGACAGAGAACCAGGGACGATGTCGGAAGGTTCAGAAGGGACCACTTTTGAAAATGGCCGGTTAGCCAGAAAACAGGTAAGCTCTGCGATAAATGATGCGCATGAAGCCTTAAAAATTATGTCCGGTATTCACATATGACCCCGACCTCTGCCCGTGGAAATACTGCAAGGAGCACCCCGTCTACCAATCGCGAGCCTGCACACAACCTTTAAGGCTGCCTACCGTCGGGCAGAGATCTCAGAACACTTCCGCGCATCCCTAGCCTTCGCCACACCGCCGGATCACGCATATCGGCGATACAAGTGATCTGAGAGCCGCCCCGGACTATCTAGACCAAGCTAGTATCGAAATCACCCTACGATATGCGAAACACGCTACTTAGAAAAAACTGGAAATGATGGTTCATCTTTCACAAATCCGCGACAAAAGTCCTGCAAATTAGGGAAGAGGCAATCACCAAAAAAAAGTAAGTAATTGAAAAAAGTGGGTTGCCTGAAGGGATTTGAACCCTCGACCTTCTGAACCACAACCAGGTGCCCTAACCAACTACGCTTCAGCGACCGCAAGAAACGGCGGATTTGGCAGTCCGCGTAATTGGCTCCCTCAAGCGGGGCCTGACCAAATCGACCTAACCGAAATGCGCCTTTAGGCGGCGAATGGCCTCATCAATGGTTTCCGCCTTCTTGCAGAACGAAAACCGCGCGAAATATCCCTCTTCGCCTGACGTATAGAACGCGCTGACAGGCACTGCCGCTACGCCCGCCTCGACCGTCAGATACTTGCAGAAATCCGTATCTGTCCCGTTGTAGCCGAGGGGCCGGAAATCGGTCGTCAGGAAGTACGTTCCCTGGCACGGAATGACCCCGAAGCCAACATCGCGGAGGCCGTCCGCAAGATGGTCGCGCCGCGCTTGCATGTCGGAATTGAGCTCTTCGAAGTAGGCATCATCCTTGCGCAATCCAAACGCAACCGCCGCCTGCAGATTTGGTGGCGTTGTGAAGGTCAGATACTGATGGGCCTTGGCGATGGGCGTCAGAACATCGGGCGATGCTGTAATCATGCCGACCTTCCAACCGGTCAGCGAAAAGATCTTACCCGCCGACTGGATACGGATCGTGCGATCGCGCATTCCCGGTATGGTGATCATAGGAATGTGCGGTTCTCCGTCGAACGCCAGGTGCTCATAAACCTCGTCGCACACGGCAAAGGCATCGTGCTTCTGACAAAGCGCCGCGATAAATTCCAGCTCTTCTAGGTTGAACACCTTAGCGCAGGGGTTCATCGGCGTATTCACAAGGATCAACTTAGTCTTGTTCGAAAACGCCGCTTCGAGTTCCGCGCGAGACAATTCCCAATTCGGCGGTTTCAGGCGCACAAGCTTCGCCACGCCCCCGCCCCGCTGCACAATGGGCAAATAGGAATCATACAGTGGCTCGATCAGGATGACTTCGTCGCCCGGTTCGATCAGGCCCAGCAGAGATGCCCCCAGCGCCTCCGTTCCGCCACTTGTAACCATGGTTTCCCTCTGCCAGTCGATGGAAAGGCCATAAAACCTCTCCGCGTGCTCCGCCACAGCCTGGCGCAGATCGGGTATGCCGAACATCGACGGATATTGGTTCACCCCATTACGTAGATAATCGACGCCTGCCTCAACCACGTCATCCGGCCCGTTTCCATCCGGAAATCCCTGACCCAGATTTACCGCGTTATGTTCTTGCGCCAGCCGGGACATGACCTCGAAAATGGTCGTGCCGAAGCTGGATAATATGCTGTTACCGTTTGTCACCAACAATTTCCCTATCAAACCGGCGGTTTAGGTAGCACAGACCCTTTTGTCCGGGCCAGTGCCGCACATGCGGCTCCGTGACAAACTGGGAAAAATCGGATGCGTAGAAAGGCAACGGAGGCGCCAAAGAACCCGGGACCAGTTTTGCCAGCTTCCACTCGATATCCAGTGCGGCGAGGACACCGTCGACATGTTCCGCGCCATTATAAACCACCAGCGCGCCAATTTCCTATTACGGCGAAGCGTTCAACACCTCTTCGAACGTTGACAGTTCAATACCTCTTCGAACGTTGACAATGGTCTGAACAGCGCCGCCTTTGCTTTGAAGAATGGTTGCAACCAGTATTTTCTGCCCTCTTATACAA
>CAJWUK010000179.1 GCA_913047365.1 uncultured Alphaproteobacteria bacterium | reverse complement strand
CTTTTGCGACCTATGCCACAATCACCGGATCGTCGCCGCTGGGGGCGGATACCAGAACGATTCTTGTTCTGCTGCAGATCGACCTCGTGTTGTTTTTGCTGCTGGGTCTTGTCGTTGCCCGTAACCTGGTAAGCCTTTGGCTGGAGCGCCGACGGGGACAGGTCGGATCGCGGCTTCATACCCGGCTGGTGGTGTTGTTTAGTCTGATCGCACTGGCGCCCGCAGTCGTGGTGTCTGCGTTTTCGGCTTTGTTCTTCAACTTCGGTATGGAAAACTGGTTCAGCGATAGGGTCCGGACGGCGATTATTGAATCCCGTGCGGTGGCGGAGGCTTATCTGGAGGAACATCAGCAGGTCATCCGGGGGGATGTTCTTTCCATGGCAAGAGATCTGGAAAGAACCGTCCATCTGTTGACTGAAAACCCGGGCCAGTTTTCGCGCATTCTTAAGGCGCAAGGCGTCGTTCGGAACCTAAGCGAGATTTATATCTTCGATGGTACCGGAAGAATTCTGGCCAGATGGAGCCTCGGCTTTGTTTTGGACCAGGAACCCGTTTCCCGGCAGGCGTTGGGGCGAGCGCGCGCCGGAGATGTGGTCCTGCTCACGAGTGAATCTGAGGACCGGCTGAGAGCGGTGGTCAAAATGGACCGCCTGGTTGACACTTTTTTGTATGTCGGCCGGTACGTCGAACCAAAGGTTCTGGAGCACATCGAAAAAACCCGCCGGGCGGCAGCGGAGTACCGAGATATTGAGGGCCGTCGGTCGTCGATCGAAATAACATTCGCCATGATCTTCATCCTCGTCGGCCTGCTGCTACTCTTCGTGGCTATATGGATCGGCCTGTTGTTTGCAGACAGGTTATCCAAACCCATTTCCGAGCTCGCCGGGGCTGCGGAAAGGGTCCGAGCCGGTGATCTGTCAGCTCGGGTCGCAGAGAAAGCCCAGTCCGACGAACTCGGGCTGCTGGGAAGGGCGTTCAACCGAATGACCGACCAGTTGGAAGGTCAACGTGATGAACTGGTTCAGGCAAATCGACAACTAGATGAACGCCGCCATTTTATCGAGACCGTCTTGGCCGGCGTTTCCGCAGGTGTCATCGGCCTCGACGAGGGCGGACGGATCAATCTTGCGAACCGGTCCGCCAGCGCGCTGTTGTCTACCGATCTAGAAGCCCGAATTGGAGAGCTGATTTCAGAGGTGGTTCCAGAGTTTGCAGAACTAGTCGATGAATCTTTTGGACGGCCCTACAGGCTTGCGGATGGCCAGGTATCCATCGAACGAGGCGGCCAGTCTCGGATGTTGCTGGTTCGCCTGGCCGCGGACAGGCTCGATACCAAAGTTGTCGGATTTGTCGCCACCTTCGACGACATCACTGAACTCGTAGCGGCACAGCGTAAAGCCGCATGGTCGGACGTAGCACGGCGGATTGCACACGAGATCAAGAACCCGCTCACCCCCATCCAGCTATCGGCCGAACGTTTGCGCCGGAAATACCTGAAGGAGGTGACTTCGGATCCGGAGACGTTCTCCAACTGCACGGACACAATCATACGGCAGGTCCAGGATATCGGCCGAATGGTGGATGAATTTTCGTCATTCGCTCGCATGCCGCGGCCGAATTTTGAAACCGCCGACCTGGCTGGAATATGCATGAACGCGTTGGTACTTCCGCGCAGTGCTCGTCCGGAAATAAATTTCGTTACTCGCATTCCAAAAGAGAAAATTAAGATACGGGCGGATACGCGGCAGGTGTCTCAGGTTCTGACGAATTTGCTGCAGAACGCCATTGACGCCATCGACGGGAGGGACGCGACAGGCGTTGATCCGTTGCCTGCGGGCGAAATTGTCCTGTCCGTTGAATTGAATGCCGATAAGTCTGCGGCGGTGCTCAGTGTTCAAGACAACGGACGGGGATTACCGCCCAGCCTGAAAGACCGGTTGACCGAGCCATATGTTACCACCCGCGCCAAGGGTACCGGTCTTGGACTCGCCATTGTGAAAACTATATTGGAAGACCATGGCGCCTCCCTGGCCTTGAAGGATTTTGCAAATGGAGGCGCTGCCGTAACTGTTACAATTCCGGTACTAGAATCAGCCACCGATAACACCGGGGATGTTTTGGCCAATGACGCCTAACATCCTGATCGTAGACGATGAAAACGATATCCGGTTGTTGATTGCGGATATCCTTTCCGACGAAGGTTTCCGCTGCAGGACTGCGGCCAACAGCGACGAGGCGTTGACAGAAATTGAAAACGGGATGCCGGATCTTCTGGTTCTCGACATCTGGCTGGAAGGAAGCCAGTTGGACGGAATGGAAATTCTGGAAAACGTGACCTCGCGCTCCTCGAACTTGCCGGTTGTAATGATCAGCGGTCACGGGAGCGTCGAAACCGCTGTCAACGCCATAAAGCTCGGCGCTTATGACTTTATCGAAAAACCGTTCAAGGCGGATCGTTTGTTGCTAACGGTCACACACGCGTTGCAGACGGCTCGACTGAAACGAGAGAACGAAGAACTGAGGCAGACTACCGGCCAGGCGACAGAAATTGTGGGTAGCTCGTCCGCGATTAGACAATTGCGGGCAGCGCTAGAAAAAGTGGCACCGACGGATAGCCGGGTTCTGATTTCGGGCCCACCGGGATCAGGAAAGGAAGTTTTCGCCAGATCGCTTCACAAATTGTCCAATCGCGCAGACAAACCTTTCGTTGTCCTGAACTGCGCGGCTATGAACCCCGACAGAATGGAGGTTGAGCTTTTCGGGGAAGAACAACTCGGGGTGGACGGAGGTCACAGAATCGGCACCCTGGAAGAATCGGACGGTGGTACGCTGCTGCTCGATGAAGTAAGTGACATGCCGCTTGAAACTCAGGGGAAGATCGTCCGGGTATTGCAGGAACAGACTTTCATGCGGGTTGGCGGGGAGGTGCCCGTCACCGTGGACGTGCGGGTGATTGCGTCCACAAACCGGGACATGGCCGAACTAATGGCCGAAGGAAATTTTCGGCAGGATTTGTTCTATCGCCTGAATGTTGTTCCAATAGAAATTCTGCCGTTAAAGGACCGTCCGGACGATGTGCCGGCGCTTGTGGAACATTTTCTTTCCCGCTCGGCAGCGCTTTCAGGCGTGTCGCCGCGCACGCTTTCCAAGGATGCTATGGCAGCGCTACAGGCCTATGACTGGCCGGGAAATGTCCGTCAGTTGCGAAATGCCGTCGACTGGATACTGATCATGGCACCCGGCGATCCGGAGGAGGCAGTGGCGGTGGATCATCTGCCGCCGGACATCGGAACGTACACCTCGGATTCTGTCGGCTGGGAAGAGGGTGCACGAATGATGTCGCTCCCGCTGAGAGAAGCGCGGGAGAACTTCGAACGTCAGTATTTACTTGCACAGGTATCCCGATTTGGCGGAAATGTCTCGCGTACGGCGGAATTTGTCGGTATGGAACGCTCCGCTCTTCACAGAAAGCTTAAAACCCTCGGCGTGAACAGTCAGGAAATCGCTGAATACCAGAATGCGGGCGCCGCAGACTAGGAAACTGATATGAGAGTTATCGTCTGCGGAGCTGGGCAGGTAGGATACCACATCGCCCGACAGCTCTCTCTAGAAAATCACGATGTCACAGTCATCGATTCATCTGAGGACAATATCCGAGCGGTGAACGAGGCCCTTGATGTGCAGACGATTCAGGGCTTTGCGTCCTATCCCGATATTCAGGAACAAGCGAATGCGGGGGACGCTAACATGCTGATTGCGGTCACACAGTCCGACGAGGTGAACATGGTCGCATGCCAGGTGGCGCATTCGCTGTTCAACGTGCCTACAAAATTGGCGCGGGTGCGCAATCAAAGCTATCTCAAGCCGATCTGGGCGGATCTGTTCAGCCGCGACAACATGCCCATCGACGTAATTATTTCACCGGAACTGGAAGTGGCGCGGGCGATTTCGCGCGATCTGGTCGTGCCCGGCGCTTTCGATACTATTCCAATGGTGGGGGGCAAGGTTCGAGTGATCGGGGTGCGATGCAACGAAAACTGCCCGGTCGTAAATACGCCACTGCGTCAGCTTACCGGCGTGTTTCCAGATCTGCATATAGTTGTCGTAGGCATCATTCGCGATGGCCAAACCATAGTTCCGAGCGCGGATGAACGGATGCTGGTCGGAGACGATGTGTATTTCGTCGCTGATAACGAGCATGTGCCGCGTGCGATGACGGTATTCGGACATGAAGAACGTCAGGCTCGCCGCATTATTATCGCCGGTGGTGGCAATGTCGGGGTTTTTCTTGCTCAACTGGTCCGCGACGAACACCCTGGCGTTAACGCGCGGATCATCGAGGCGAACCGCGAAGGGGCAGAGAGAGCGGCCCGGCGATTACCGGAAACCACCGTTATTAACGGCAATGCGCTTGAACCCTCCATTCTGGAAGAGGCTGGCGTGGGGGTGACGGAGGCCATTGTTGCCGTCACCAATGACGATGAAACTAACATTCTTGGTTCTCTGCTGGCTAAACGACACGGCGCTCAACGGGCCATTGCATTGGTAAACAACACCAATTATTCGCCGCTGATTACCACGCTGGGCGTTGATGCAGTTATCAGCCCCCGGGCGATTACGGCCTCTACGATTCTCCAGCATGTGCGGCGCGGCAGAATTAGTGCTGTCCATTCCCTGGGCGAACACCTGGGCGAAATGATGGAGGCGGATATTCTTGAAAGCTCTAGCCTGGCCGGACTACCGTTGCGGGAAATGGACCTGCCAGAAGGGGTCATGTTAGGGGCGATCGTCCGAGACGACGAAGTGATTACTCCGCGCAGCAATACAATCGTGAACAAGGGTGACCGCGTAGTGATGTTCGTACGGCCTTCCGCCGTTCGTGAAATAGAGCGGCTTTTCGCCGTCAGTCTCGAGTTCTTCTAGCCTTTATGCCCAGAGTTTCCTTCGTCAACGGCCGGTTCGTCCGTCATCGCGAGGCGGGCGTTCATGTGGAAGATCGTGGTTATCAGTTCGCGGATGCGGTTTACGAAGTTATTGCAGTGGCGAAGGGCAGGATGGTCGATGAGGAGCTCCATTTGGAACGTCTGGAACGGTCATTGCGGGAGATCCGGATGGAAATGCCGTTTACTGCCGGCATATTCCGCCTCAAGGTCGCCGAATTGCTGCGCCTGAACAGGATCGTCAACGGTTCCTTATACCTTCAGGTTTCCAGAGGTGTTTCGCCCAGAGATCACCGGATTCCCCCCGCTATCCGTCCCTCCGTCGTCATGACGATCCGACCCATGACCCCGCCTTCGCAGGAAATGTTCGGGGGGGGTGTTTCCGTAATCACGGTCCGCGATATTCGCTGGCGGCGTCCAGATATCAAGTCGGTCGCGTTGCTACCCAATGTTCTGGCGAAGGACGATGCTGTGCGAAATGATGTTTTCGAGGCCTGGCAAGTTGATAACGGCGTTGTGACGGAAGGAACATCCACGAATGCCTGGATCGTCAGCAATGGCACATTGATCACCCACCCACCGGCCGATGC
>CAJWUK010000178.1 GCA_913047365.1 uncultured Alphaproteobacteria bacterium | reverse complement strand
CCGCGCAGTCGGCTGAACAGCCCGCGTCTCACCTCGGCGCGCTGAAATTTCACTTTTTCGCCGAAGCGCTTGCGCATTTCGGAGCGCATTTCAGCCAGACCGTCGATCAGCCCGACTTCAAGCGCCTGATTGCCGGTCCAGATATCGCCGGTGAACAGCGCATCGTCTGAGGCCTTTAGCCGGTCGCCCCGGCGGCGGCGAACGTGGTTTTTAAAATTTTCGAAGATGTCTTCTTGCAGTTCGCTCAACCGGTCCACCTCTTCCGATTTTTCGTCCCTGAACGGATCCAACATCCCCTTGCGCGGACCGGTGGAATACACGCGGCGTTCGATCCCAAACCGTTCGAGCAGATCGGCAAACCCGAACCCGGCGGAAATAACGCCGATGGACCCGACAATCGAATTTGCGTCGGCAAAAATCTCGTCCCCGGTGCAGGCCAGCCAGTATCCGCCGGACGCGGCGACGTCTTCGCAGAAGGCGACTACCGGCAGGTCCTTTTCATCAGCCAGATCGCGCACGCGCTTGGCGATCAGTGCGCTTTGCACCGGCGATCCGCCGGGTGAATTCACCAGCAAGGCAACCGCTTTTAACCGACTGTTGGAAAACAGCTTCGCTATCGCCCGTTCATGCCCTGAAAGCGTTATCCCGGGACGCCCCGGTCCGGCGCTACCGCCGATCACGCCCTCGAAGCGCAGCACGCCGACGACCGGCGGCGGATTGCGAAACCGTTCGACCGGCAAGCGCGCCAGCAGGACGTGAATTTTTTCTCTCAGATCATCGATGGTCATGGCGGCTTTATATCACGTTAGGCCCGCCACGCAGGATTTCATCGGCCGACGCCGTATATCTGCCGTCGTCTTCATGCAGCACTAGCCCCGGCGAAATCATCAGACCCGTTTTGATCCCCTTGCGGGCACGCACGATGACGCGTTTCGCCGCCGTACCCTCTTTCGGCCACAGCGGAAAGACAACTGCTTCTCCCGCCTGCCCGCGCAGGATGGACAGAATTTCGTCGAGCCGGTCGGCGCGGTGGATAAGGGTCAACGTGCCCTTCGACCGCACCATGCGCAGCATTAAGGCGATCCAGTCTTCCAGCCTCGATGTACTTTCCACATTCGCCATGGCGCGCTCTTCGTTGGGCGATACTTCCGCGTGCGTAGCTTGCAGAAACGGTGGATTGGCCATGGCGTGGTCGAACCCGCCAGCCGCGATCTTGGGCAACGGTCGTTCCAGATCGCCGATCAGAAATTCCACGGTCCGGGATAGATCGTTCAGGCGCGCATTGTCATTGGCCAGACGCACCATGGCCGGCTGGATATCGATCCCGGTGATGCGGCAGTCGGACACCCTGGACGCGAGACATATCGCCGCAGCGCCGTGACCGCTACCTACCTCCAGCACCCGGTCGCCAGCCCGAGCATCGACCGATGCAGCCAGCATCACCGGATCGATCGCCGCCCGATAGCCGTGCACGGGTTGCTGCAGCCTGACCTTGCCACCGAGAAAAGCATCCTCTGTCAAGCCAGGCGATGGTAGGGGCTCAGACAAGACGGCCTCCCTCGCCTGCAGCTTCCAGCGCCCTTCTGGCGCGGTCGTAATCCTCGTCAGCGACCATCACCCGGCGTGGAATAGCGCTGACGCTGCCTTCCATTACGCTCATGTGGCCGTCGAGCACGATCATCTCGATATTCTCTGACTTCAGGAGTGCTCCGGCCCAGGACAAGAAGACCAATTCGTTCGATCTGAACAGTTCTTTCACGTCGTCGGCACCTTGACCACCTTCCTTGCAGGGGTATGTTCCGACTGTTCATCACCATCGTCAAGAATAGAGGTCCAGGTGAGCGTCGTAATCGATCTCGACCGCGAGCGTCAGGAACGCCCGAAACCGTCCATCGATGCCCTGACCGGGCTGACACAGGACGATATCCAACAGGTAAACCAGACCATCATCGACCGCATGGAAAGCCCGGTGATTCTGATCCCGCAGGTGGCCGGCCACATCATCGCGGCAGGGGGCAAACGCCTGCGCCCGATGCTGACACTTGCTGGCGCGCGCATGTGCGGCTACGAGGGCGACCGGCATATCGGCCTCGCAGCCTGCGTCGAATTTATCCATACCGCGACGCTGCTGCACGACGATGTTGTAGACGCAAGCGATCTACGGCGCGGCGCGGCCAGTGCCAATGCGGTGTGGGGCAACAAGTCCAGCGTGCTGGTGGGCGATTTTCTGTTCAGCCGCGCGTTCGAACTGATGGTCGAAGACGGCAATCTGGACGTGCTGCGCATCCTTTCTCAGGCTTCGTCAATTATCGCGGAAGGCGAAGTGCTGCAGCTTGTGACTGCCAACGACACCGAGACCACGGAAGAAGATTACTTGGAGGTCATCCGGTCAAAGACCGCGAAACTATTCGCCGCCGCCGCTGAAATCGGCGCCGTCGTGGCGGACCGGCCGGAAGACGAATGGCAGGCGCTTGACGCGTTCGGCCACAATCTCGGTATGGCGTTCCAGCTTGTCGACGATGTGCTGGACTATTCCGCCCGACAGGCAACCCTGGGCAAGGCGGTGGGCGATGATTTCCGCGAAGGCAAGATCACCCTGCCCGTCGTCCTGGCGTTCAATGCCGCCGATGGGAATGAAAAGACCTTCTGGCGACGGACGCTGGAAGATCTGGAACAAAAAAAAGGTGATTTCCGCCGCGCTGTGACGATGCTGGAGAAATCGGGTGCCTTGGCCGCCAGCATGGAACGTGCCCGCGACTTTGGCGCCCGCGCCCGCCAGGCCCTAGAACCGTTTCCCGATTGCGACATCAAATCCGCGCTAGCCGAAGCCGTCGAATTCGCGATTCACCGGAGTTATTAGTGAACTCTAGCGATCTAGTCCCCTCTTCCTTGAGGCGTAGGGCTAGGTAGAGGATGAACTACCCCGTTGGAGATATCGGGTTGATAGAGCTTCCCGCTCCCCCCGCAGGGGCAAGGGAATGGCTCGGAGGAAAGGTCTACCGCCGTGATCGGAGTGAAAGTCTAAAAGAACCTTTGGTTCAATTTTCTCCGTTAGCTCAGCGGCATATTCCAATATCCAGACCGCAATTCAAAAAATTACGGCAAATACTCCGACCCCCAAGATAACAAACGAAACGGCCGTCAAACCGGCGTTCATTTAATTGGAGTAACGCCCAATCGGAGAAGCCGATAACAGCATCTAACAAATGGCAAAAATATGTAGCGGCGGACTACAAGAGATTTTCAGTATTGAAAACAGCCGCGAACACCACTCCATTGTTCCAACCACTAACGCCCCTGAAATTCAGGACTCCGCTTTTCCAGGAACGCCTTTCGGCCTTCATGATAATCCTGGCTGGCGAAACAGGCATCGATCTGGGCCTGCACCGTCGCCATATCACGTACGTTTTCATCCATCTGGGTGTTGCGGATCGACGTCTTTACCGATTTGAGGGTGAGCGGGGCGTTGGCGGCGATTGTGCCGGCTATCTCGCGGACGGTCTCTTCCAGGTCGGCATAAGGCACCACCCGGTTGACCAAACCCATCTTCAGCGCGTCCTCGACACCGTAGCGGTTGCCGGTGAACAGCATTTCGGCGGCATAGGCCGGTCCGACCAACTTCACCAGATTGTCCACCCCACTATAGCCGAAGCCGAGACCCAGCTTAGCGGGCGGCGCGCCGAACTGTGCGTTGTCCGCGGCGATGCGGAAATCACACAGCATCGCGGTCAATACGCCCGCGCCTAAACAGTAACCGTGAATCATGGCGATCATCGGTTTGGAGAACGAATTCATCGCCGCATTAGCCTGCTCGGAGGCCTCGTCATACAGCTCGCGTGCCTCTTCCGATGATCGCTTTTCCCCAAACTGGGAAATGTCCGAACCTGAGATAAACGCCTTTTCGCCAGCACCCGCGATCACAGCGACCCTTACGTCATCGTCGGCCTCGAAATCCGCCATGATGCCGGGAATGGCGCAGCGCATGTCATATGTAACGGCGTTGTGCTTGGCCACCTGGTCGTAAATCATCCAGCCGATCCCGTTTTCCTTGCGGGAGGTCATGGTTCCGGGCGGTTTTTCCGCTTGGGCAGCATCGGCCATGATTGTTTCCTTTCCTAAATAACGCTGCTATCGCGCAGCCCCTTGATAGCATCGGCATCGTAGCCGAGGTCCGCGAGAATTTCGTCGGTATGATCGCCAAGTTCCGGCGTAGCAGTGCGGATATCCCTTGACGCGCGGCTCATATTGACCGCCTGGCCGACCACTTGGATCTCTCCAAGATTAGGAGAAGTGACCGGCGCGGCAAGCCCCAAATGCTTCACCTGCGGATCTTCGAACATTTTGTCGATGGTATGGATCGGCCCGCAGGGCACACCCCCTTCGTTAAAGATGTCGATCCATTCGGCGCTGGTTTTCGTTTTCGTGTATTCCGCGATTTCCGCGTTCAGTTCATCCCGGTGCTGCTGGCGTAGCTTGCCGGTTGCATAGCTCGGGTTCGCGGCTATTTCATCCGCCCCCAGCGCGCGGCAGAGCCGATCGAACATGTCCTGCCCGCCGGCAGCAACATTGAAATGCCCGTCCTTGCAGGGAAACACGCCCGTGGGGATGGATGTCGGGTGATTGTTACCCGCTTGCGGCGGCACCTCGGCGCCGATCAGCCAGCGGGCCGCCTGGAAATCCAACATGGAGACCTGGGATTCGAGTAGCGACGTGTGCACCCACTGCCCTTCGCCGGAAACTTCCCGTTCGAGCAGGGCAATCAAAATACCGATTGCGCAATACAGGCCGGACGACAAATCGGCGATAGCTGTGCCGACGCGGACCGGCCCCTGCCCCGGCAGCCCGGTGATGGACATGATACCGCCCAGCCCCTGCGCAATCTGGTCAACACCAGGACGTTTTTCATAAGGCCCGTCCTGTCCGAAGCCGGAGATCGAGCCCAGCACGATGCGGGGATTTACGCCTTTTAGCGTCTCATAATCTACGCCGAGGCGGTACTTCACATCCGGGCGATAGTTCTCGACTACCACGTCGGAGTCACGCACCAACCTGTAGAACACTTCCCGGCCCACCTCTTCCTTCAGGTTGAGCGTCATCGACCGCTTGTTGCGGTGGAGGTTTTGGAAATCAGGACCATTCCGGTCGCCGGTGATGCCTTCCCTGATGCCGGCAGACGGCGGCAGCTCTATCTTAATGCAGTCTGCCCCCCAGTCGGCGAACTGGCGCACGCAGGTCGGCCCGGCACGAACGCGGGTCAGGTCGAGAACGCGAAAACGGGTGAGTGGCAGCGGTTGGTCGGTCACAGAATGTCACCTAATCATCTGAAAGAAAGTCAGAGTGAAACCGTGTCCCGGACGAGTCAACAAAGGCCGCCTCCCCCCCGCAGCGTCGACAGCATCCGCTTGCGACAACTGGCCCGCGGCGCTATAACCCCGGCCGGTCAGGACGGAGTGTAGCTCAGCCTGGTAGAGCACTGTCTTCGGGAGGCAGGGGCCGGAGGTTCGAATCCTCTCACTCCGACCAGTTTTTGCCCTGAATATCCCTGTTTTATTCGCCTTT
>CAJWUK010000177.1 GCA_913047365.1 uncultured Alphaproteobacteria bacterium | reverse complement strand
GCTTCACCCTCACCTTCAGGCGGCGCCTCTCCCTCTCCCTCCGGCGCCGGAGCGTTTGTCTCTGTATTTTGCTGTTCTTGCCTCTGTTCTTCTCGTCTTTGTTCGTCGTTACTGCGTTGTTGAGGTCGCGTTTGAATAGCAGTACCGAATTGCTGCTGGATCTGTTGAACTGGAATGATAACGGGGGGAGGCGGTGGCTGGCTGAAGCTAGATAGAGTTACAGCTTGTCCCGGTTGCGTGAGTGTTTGCACGCCGGCGCCATTAGAAATCGTGATTTGTCCGACACCGCCATCAGTGTCTCTCAAAAGCGCTATGGTATTCTGCTCGCCTTCTTGCGCTGCTCGCCCGGCGACGGTCGTTCCTCTAATCCCTATCGATGCAACAGGCGTCTCAACCACCATAGAGTCATCACCCGATTTGGCGATCTTCCCAGAGACGAAGGAAAAAACACCCTGCACAAATGATGTTTTCGAAGTTCCAGTTTCTGTGGCTGGATCATAAACAAACTCATCCAAAACCATTCTGCCCCCCTCTGAGAGGGAGATTGTGGTGTTATCATTGAAGATTAGACCGACGGTCCCATCCGCTGACGTTCGAATTACGTCACCCTGGAAAATAGGATCGTTCGCACCCAGCCTTACATTGGTCCCGTCTGATCGAGTAACGTTAACCTCTCCAGACAGAGCCTTCACCGACCCTATCGGTTGAGGAGAAGAAGATGGGCCCAGTTGCGCATACTGGCCGGGTGTGGCGGGTCCTGCGAGCTTAGTCGCCAATTCGGCGGAGATTCGAGCACCACCCTCCGTAAACAAATCTGGCGGGTCCGGTTCTGAGAAAAAACCGATAATATAAATTTGTTCTCCATTTTCCCCACTTATCAGGAGATCAGGACCTTGGCGTGAATATGATCCCTTCAGCAGGGCCGAGGCTTGAGGGACGATAAGTTCTGACGCCGCTGTAGCCTCTATGAATATGGGATCGGCAGCAGTGTGAATGCCCAGGTCGGGTAACGTATTCACGGATATCGGTGCTTCTTTTGCCAATTTATTTGCTGCTTATTTTAGATTTTCAATATTACGATTCGGAAGTTTTAAGTCCTTCTATTGGATCGCGACACCAAGATTTTCTGGCGTCAAGACGCCCATGGTAGACATAACGCTTAAACCACCCAGCAAATGATCATAGAATGCGGAAGTATAATTTATTTTTGCGTCGATAAGCTGACTCTGGGCGTCCAGTGTATTGATTACAGTTTCCTTACCGGCCTTTTCCATTCTTTCCTGCGCTGAGACGATTTCTTCGGCGATGCGAAGCCCATTTTCCATCAATGCCTTGTTTTGTTCGGCAATCTGAAAACGCTGAAAACTAGATATTAATTCAGTTTTCACCTGTCTTTTGGCTGCGTCGAACTGGCTAATTGATGCGGCATAATTGCTGCGGGCTGACTTAGCCCCGTAATAGGTTCCTAAACCGTCAAATAGAGTCCAGCTGGCCTTTAATAGGACCGACCAATCTCTTCGGATCCCCTCAACCCCGCCCGCGTCTCGTTCGTAATTAACCGTCGCCTCGAGGTCTAACTTGGGCCAGAACCCCGACTCTGCACTGCCTATCCCTATTTTGGTCACGTCAACGGTCGTTTGCGCGGCGGCAAGAGCTGCACTGTTTTCGAGAGTGATTTTGAGGGCATCTTCCAGTGACGGCGGTATTTTGGGCAGCTCGAATTTTGTGCCCGACCCTGCGACTAAAACGGGCCGAAACCGAAATAGATAAGTGAATTGAGTTGTCGCAACGGCCAACTGCCCTTTGAATTGGATCCTGCGCTGGGTCGCTAGCTGCAGTCGACTCTTCGCCTGAAGGATGTCAAGAGCTATTCCCTTCCCTTTCTCAACCTTTTCGTTTTCTAAATTGAGCTGTTTTTTCGTAAGAGCTTCAGCCCGTAAGGCCAAATCCAGCAGCTTTTTATCCCTAACCAAAGAGAAATAAGCTATCAATCCCTCCAGCAAGACCGAACTTTCAGCAGTGTCCAAGCCGAGCACAGCCAGATCCACTTGTTTGCTGGAGCTCTCATAGGAAGCCACATTGGCTCCGCCAGAAAACAGGTTCTGGGTAACGGTTAACGTGGCTTTCTCCCGCGTCTCTCTCTGCTCGTCTAAACCTGATGTTCTGGTCGACGGGCTATCAATGACTTCCCGGCCGGCATCCGAACTAAGGCTAATTGTAGGCAAAAAAACGGAGAAAGCTTGTTTATTGCCGGAACGAGCGGCGTTTAGGGCAGACTTCGCAGCTAAGATGCGGTGATCAACGGAGAGGAGTTTCGTCAGGTCCTCGGCTAAATTCGGCACCGCCGATGGAAAATCCCCGCTATCCGCTTTAGCGACTGGTGCCGACGCGATTAGTGCGAATATCAATACTAGTCGGCGGATCGAAGGGGCAAAGATTAGCTTTAAAAGTAACCTCACGGGGGAAGTCATTAAATACAAAGAGGCCATATAACTGTTTCAAACTCAGAGAGGTCATAGAACTGTTTAACGTCCTGCGGCGCTTCCTGTCTAGCCCCCAAGTTCCCTACCTATTCCTGATTAGAATTTCGGGCGCTACCCCTCGGCGGCTTCACCTCAAACTCACGCAGACGCTATAGTAGGTCCTCGTCTGAATGACGTTTCAGAGCCATCAACTCCTTCATCAGGCTCAAAAAATTTAGGACCCAGCTATATGGGGTAAGGACACAAGCCCTTTGTCGTTTAGAGGTGTTCTTCAATCCAGTCGAATATCATTGGCGACTGATGCACCCAACAATCATGCGAACAGTGAACGGTGCCGCCCACCTTCGGATCGTCATATAATACCAGCGTTTTATCTTTCGCACCGATTTCGTCAAACAGGCGTTGGGCCCCTTTCCAGTTCATTAGTTTATCGCTGGTGCCGTGTGTCATTAATGTCGGCACTTTAATGTTTCCGGCGATCCCTTCCATCGTGAACGCCTTTAACCGCTTCCGAGCTTCTTCATGTGTCACGCCACCCAGCAACCGTTGCACGGTGGGCTGGAGGTGCTCATAAAAGTCATACAAATCATCGAGAATCGAATAGCACCCCGCCCACGACACCAGGCATTTGATCCGGTCTTCAAACGCCGCAACGCGAGGTGCGTAATAGCCCGCCATTGAAATGCCCATCAGGCCCACACGATCAGGATCGATCTCGGGACGGGAGAACAGGTAGTCGAAGCTAGCCTTACCCGGCACCTCATAGTCGGCTCTCGTAGGGATGCCTTTAAGATACATGGACGAACCACGACCAGGGGTGTCCACGAGTAACATCGCGTACCCCCGCTCAGTCATCTCTTTGCCAGAAAAATAGATTTCCTCCGCAAATGCATCAGCCCCACCGATGAAGAAGATTGCGGGCCACTTGCCGGGCTTGGGATTACGCGGATGGCAGAAATACCCGTCGTAGGTCTCGTCGCCGCATTGAACCTCAATTACCTCAATGGGCGGGTCATGCAGCGCAGCAGCGGCCCGAAAATTTTCCTGCGATTTGGCGAAATATTTTGCTTTATCGTTATTGCGGTCGATGCGGAGGAACACATCGGCCATGCGCCAATATTGGTTTGCGGCGAAGAAGTACTGCATCGCTGAGCGTTCGTGCCCTGCTGCAAGACACTTCTTTGCGCGAGCTTCGGTATCCTCAGCCTTCTTGACCCATTCGGCTTCCCAGCTGTCGAGGTTGCCGAGTTCGATTTCCCTGCAGACGCGGGCGATTTCAAACGGATCGCCGCCGCCTTGGCTGGCCTCTGCAACCAGTCTCAGGGTTTGTGAGCCCATACCTTCGGTAGGAAAAAAGAAATCAATCATTAATGCCTCCGTGCGTCTTGCTGCGCTGTTCTTGAAAACTATACACCGAGGCTAACGCCTGTGACACTGCTGCTCCGTAGGGATCTGACCACCGAGGAAAAGCGTGAACACCTGCGGCGGTGGCCTTTACCAGCTGGTTCTGCCGGGAGCCAGGCGAGATACGCCACAGACCCGACATGACTTCGATATATCAATTGCCGTGAGTGTCGGTGACCCAGACGCCGTCTAATTCCTGGTCACGATGGTACCTTTTTTCAAGTGCGTTTCAATGTTAGTCAGCGGGTGGATAAAGGCATCGTCGTGCGTTTCCCGGGAGTTCGACTGCGCGGGTGTATCAAGCATGATGTTCTTTATATGATGACGTCTGACATACTTCCACCAGAGGCACGAAACTTACAGGAGAGGGGTTGGTCGTATGAAACTCGGGATGTTCTACTGGCCCTGCGGTCACCACATCGCCGCCTGGCGGCATCCGGATAGCGTTGCCGACAGCGGCGGTAACCTCGCCCATCTCATCGAACTTGCCCGGCTTTCTGAACGCGGGCTTTTCGACATGTTCTTCATGGCGGATTCCGTGTCGTTCTGGCGCGGCACCCTCGACGCCCTGAGCCGCGACTCCCATTGCGCCTGGATCGAGCCCTTCACCTTGATGGGGGCGCTTGCCCAGCACACCACCCATATCGGGCTCGCCTGTACGGCGACCAGTACTTACGAACAGCCCTTCTTTCTGGCCCGGCGTTTCGCCTCACTGGACGTGATCAGCGGAGGTCGCGCGGCCTGGAATCTCGTGACCACGGGGAATGCGGCCGCGGCCCAGAGTTTCGGCTACGACAAGCACATTGACAAGGCGGTCCGCTACGCGAGCGCGCGCGAGTTCGCCTATGTCGTGCGCGGGCTCTGGAATTCCTGGGACGGCGACGCCTTCGTCTATGACAAGGAAGCAGGTGCGTATTTCGACCCGGCCAAGCTGCAAGTTCTTGAGCATGACGGTCCGCATTACAAGGTACGCGGCCCGCTGCACGTCCCGCCGTCGCCGCAGGGCGAGCCCGTGCTGATCCAGGCCGGGGCCTCGGAAGACGGGCGCGCGCTGGCGGCGGAAACCGCAGAGGTGGTTTTTGGCGCGAACCAAACCCTTGAAGGCGCGCAGGAATTCTATGCCGACGTGAAATCGCGGATGAAAGCGTTCGGACGCGATCGGGACAGTCTTAAGATCATGCCGGGCCTGTCGGTCTGCGTTGCACCCACCCGGGAGGAAGCCGAACGCAAATACGACGAACTCCAGGACCTGATCGACCCCAGGACCGGGCTGGAACTGTTGTCAGAACGTCTCAATGTCGACCTCAGCGGCTGCGATGTTGATGGCTATTTGCCGGACATCACCCCTGACGAGGTCGGCGGCAGCCGGGCGGAATTGATTATCGATCTTGCGCGACGTGAGAACCTGACCATCCGCGATCTGTATCGGCGGTTTGCCGGAGCGCGTGGCCACTTCCACATCACTGGCTCTACCGAAGAGGTGGTTGACATGATGGAACAATGGGTGACAGAGGGCGGATGCGATGGCTTCAATATAATGCCGCCGCTGTATCCCTCTCATCTTGAGGATTTCGTGGAGCTGGTCGTTCCCGAACTCCAGCGCCGCGGCCTGTTCCGCACTGAATACGAGGGCAGTACGTTGCGCGAAAATCTCGGCTTGCCCCGGCCACCCTGGTCGGCGC
>CAJWUK010000176.1 GCA_913047365.1 uncultured Alphaproteobacteria bacterium | reverse complement strand
AGCGACAATACGAAGTGTGGCTGAAGGCAATATTAAGCGAATAACAACGAAGCGGCGAAGGCAGCTTTCTGGAATGCGACACGCGGGTTGTCATTCTGGATTGGTAATAAAGTGCTGCGTTCGAAAAACTTAACCGGCAGAAACACAATGTCCAGGTCCTCCGTCCCGGCGGGCGCGTTGGGGTAAACATAAGATATTGTGCCTTGCCGAGGAAACTGATTGTGGCTGGCAAGTAGTGCCTTGCCAAACAATCGGATACCACGGAAATCGCCGTTGAGGGCATAGTTCAGTGCCTAAACCGCGCTGGACCGGGAATCTGAAATTAAGTACCCTAAGATCAAGATCTTCGACTTGATCTTGAAGGCGACCATGCAGGTTTGATTGCATTCAATCAGTACCGGTAATATCGGGTGGTCTTCTAACAGGGAGAACCCGGGATGTTTCTTCAGAATGCCTGGTACGTCGCCGCCTGGGATAGTGAGATAGGCGAGGGGCCGTTCAACCGCACAATCCTGAACGAACCAGTGGTGATGTTCCGGACGCCGGACGGGATCGTCGCGCTGGAAGACCGTTGCTGCCACCGGGCGCTACCGCTTTCTATGGGCAAAGTCGTGGGAGCGCATATCCAGTGCGGCTATCACGGCCTAGAATTTGATGCGACAGGCGCCTGCGTAAAAGTACCAGGGCAAACCAAAGTGCCCCCTGGCGCAGAAGTACGCTCCTATCCAGTTATCGAACGCTGGGGCATGGTCTGGATTTGGACGGGCGACCCGGCAAAGGCCGATGACACCCTGCTGCCGGACTGGTGGTGGCTGGACAGCGACGACTGGAAGACCATTCCCGGCCGCGGCGGCACACCGATGCCGGTAGAAGCGAATTACCTGCTGATTTCCGACAATCTTTTCGACATCACGCATCTCAGCTATGTGCATCAAACATCCATCGGGAACGACGCCATCGTCGATTTCCCGCCGAAGACGGAACGGTTCGCCCGCTGTGTGAAGATGACCCGGCTGGTGACGGACCGCCCGCCGGCGCCGTTCTACAAGAAAGCGGGCGGTTTCGACGGCAATGTGGACCGGTTTTTGGTGACCACGTCGGACATGCCGGGATACATCGTTAATCATGCCGGCACCTTCCATGTGGATATGGACCTGCAGCCAGGAGAAGTGACCGAAGAGCACGGCGTCGAGATGAAGGTGATGAACATGCCGACGCCGGAGACCGAAACCTCCAGCCATTACTTCTATGCCCATGCCCGGCACTTCAAGATCGACGATCCAGACTGGGATGAAATATATCGCACACAGTTCACCCAGGTTTTCGAGGAAGACCAAGTGATCCTGAACGCGCAACAAGCGCGGATGTCGGAAATGCCGGACGCGATGGAAATCGATATCAACGGCGATGCCCCCAACATTCAAGTACGCCGTCTAATGGATGAACTGATCGCCGCTGAACAAGCGGAACTAACAGGTATACGCAAATCGGCCTGACGATGACGGACAAAATCAGAATTAACCGGCTCAGCGAGGCAATGGGAGTTGAGATTTTTGGCATCGATCTGAACACGCTTGACGATGCGACTTTCGGTCTGATTAACGAGGCGTATCTGGAACACCAGATGCTCTGTATTCGGAACCAGAAATTGGATCCGCAGAGCTTGGTCGATTTTTCCGAACGGTTCGGCGAAGTACTGCCCCACGACAACCTGAAGTTTACGCTCGACGAGCATCCCAAAATCTTGGTCCTTTCCAACGACGTGGACCAAAACGGCAACCAGATCGGCGTAATCGACGCGGGCGATGCGTGGCACACGGATCACCAGTTCAAAAAAACGCCCGCTAATTGCACGATACTGTATTCGCTGAAAAATCCGTCGCAGGGCGGCGCCACTGATTTCACCAATATGTACACCGCCTACGACGCACTCTCAGAGAAGATGAAAGCGCGCATCGCGCGTCTGCGGGGCCACCACTCGATTAGCAAGCTGAAAAATAAACGAGTGGAAATTTCCGGCTCGCGCGAAGACGCCATCGCGTTTTACAAAAGGCAGGAGAGGGAAATACCGGACGTCGAACACCCGCTGGTGCGCGTCCACCCGGTAACCGGCCGCAAGAGCCTGTATTGTTCGCCGCGCTTTACCATTGCGATTAAGGGCGACGGTCTGTCCAAAGAACACGCCGAAACGCTGCTAGATGAACTGATTGCCCATTCGCTGAAAAAGCCATTCCGCTATCGCCATACCTGGGAAGACAGAGATGTGGTGATGTGGGACAACCGTTGCGTCAACCACCGCGCTACCGGCGGCTACGTTTATCCCGATATCCGCCACCTGTACCGGACCACGGTGGAAGGGGAAGCGCCGGTCGCAGCCTGAGCCCTATCCAGAATAATCCCTAAAAAACGGTGACAACCCTACCTGACCCCGGCTCTCTCCAGCCGGGGCAGCACCTCGTCCCTGAAATAAGGCAGATGCGCGGTATAGTTTGCGAAGCCCATCGCGAATGCATCGATCCCCGCTTCGTGCAGTCGGACGAACCGCGCCGCCACCTCGTCCGGGTTCCCGACAATGGGATACGCCCCGTTACCGCCACCGGCACGCTGGCGCAGATTCCGTTTCATTTCTTCGGGTAGGTCGTCAAACTTACCCCGCCGTGCACGTCGGGCAACCAGACTGTCCACAGCACCGGTATCGGCCATCTCCACGGCGTAATAGTGATGATACTCCTCGGCCTCTTTCGCGGTCGGGCGGCACACGACATAGCAGTTGGTGAACATGCCGATATTTCGCGCGTGCCCGGCGGCCAGGGCCTTTAGCTGGGCGATATCAGCGGCGATCTCGTCTTCCACCGTGCGGATGCCGGTAAACATCATGTCTGAATTTCTGGCCGCGAAGTCGCGCCCGCGGTTGGAGCTGCCGGCACTGACGATTAGCGGTCGATTTTTCGAGGCTGGCTTAGGTTTCAGCAGCGCGCCGGTGACCGAATAGTATTTACCCGCGTAATCGAACGGCGCGTCCGATGTCCAGGCGCGGGTGACGATATCCACCCATTCCTGACCCTGTTCGTAGCGATCTTCATGGGTATTCATCTCAACGCCCGCCATGTTGAATTCGTCCTCGTTCCAGCCGCAAACAATGTTGAGTCCGAACCTCCCGCCGCCGATCTGATCGGCAGTCACCATCTGCTTAGCGGTGACGATCGGGTTGAACAGCGGGACGTGGACCGTGCCGAACGCCATAATGTTCTCGGTCGCGGCCAGGATACCCGCCGCCCAGGTCAGGGTTTCCAAGCTCCCGCCGTTATGGTCGTGGACGCCGCCGTATCCTTTCCACCGGCCTAACGGCAGCAAGAAATCCAGCCCCGCCGCATCCGCCATTTTCGTGGCTTCCAGATTTTGTTCCCACGTCCCTTCCCATCGCTCCGGCACCCGCGTCGCCGACAGGCCGCCCGAACAATTCAGCCCAAACAGCCCGAGTTTCAGAGAGTGACGGTCGAAGTGGCGCATGGAACGGCTGGTCGGAATTTCAGAAATCAGCCTACGCCGCAAGCGGGAACGGGATCAGTTTCAGCCCTTTGTGAGACATGTCCGTCGTCCCGAGTTCGGGGAAGAACATGTTCTGCGCGTATCCGCCCGGCTTTTCGGTCCGCACAGTGATTGCGACCGACCGGTCCCCAAAGTTCGACTCCGCGTGGATTTGCCATGGCGGCACGAGGTCCACGTGTCCTTGCGGCGCCTCATACTCCGCCAATAATTCCAAAGTGGCTTTGCCGGTCACACTGCCGTCATCCGTACGCTTGTACAGCGTCGTCTTTTCCCGGCCATACAACACGCCATAGGCAGTCCAGGTATGGGCATGATCGTGGGCCCTCGCCTGATGTTCGCGGGGGCGAACGAGCCCTCCCACAAAAAACCCGTGATCGGGATCGTGATAAAGGATCAGTTCTTCTCCGCGCTTCCCCGGCCAGTTGATGCTCGCCTGCTGCAGCGTTTCGTCCTTTATCAGGTCGCCTAGCCGGGAACGCACTTTCTCCCAGTGATCGGGTGCCTCCGACTGCCCCTCATCCCAGAGCGTGCGGAGATCGGTGATAAAACTCTCGAATGCCGGAAACGCCTTTTCGTTCATGACTTCGCTCCCTGTTTCATCGTGGCTCTGCCTAGCTGGTTGCCTGCAACGCTTGCCACACCCGTTCAGGTGAAGCCGGCATTTCAATCATCTCGACTCCTGCGGACCGCAGCGCGTGTTCAATGGCGTTCATCACGGCGGGCAACGCCCCGACCGTGCCTGCCTCGCCCGCGCCCTTGACACCAAGTGGGTTCTGCTCGGTGGGCACTGGGTTGGATTTCACATCGAACAGGGTGAAGTCCTGGGCGCGCGGCAAAGTGTAATCCATAAAAGAGCCGGAGATGTTCTGCCCGCTGTCGTCGAAGACCGCGCGCTCCATCACCGCCTGCCCCACACCCTGGGCCACGCCGCCATGAATCTGGCCTTTCAGCAGCGCCGGGTTCAGCACCGTACCGACATCATCGACGATTACGTAACCCTGGATATCGATTTCGCCGGTATCGGGGTCGATTTCCACCTCGCAGGCATGAGCACCATTGGGATAATTGGCGACCTTCGGCGAGAACGTGGCGCGTTCGTCGATACCGGCATCCACGTCGTCGGGGTGTTTGCCAGGCATGTAGGATGTCTTCGCGACCTCGTCCAGCGTCAGCGACCGGTCGGTGCCGGCAATAGTGAAATTTCCCTCGGCGAACTCGATATCGTCGACGCTGGCCTCCATCTGGTGAGCGGCGAGTTTCTTTGCCTTTTCAATCGCCGCCTCCGCCGCGCGAAACACAGCCGAGCCACCGCAGGTCGCCGAGCGCGAGCCGCCGGTGCCGCCGCCTATGCCCTGCAGATCCGTATCGCCTTCGCGCACACGGATGCGGTCAACGTGGACGCCGAGCTGTTCGGCGACGATCTGCTTGTAGACGGTATCGTGCCCCTGCCCCTGGCTGATGGTACCGGCGAGCACCATGACGTTGCCCGTTTTGTCGATGCGGATGGTTGCTTCCTCCATGGAGGGGCCCCCGGCGCGTTCGATGGTGTTGGAAATGCCGATGCCGCGCAGCTTGCCACGCGCTTCCGAGCCCTGCCGGCGCGCGTCGAACCCGGCATAGTCGATCATGTCCATCGCATCGGTCAGGTTCTTTTCGAATTCTCCGCAATCATAGGTGAACACCAGCCCGGTCTTGAACGGCATAGCGTCAGCGGGAATCGTGTTCTGGCGTCTCAGGTCAGCGGGCTCGCGGCCCAGCTTTTTCGCGGCCTCTTCCACCAGGGTTTCGATGATATACGCCGCTTCGGGCCGACCGGCCCCGCGATACGGACATGTTGGCGTAGTGTTGGTGAAAACGCCGGAGACTTCCACATGGATCGCGGGCGTTTTGTAGGTGCCGGCCAACGTACCCAGATTGTTGATTGGCGGGCCATTACCGCCTGTGGTGACGAATGCACCGAGCGCCGCCAGTGTACGCACATGCATGCCGAGGAAGTTACCGTCGGAATCAAGTGCTAACCTGGCCACCGAGTAATTATCGCGGCCCTGATAATCCGCCAGATGCGCTTCCGACCGTTCGGCGGTCCATTTGACCGGCCGCCCGAGGCATTTCGACGCCCACATC
>CAJWUK010000175.1 GCA_913047365.1 uncultured Alphaproteobacteria bacterium | reverse complement strand
TGACTGGGGGTCAAGGGGTCGCTGGTTCGAATCCAGTCGCTCCGACCATTTTTTAATAATTAATATCAGTGTGTTAGAAGAAAATCGCGGAGCCCTCAGCTCCGCGATTTTCGTAGGTGACAACACTTATGACAACAGAATAGGTGCCAAAGAATTGCCGAGCACTTGGCAGAACCTGCTCCAAGCTGATTTAAGAATAATGGGATTTATTCTCAATTTTAAATGGGGGCAAGGTTGTCTAAGTAGGTGTTAACACCGGAGCGGTTTATATCGTGCCACCTTTAAGCCCTAGGCCTGGTGGCTAGGCACTTTTGTAGTTTTGCTAAAATAACCGGAACAAACCGGCTTTACGCGGGGAGCGCGGTTGCCCGCATCGGCAGGTGTGTTTGAAAAAATAAATTAATGGGTTAGTCGATGATTTCTGAGACGATGTTCATAATATATAACGCTGGGGTCCAAGGGGTCGTCGGCGCAAATCCGGCCATCCCAGGTAAGAGGTCGGGTTCAAACCCTCACCACTTGTTCGTTTGAGGTAAAATATGGGGTCCACAACATGCGCATTGCAGTAATGGGAACCGGTGGAATAGGCGGCTATTTCGGTGGCTATCTGGCCCGCGAAAATGATGTCACTTTCATCGCAAGGGGCGATCACCTGGCGGCGATCCACAAAAACGGCCTTCGAGTGGTAAGCACGGACACCGATCTTCATATCGAGCCGACGATGGCGACGGACGACCCGAGAACGATGGAACCGGTGGATATTATATTGTTCTGTGTGAAGCTCTACGACACCCTGTCCGCGGCTGAGACAATCGCGCCGATCGTGGGACCGGATACCCGGGTACTCACCCTGCAGAATGGCGTCGATGGCGCAGATCAGCTTGCTCAAAAATTTGGGCGGGAGAACGTGCTGGGCGGCGTTGCGTATATCGCCGCAAAAATCGATGCACCCGGTGTGGTCAGCTATCTACCGGGAATGACGCGGATCGTTTTTGGCACAATGGATGGTCAGTCAGACCCGATGATGAATGATTTTCTGAACACCTGCGAACCCTGTCCGTTCGGGGCGGAGATCGCCGACGATATTCAAGTGGCACTTTGGACCAAAATGGTTTTGCTCGCCACGAATGCCGGCATAAGCGCGACCTCACGCCTTCCGATCCGGGTGACATTCGATGACGAAGAAGCGCGTGGCGTTGCGGTCGCGGCCTTTCGTGAAGCGGAGGCGGTGGCCCGTGCGCTTGGCGTTGATCTCCCGGACAATATTGTGGACCTCTTGACTCAAGCATCGATGAGTTTTCCTACGGACATGTATGCGTCCATGTATCACGACTTGGTGGCTGGCAGGCGGATTGAAATCGACGGGTTGCCGGGCACAATCGTACGTTTGGGAGCAGAGCACGGAATACCTACGCCGGTTCATTCCACTTTTTATGCCATGTTGAAGCCCTACCGTGATGGGGCACCCGCACTGTCAGACTGAAACAGCCTGTTTTTTGATGCGCAGCATCAGCAGCAGCGGGATAGGGATCAACGCGCCCAACGCATACAGAATGAACGAATTGAGGTAGCCAATCATGCCCGCCTGGACCGATATTTCCTCAGCTAGCGACAAAAGACCCGACAGCGATTCGATATCTACCTGTCCAGATGTTACCGGGCTGGTCAGGTTTTGGTTATAGGGCGTCGCGATTTCTGACAGTTCGGAATAGTTCACCTTAGTCGTTCGAACGATGACCATCACGTTCAGGGCGATAAAAATACTGCTGCCGTAATTGCGGATCAGGTGGAAAAAAGCTGACCCGTCCGGGACCAGTTTTGGATCCAGGGTCGAAAAGGCAACGACAGAAAGTGGCACCCACATTAGTCCACATCCGACACCCTGAATGATACCAACCCAGCATACCTGCCAGACGGTGACATTTGTATCAAAAAGGGCAGACAGAACGCCGGATAGCGCGATGGCTACTAGACCAACTACCAGGCCCACCCTGGGGTCGACTGCCGACATTTTTCCGATCACGTAGAATGCTACGATCATTCCCACACTTCGCATTGCCAAAATAAATCCGATGTCGGAATCCGGATATCCGGCGAGGTTTTGCAGCATCGAAGGCAACAGAACGGTTGGGGTGACGTTCAGCATGCCGTAGACGAAGACTAGAAAAAGGCCGATTGCGTAATTGCGGTCGGTAAACAGGCGTGGATTGATGAACGGGTTTTTGTGAAAGGAGGAATGAACGACAAAAAAATACAGGCTCAGCACCAGGACCACCGAAATCATGATGATCGCCTCGCTCTCGAACCAGTCGAGGCGCTCTCCGCGGTCCAACAATAGTTGCAGGCATGTCACGGCGACGGACAGGGCGATAAAACCAGTCCAGTCCAGCTTAAACCGATCGGGGCGAACGCCGTCCCTGATAAAAACCAGAATGCTAAGAAGCGCCAGACCGCACACCGGCATCAGCAGGTAGAAAATCCAGCGCCAGTTGTATTCTTCCGCCATGTAGCCGCCGAGCGCCGGGGCTAGACCGGGGCCGATTACGACAGCCATGCCGTATACGCTCATTGCAAATGCTCGTTCGTCCCGTTCCCTGTATGTGTTGAGGATAATCGACTGAGAGATCGGCACCAGCGGTGCGCCGAACGCTCCTTGTCCGACCCGGTATAGGAGAAGGGGTTCCAGTGTGGTCGCAGTGGCGCAAAGATAAGTTGTCACGGTAAAACCCACCACACACCAGATCAGGACTTGGCGCTGTCCCCACCGGGCTACCAGCCAGCCGCTCAACGGTGTTGCGATGGCAGTGGCGACTAGGTTCAGCGTCACTACCCAAGAAATTTGATCCGGCGTTGCCGACAATGCCCCCTGCATCTGGGGCAGCGCAACATTAACGATGGTCAGCGTCGCCACATAGAGCGCTGTCACCAACGACATGGCGAGCAGCACGATTACGCGGGGATATCGGTCGTCGGTCATAGGACTTTACGGAGTCGCCGGATCACGAAGTCCCAAACGTTGCATTCTGGGCAGAAGTTCAGCCTCGACGAATGGTATTTCGTCTATGTAGTTGACCATCCCAATCGCCATGCCGTTCAGCCCGGCATCTGCCATTCGCCCATACATTTCGGCAATAGTGTCGGGGCTGCCGACTACGGGGAACGTGCCGACGCCGCTGATAAGGCGTTCTTTCATTTTCGATAACGCGTCGGGTGGTATCGATTGGGATTGCTGGCGGATGGAAATAATGTGTTCCACGGCGTCCCAGTCGCCCATCTCATGGACGTAGTAGTGGTAATATTCCTCCGCCTCTTTCTGGGTTGGGCGGCAGACAATGTGGCCACTGGCATAAATACCCATATCTCGGCGGCCGAGCGCTTTTTTCACACCGGAAATTTCATCAGCCAGCCCGTCCAGACCCGGGATGGCCATGAAAAGGCAATCGACGTTGTTGGCGGCAAAGGTTCTTCCCGCAGGAGAGGAGCCGGCGCTCATCAATAACGGTCTGCCACCGCCATAGGGTTTGGGATTCAGGAGCACGCCTTTCAGGTCGAAGAACTTGCCCTGGTAGTCGAAGGCTTTTTCCTCCGCCCAAATCCGGCGGACAATTTCAACCCATTCCGCACTGTAGTCGTACCGCTCATCGTGTTCGCGGAGTTTCACACCAAACATGTCGAATTCACCCGCATTCCAGCCAGAAACTAGGTTCAGCCCGAACCGGCCGCAGCCGGCATGGTCCGCCGAGATCATTTGTTTGGCGGCGAATACCGGATTTACCAGGGGCACGTGGACCGTGCCGAATACGGTAATCTCTTCCGTGCAGGACAGCATGCCGGTCGCCCAAGTGAGGGTTTCCAGGGCTTCGCCCTGGGTGTTGGTTTCTCCCCGGTAGCCGTGCCAGCGGGCGATGGGCAGGGTGAATTCCAGCCCGGCCGCTTCACCCATTTGCGTTGCGGTGACGTTGTTATCCCAACTAGCGTCCCATCGTTCCGGCACTTTGGTCATTGCCAGGCCGCCGGAACCGTTGGTGCAGAACAGCCCCAGCTTGAACCGGTTGGTGTTTTCCATGCGCGTGGAAGGGCGGGCCATAGGGAAGGCTGTCTTGTTAAGTTTTAAAGAGGCTTAAGTGCGCGCCGGCTTGTCGACGAATTCCCCTTCGCGGCCGCGTTGGAAAAACTCTGCCCGCATGCGGTCCATCATAGCCAGTGCGTCAGGGTCGAAATCCCTTTCAGGTTGGGCCTCGTGCTCCCAATGGCCATGCTCGTCTACACCGCGCACCAGCGATGCGGAAGGTTTGTCACTGTCCTTATTGTATCCCACGCGTTTCACATCGGTGGATATGTAGTGGATGGACAGGCCGATACGGCGGTGGTCCGAATTATTGGGATCCGATCCATGCACGATCGCTTCATGGTGGAGGGAAAATTCGCCGGGTTTCAATTGCATTGAAACCGCGCTGTCCAGATCTACATTTTTTATAGTCTGGCCCCTCACCAGAAGGTTGTCCTCATGCGGTTCGTTCACGAATTCCAGATTTTTATCACCTCGATGCGAACCGGGGATGACCCGAACACATCCCGATTCAAGATTGCTTGGCGTGAATGCAAGCCAGGCGGTGCAGGTCTCGGAGGGATCCAGCCCGTAATAATAGCTATCCTGATGCCAAGATACGAACCGGGGATCGCGCGCGTTTTTCTGGAAGAATCCGGTTCCCCAGCACAACAGGTTGGGCCCCAAAACATCTTCCACCGCATCCAATATACGCGGGTGCCTTACAATATCGTTCAGCCAGCGAAAGGGCAGGTGAGCCTTGAAAACCAGCCTTTCCTGCGCCTCGCAATCGTATTCCGATTCGAATGTCTCTACCTTGTTAGTGGCAGCGGAAATCTCCTCTTCGGACATTGCCCTGACCGGATAAACGTAACCGTCCCGGTTGTACTGTTCGATCTGTTCATCGGTAAGAACTTTGCCCATCGGTTTCCTCCCCTACGTGTCCGCCTGTGTGAGCGTGCCGTCCAGTGCAAAACCGACACGGGTCAGTCCGCGAATGGTCGAAACCCTGCCATCTTCCAGAAAAATGTTCTGATCGAAGTGGCCCAGTGTTTCGCTACGGACGGACAGCGCCACGGCGCGGTTGTCTTCGTTGCTTTCGGTGTGAATGTCCCAGGGCGGAATGATATCCACGGTTCCGGCTTCGCAAATCTCGGACGACACTAGTTGCAGGTCGGCTCTTTCACTGTCGCTTCCGTCGTCGGTCCGAACATAGCGCGTCATCCGTTCCCAGCCCGATACAATGCCGTAAGCGGTCCAGGTATGGGCGTGATCGTGCGCGACCGCCGCGTGGTAATGTCCACGGACAAGCCCGTCGACAACAAAACCATAATCCGGGTCTTCGTAGATGACATATTGTTTGCCGTCGCCAGTTGGCCAGCTATCGGTCATTTCCTTGAAATTCTTGTTGTTAACCAGCTGTTCGAGCAGCTCCTTCGCTTTCTGCCAATGGGGTTCGGGCGTCAGCTTTTTTTCGTACAGCGTACGCATCCCGGAAATGAATTCCTCGAAAGCCATTTCGCCGGATTTTTCTCTACCCATTTTGCCGCTGCCTGTTCTTTTCAAATCTTCTTTAAATACTACTCCGAAGGAATATGTAGACAAGTGTTCGTTAGCTAGCGAACGGTTC